>NZ_JBQHDG010000011.1:0-305050 GCF_052068095.1 Phytohabitans sp. LJ34 | reverse complement strand
CTACATGTGGTGCAGCGACATCACCATCACCTGACCGGTAACACCAACAGCCACAGCACCACCCCGGCCCAGGACACCCGGTGTCCTGGGCCGGAGCGTGTCACGCGGCGAGGCGCCTGCGCAGCTCGGCCTTGGCGACCTTGCCGCCGGAGGCCCGGGGCAGCTCCGCGACGAGCTCCACCCGCTCCGGCCAGTTTTCGGGTGAGACGCCGCGGGCCCTCAGGTGCTCGCGCAGACCCTCCAGGTCCACAGTGGCCCCCGGCCGGGGCACGATCACCGCGCAGACCCGCTCCCCGTACGTCGCGTCCGGCACCGCCACCGCGGCCACCATCGCCACGCCCGGGTGGGTGCCCACCTGGTCCTCCACCGCGGCGGCGCTGATGTTCTTGCCGCCGCGGATGATGAAGTCGCCGGTGCGGCCCACCACGCGCAGGTAGCCGTCGCCGTCGATCGTGCACACGTCGCCGGTCAGCATCCAGCCGTCCGGCGTGATCAGCTCCTCGTTGGCGGCCGGGTCGCCGAAGTAGCCGAGGCAGGTGGTGGGCCCGGCGCACGCGGCCTGGCCCGGCCCGCCGGCGGCGGTGACGTCGGTGCCGTCCTCGGCGAGCAGCCGCACCCGCATCAGGCCGTCCACCACCCGACCCGCGGTGCCGAGGCGCCGCTCCACCGTGTCGTCGACGGTGGTGCGGGACACGGCACCGGTCTCGTTCGAGCCGTAGAACTGGAGGACCCGCGCCCCGGTGCGGCGCTCGAACTCGGCCGCCCGCGCGTACGGGACCGCCTCGCCACCGGTGAACATGCAGCGCAGCGAGGACAGGTCGTAGCGGCCGGCGTCGGCGGAGTTGAGCATCATGATGAACTGAGTGCTCACACAGCACACCACGGTCGCCCGCTCGCGTTCGATCAGCTCCAGCGCGCCGGCCGCGTCGAAGCGCGGCATCACCACGGTCGGGCAGCCCAGCAACGTCGGGGTGAAGCTGGCCGTCCACTGCGCGAAGCCGTACGGCGCGGGGATCAGGCTCAGAAACACGTCGTCCGGCGTGAACGCGCCGGCCTCGACCGCGAGCTCGTGGAAGTAGATCCAGCGGGCTTGGTTGTGTGCCACGCACTTCGGCATGCCGGTGGTACCCGATGTGCCGTTGAGGAGATGGACCTCAGCGACGCCGAGCGGGCGGGCGGACGCCAGCGCCCGGCGGGCCTCGGCCAGCGGCGGAAGGGTCGCGCCGTCGAGCTCCACGCGTACCGCGAGCGGCAGCCCGTCGACCAGCTCGGCGACCGGCGTGTCCCGGTGGGTGGCGTGGCTGACCAGCGCGGTGGCGCCGCTGACCGTGAGCAGGTGGCGGATCTCCTGGCGGGCCGCCCGGGGGCCGATGCCGACGACCACCACGCCGGCCTTCTGCGCGGCCACGTACACCGCGTGCACCGCGACGCCGTCCGGCAGCAGCACGCCGACCCGGTCACCCCGGCGCAGCCCCCGCTCCAGCAGCGCGGCGGCGAGGCGGTCGGAGAGCTCGTCGTACTCGCGCCAGGTGATCCGCCGCGAGCCGGCGACGAACGCGGCCCGGTCCGGGATGGCGGTGGCGTGCCGGCGCACCCGCTGCGCGATCGTCTCGTCGCCGTGCCCGCCCAGCGCGCCGGCGGCCAGCTCGGCGAGCCGCTCGGCGACGAAGCGCTCATGCGCGCTGCCGGGCACGGGCCCGGTGCCCGGCGGGAAGAGCGCCGCGACCTCCTCGTTTCGCATGCGCCTCAGCCTACCTAACAAGCGCTTGGTTGTGGCAAGCTGGCCGGGTGGACATCTGGCAGGCCCCCGTCGGCCAGCACACCGACCTCGGCCCGCTCGCCGGCCCGCCGCCCGGGCTCCACCTGGCCGCCCGCGTACTGGACATGGTGGCCTCCGCCGTGCCCGCCGGCACCCTCCTGGAGCAGGTCGTCTGGCACGGGCCGGACGCCACACCGGGCACCGGCCGGCTGCGCGCCACGCTCCGCGCCCGGGCCGGCGCGGTCGGCACGCTCCGGCTCGACCTCGTCGACGGCGACCGGACCACCTGGCTCGCCGACCTGCGCTGCCGCCTGCGCCCGGCCCAGGTCGGCCCGGCCGACGGCATGCTCTCCGCCGCGCTGGCGCCCGGCGACGAGACGCGGCGGGAGTTCACCGTCGAAGCGGGGATGACCACCGACCACGTGGCCGGGCGCGACCCGGTCCTGGCCACGCCGGCGCTGGTCGCGATGCTCGAGGACACCGCCGCGGACCTGTTGCGGCCGCTTTTCACGCCCGGCGCCGCCTCGGTCGGCACCTGGATCGGCGTGCGGCACACCGGCGCGGCGGTGCTCGGCGAGCGGGTCACCGTGCACGCGACCGTCGCCGCCGCCCGCGGCCGCCGCGTCACGTTCGACGTGCGTGCCAGCGCCGGCGACCGTCCGGTCGGCGACGGCCAGGTCGCACAGACCCTCATCTGGGCCTGAGACGCACGTCACACTCCGTAGCTCTTACATCTTGCCCGGCTGTTTCGTCACGCCTTTGTACAGATTCCGAGACGGGGAAGGAACACCATGAGCACGACGATCGACAGCTTCGGCGGCGACATCATCACACCGGGTGCGGCGGAGTACGAATCAGCGAGCCGCTCGGTGCTGGTCGCGGGTAGCCCGGCCTACGTGCTGCGACCCAAGAGCGTCGGGGACGTGCGGGCGGCGGTCAGGTTCGCCGCCGGCACGGGGCTTCCGTTGTCGGTACGCGGCGGCGGCCACGCCTTCCCCGGCTTCGGCACCAACGACGGCGGCGTGGTCATCGACCTCGGCAAGCTCGCCACCGTGGAAATCCTCGGCGGCGACCGCCACCTCGTGCGGATCGGCGGCGGCGCCACCTGGGGCGAGGTCGCCGCCGCCCTGGCACCGCACGACCTGGCGATCTCCTCCGGCGACACCCGGAGCGTCGGCGTCGGCGGGCTGACGCTGAGCGGCGGCATCGGCTGGAAGGTCAGGAAGTACGGCCTGGCGCTGGACCAGCTCGTCGCCGTGGAGGTGGTCACCGCCGACGGCGACGTCGTGCGCGCGACCACCGAGGAACACCCCGACCTCTTCTGGGCGATCCGCGGCGGCGGCGGCAACTTCGGGATCGTGACCGCGTTCGACTTCGCGGCACACCCGACGACCGGTGTCCACTTCGGAAAGATCGCCTTCCCGGCGGCGGAGGCGGCGACCGTGCTCCAAGGCTGGGCGGACTACCTCCGCACCGCCCCCGAGGAGCTCACCTCCGTCGTGGAGCTCGCCAACCCGTTCGCCGGCGGCCCCACGGCACCGGTCGAGGTCGCCGTCGCCTTCGACGGCGACGACCCCACCCTCGCCGCGGCCGCGATCGACCCGATCCGCCGGCTCGGCACGGTCATCCACGACGACGTGGCGCTGAAGCCGTACCCGGACATCCTCGTGGACGGCCTGACCCCGCCGCCCGGCATCCAGCTGGTGACCCGCAGCGGCTTCGCCGACCGCGAATCGGTGCCCACGGTCCTGCGGATCCTCACCGAGGTCGCGGCGGCCGAACGCACGCCGTTCATCGCCATCCGCAGCGTCGGAGGTGCGGTGTCCCGCGTCCCCGCCGACGCCACCGCCTACGCACACCGCCAGGCGGAGCTGATGTTCGTGACCACCATCGTCGGCCCGACCCCGGTGGTCGAGGCCGCCCGGCCGGGGCTGGCGGCGATCTGGGCGCGGCTCACCCCGCACGCCAGCGGCGCCTACGCCAACTTCCTCGCGTCCGCCACGGAAGAGGACGTGGCCGCGGTCTACCCGGCGGAGACCTACGGCCGGCTGGCGAAGGCCAAGGCCCAGTACGACCCCGGCAACCTCTTCTCCCGCAACCACAACGTCCGTCCACAGTAGAGGCCAGTCAGGCGCTGGCGGCGCCGTCGATCTGGAGGACGGTGCCGGTGGCGAAGCGGGCCTCGGACGAGCCGAGGTAGGCGATGGCGGCGGCGATCTCCTCGGCCCGCGCCACCGGCGGGTCCACCAGCGCCCGGCCGTGAGCCAGCAGTGCCGGGTCCGGGTCGGGCACCGGCGCCAGCCCGCGTTTGAGTGGAGTGTCCACAGAGCCCGGACAGACGCACGCGACCCGGACGCCCGCCGGGGCGTACTCGACGGCCAGGGCCCGGGAGAGCGCGACGACGCCGCCCTTCGACGCGGAGTACGCCGCGCTGTAGCGGAAGCCGCGCACCCCGGCGAGGGAGGCCACGGTCACCCCCGCACCGCGGTGGTGGGCCAGGTGGGGCAGCGCCTCGCGGAGCACGAGAAACGTGCCGGTGAGGTTGACCGCGAGCAGGCGGTGCCACTCGTCGAGGGTTTGCGTGTGGGCGCGGGCGTACGAGGCCACGCCGGCGGCGGTCACGACCAGGTCGAGGCGGCCGCCCCAGTCGACCGTGCGGGCGACCGCCGCCTGGACCGCCTCCTCGTCCCGCACGTCGGCTCGCAGGTCCAGGTCGGCGCCGGGCGCGGGGGTCAGGTCCAGCGCGGCGACGCGGGCGCCTTCGGCCGACAGGCGGGCCACCGTGGCGGCGCCGATGCCGGACGCGGCGCCGGTCACCAGTGCCACGAGTCCGGTGTACCGGCCGGTCACGACGGGCTGCCGGCGTCCCGCATCGAGCGGGCGTCGTGCCCCGCCAGCGCGTCGGCGCCGACCTCGGCGTTGTGCGCGTGGGCGACGTGGTGCAGCCCGAAGGCGGAGTCCATGCCGGCGTGCAGGCCCATGAGGTCTTCGGCCTGGTTGACCGCGCGCTTCGTGAGTGCGAGCCCGAGCCTGGGCATCTTCGCGATCCGGCCGGCTATGTCCATCGTGGACCGCTCCAGGTCGGCGCGCGGGACCACCCGGTTTACCATGCCGAGCTCCAGCGCGCGGGCGGCCGGCACCCGCTCGCCGAGGAACAGGAACTCCTTGGCGAACCTGGGGCCCATCACCCACGGGTGGGCGAAGTACTCGACGCCGGGGATGCCCATGCGGACCACCGGATCGGCGAAGAACGCGTCCTCGGCGGCGACCACCATGTCGCAGCACCAGGCGAGCATGAGGCCGCCGGCGACGCAGGCGCCCTGCACCATCGCCACGGTGGGCTTGGGGATCTCCCGCCAGCGCCGGCACATGCCGAGGTAAACCTCGGACTCGCGGGCGTACCGGCTCTCCGCCCCGGACTTGCCGACGTGGTCCCACCACAGGCCGGCACGGCGCGGGTAGGAGACGTGGACGTCGCGTTCCGGCGTGCCGATGTCGTGGCCGGCGGAGAAGTGGTCGCCGGCCCCGCCGAGCACGATCACCTTCACGCCGTCGTCCTCGACCGCCCGGTAGAACGCGTCGTCCAGGGCGTACGTCATCGCCGAGTTTTGCGCGTTGCGGTAGCGGGGGCGGTTCATCGTCACCACCGCCACCGGCCCGTCGACCCGGTACAGCACCTCGTCACTCATGAAGCCCCCTTCAATCCGAGCACGCCGGCCAGCTTCTCCAGGTGGCCGTCCACATCGGAGCCGGCGGTGAGCGCCCACACCCGCTTCGCGTACAGGTGCAGGTCGTACTCGACGGTGTAGCCGATCCCGCCGTGGCACTGGATCGCGGTGCGCGCGGTCGTCTGGGCCGCCTCGGTGGCCAGGACCGCGGCCGCGGCGACGTCCGCCGCGCGGGTCGGTGCCGCCTGCGCCAGCGCCCAGCCGGCCGCCAGCACGGCCGGTGCGGCGAACTCGATCCGCAGCAGCGCGTCGGCCAGGTGGTGCTTGACCGCCTGGAAGCTGCCGACCGGAACGCCGAACTGGCGGCGTTCGCGGACGTACGCCACGGTCATCTCCAACAGCGCCCGGGACAGCCCCACCAGCTGCGCCGCCAGGCACAGGTCGGCCCGCCAGCGGGCTGCCCGCAGCAGCCCCGGGTCGCGGGTCACCGGCTCGCCGGTGGGCGCGGGCGACCGCACCGCCGCCCGTGCACCGTCCACAGTGGTCACCGGTGGCGCACCGGCCAGTGGCACCAGCCAGGCCGCGCCGCCGTCGAGCACGAGCGCCTGCTCCGCCCGCTGGCCGTACGGGGTGAACGGGCCGGCCGCGAGCGCCACCCGGGTCTGGCCGGCGAGTACCGCGGGCAGCAGCGGATGGCCGGCCGCGGCGAGCAGCGGGGCGACGACCGCGGCGGTCTCGGCGACCGGCAGCGGCACCGCGGCCCGGCCGCACTCCTCCAGCAGCGGCACGAGGTCGGTCTCCCGAAGGCCAAGCCCGCCGTGCTCGTCGGGCACCGCGGCGCCCAGTACGCCCATCGCGGTCAGGTCGCGCCAGAGCGCCTCCACCGGTGCCGGATCGCCGCCGGGCCAGGCCGCCCGTACCGTGGCGGCCGGGCAGCGCTCGGCGAGCAGCTCCCGGACCGCGTCCCGGAGCGCGACCTGGTCTTCGGTGAGCGCGAACCGCATGTCGATCCCCCGTTTCAGGCTCGGGGCAGGCCGAGCACCCGCTCGGCGACGATGTTTCGCTGGATCTCGTTGGTACCGGCGTAGATGGGGCCGGAAAGGGAGAACATGAAGCCGCGGCTCCACATGCCGTCCCGTTCGGCTTCCGCGCCGAGCAGGTCCAGCGCGGTCTGGTGCAGCTCGATGTCGAGCTCCGACCAGTGCAGCTTGTTGAGGCTCGACCGGGCACCCGGCCGCCGGCCTTCCAGCATCTCGGTGACCTGGTGGAGCGTGAAGAGCTGGTAGGCCCGCGCCCCCAGCCAGGCGCGCACGACGCGTTCGCGCAGGCGCGGGGCGAGCGCGTGGTCGCGGGCCAGCGCGGTGAGCCGGTCGGCGGCGGCGGTGAACCGGCCCGGCGAGCGCAGCGTCAGGCCGCGCTCGGAGCCGGTGGTGGCCATCGCCACCCGCCATCCATCGTGGACACCGCCGAGGACCGCCCTGTCGGGCACGAAGACGTCGTCGAAGAACACCTCGGCGAAGCCCTCGTCGCCGTCCAGCCGGCCGAAGCCGCGCACCGTCACGCCCTCGGCGTCGAGCGGGACGAGGAAGTAGGTCAGGCCCCGGTGCCGGCCGGCGGACGGGTCGGACCGGAACAGTCCAAACAGGTGGGTGCAGAACGCGCCGCGCGTGGTCCACGTCTTCTGCCCGGACAGCCGCCACCCGCCGGCGGTCCGCTCGGCCCGGCTGGCGATGCCGGCCAGGTCGCTGCCGGCGCCGGGCTCGGACCAGCCCTGGCACCACAGGTCTTCGGCCGCCGCGATGCGCGGCAGCAACGTGTCCCGCTGCTCCTGGGAGCCGAACTCGAACAGGGTGGGTGCCAGCAGGAAGATGCCGTTCTGGGTGACCCGCTGCGGCGCGCCGGCCGCGTAGTACTCCTCCTCGAAGATGAGCCACTGCCACAGCGAGGCGTCCCGCCCGCCGTACTCCCTGGGCCAGGAGACCGCCGCCCAGCCGGCCTCGTACAGTCGCCGCTCCCACTCGACGTGGCGGGCGAAGCCGTCGCGGGTGTCGCCGGAGGGCAGCGGGGTCGCCGGCACGTTGGCCCGCAGCCACTGCCGGGCCTCGGCCCGAAAGTCCGCCTCCGCCGCGGTGTCGCGCAGGTCCACACCCGTCATGGCTCACCGAACGTGTCGCGGACCTTGTCGGCCACACCGGAAAGGTTCAGCTCGAACGTGAAGCCCTGCTCGTACCGGTAGCTGCGGCGCACGTCCCACGGGTCGATGCCGTTGAGCGACTCCTTCGCCGCCCGGATCACCGCCGGGTCCTTGGCGGCAATCTCGCGCGCCACGCCGAGCGCGGTGTCGCGCAGCTGCTCGCGTGGCACCACCGACAGTACGGAGCCGTAGGCGTGCAGCTCCGCGGCGGTGGCCGTAGCCGAGGTGTACATCATCGCCCGCATCCGGTGCTGCGGCACGAGCCGGGACAGGTGGGTGGCCGCGCCGAGCGCGCCGCGGTCCACCTCGGGCAGGCCGAAGGTGGCGTCCTCGCTGGCCACGATGATGTCCGCGTTGCCGACCAGGCCGATGCCGCCGCCGAGGCAGAAGCCGTGCACCGCGGCGACCACCGGCACCGGGCACTCGTACACCGCGGCGAACGCGGCGGCGCAGCCCCGGTTGACGCCGACGAGCGCGGAGAAGTCGCGGGCCGCCTTCAGCTCCTTGATGTCGACGCCGGCGTTGAAGCCGCGGCCCTCGGCGCGCAGCACCACCGCCCGGACGGTGCCGTCCACACCGGACAGTGCCTCGGCGAGCGCGTACCAGCCGGCCACCGGCAGGGCGTTCACCGGTGGGTTGTCCATCACGACCTCGACCACGCCGTCCGGGCCGGCCACCGTCTCGATCACGCGTTGTCCCCTTCCACCGCGAAGGTCGCCCAGCCGCGTACCGCCAGCGCGCCGGCCTGGGTGCGGCAGGCGAGCTCCAGGTCCACACGCGGCTCCCCGTCCGTGTCGTACTCGCGCACCACGTGCCCGTCGCAGGTGAGCGTGTCGCCCGGGAAGACGCGCGCCTCGAAGCGCACCCGGAACCGGCGTACCGCGTCCGCGCCCAGCCAGTCGGTGGCCCAGGTGGCCAGCGCCCCGGCGGAGAGCATGCCGAGCGTGAGCGGTGCGGGCAGTCCGGCGGCGCGGGCGAACGGCTCGTCGTGGTGGATCGGGTTGAAGTCGCCGGACGCGCCCTGGTACCGCACCAGGTCGGTGCGGGTCAGCGGGCCGAGTACCAGCGGCGGGGGCGGTGTCACGAGGTCTCCA
This sequence comes from Phytohabitans sp. LJ34, assembly GCF_052068095.1. Taxonomy (NCBI): domain Bacteria; kingdom Bacillati; phylum Actinomycetota; class Actinomycetes; order Micromonosporales; family Micromonosporaceae; genus Phytohabitans; species Phytohabitans sp. LJ34. The sequence continues at coordinate 296,335 of NZ_JBQHDG010000011.1, read as the reverse complement.
CCCCGGTCAGCCGGGCCTCGGCGACGAGCCGTCCACTGTGGTCACGAAACTCGGTGACCATGACCGCGAACGTCAGCGTGCCGCTGCGTCCCCGCTTCTGGTAGACGTCGACGATCCGCGAGGTGCCGGTCAGCACGTCGCCGGCGCGCGGCGGCGGGCCGTGGAAGACGTACTCCTGCTCGGCGTGCAGCCCGCGGCTCTGGTCCATGGCCACCGCCCGCCACGGGTCGGCGTCGCCCTCCTGCCAGAACGCCGCGGTGGTCAGGAACGTGGGCGGCGCGACCGGTGCTGGCTCGTCCAGGTACGCGGGGTTCGTCGAGCCGGTGGCGCGGGCGAACTCGCGGATCTTTCCGCGTTCGACCGGCATGGTGAACGGCGTGCCGGTGGCGCCGAGCGCCGCGCTGTCGACCATCACTCCCCCTACGGATGCTGGCTGCTGACGGAGATGACCTCGCCGACCAGGTACGAGGCGTAGTCGCTGGCCAGGAAGACGATCACGTTGGCCACCTCCCACGGCTCGGCGGCGCGGCCGAACGCCTCCCGCCCGGTCAGCTCGGTGAGGAACTCCTCGGTCGTCACCTTGGCCAGGTGCGGGTGCATGGCGAGGCTGGGCGCGACCGCGTTGACCCGCACTCCCGCCTTCGCCGCCTCCATCGCGGCGGACCGGGTCAGCGCCATCACGCCCGCTTTCGCGGCGGCGTAGTGCGCCTGGCCCGCCTGCGCCCGCCAGCCGACCACGGAGGCGTTGTTGACGATGGCGCCGGTGCCGCGCGGCATCATGTGCCGCAGCGCCGCGCGGGTGCACCGGAACGTGCCGGTGAGCGTGACGTCCAGGACGCTGTGCCACTGCTCGTCGGTCATTTCCACGACCGGCGCGGCGCCGCCCAGCCCGGCGTTGTTGACCAGCACGTCGAGGTGCCCGTGCCGCTCCAGCACGGTGTCGAACATCCGCCGCACCTGCTCCTCGACGGTCACGTCGCAGGGCACCGCGACAGGTTCCTCGCCCATGGCCTCGGCGAGCCGGGCCGCGGCCTCGGCCAGCCGCCGCTCGTGCCGGTCGCTGATCGCCACGGTCGCGCCTTCGCGTGCGCAGCGTTCGGCGGTCGCGTACCCGATGCCGGTGCCGGCCGCGGCGGTGACCAGCACGGTGCGGCCGGCGAGCAGCCCGTGGCCGGTCGGCGCGGTCACCGTTCCTCCCGGGTGGCGAGGCGGTCGAGCACGGCCGCGGCCTCGGCCATGATCCGGTCGATCAGCTCGGCGCAGCTGGGCAGGTCGTCGATCAGCCCGGCGACCTGTCCGGTGGCCATCACGCCGGCCTCCGGGCGTCCGTCCACCATGGACGCCTTGAGCAGCATCGGGGTATTGGCGGCCAGCAGCGCCTGCTCGACGGTGAGCCCGTGCGAACGCCGCATCGCCCGGCCCTCGCGGGCCAGGTCGGTCAGGCGGGCCCCGGTGAGGCGGCGGAACGCCAGCACGCTGCCCGCCGCACGCGCCAGGCGCCGGGCCCGGCCGCCGCGGCCCAACCGATCCACGAAGTCCGAGCGCAGCACCCGCTGCGGCACGCCGTCGAGCGCGGCGGTGACCACGGTGTCGGTGACGGTCGCGTCGAGGTAGCGGCGCTTGACCGCGTCGCTGACCGGGCTGTCGCTGGTGAGCAGAAACCGGGTGCCCATCGCGATCCCGTCGGCGCCGTACGCCAGGGCGGCCACCAGCCCGCGCCCGTCGAAGAAGCCGCCGGCCGCGATAACCGGGATGTCGACCGCGTCCACGACCTGTGGCAGCAGCAGCGTGGTGGGAACCGGTCCGGTGTGGCCGCCGCCCTCGGCGCCCTGCACGACGACCGCGTCCGCGCCCCACGCGGCGACCTTCTCGGCGTGCCGGCGGGCGCCGACCGACGGCACGACGACAAGCCCGCCGTCCTTGAGCCGGGCGATCAGGTCCGGCTTGGGCGCGAGCGCGAACGAGGCCACCCGGACCCGCTCGCGGATCAGCAGGTCGACGCGCTCGCCGATATCGGGCGCGTCCGCCCGCAGGTTGACCCCGAACGGCGCGTCCGTGCGCTCCTTGGTGCGCCGGATCGCGTCGGCCAGCTCGGCGAAGCTCAGCGTGGCGCTGGCGAGGATCCCGAGCCCGCCGGCGTTGGCCGTGGCGGCGGTCAGCCGCGCGTCGGAGACGAACCCCATGCCGGTCTGCACGATCGGGTGGCGCACCCCGAAGAGATCGCAGATCCGGGTGTGCGGGCGCACGGTCACCCCGGGCCCCGGCGGAAACGTGGAGCGAAGCGGAGCGTTTTCGTTGGGTGGTTCATCCGGGCACCTCGCGGTCGCGGGCCTGCCGCGGGTCGATCACCTCACGGATCAGCCGCAGCTCCGCGTCGGTGGGCAGCCGGGTGGCCGGCACATCGTCCGCCGCCGCGATGTCGAACCCGGTCGCCGCCCGCACCTGCTCGACGGTAACGCCGGGATGGGTGGAGATCAGCCGCATCCGGCGATCCGGTGTGTCGAAGTCGAACACGCCGAGGTTGCTGACCACCCGGCGGACCTCGTGGTAGCGGGTGACCTCCGGACCGGCGGCGGCCGCCCGGTCGTACCCGACGCCGCTGACCATGTCGACCTCGGCGACGAACGAGCGCGGGCTGTGCCTGGGCACCCAGTAACTGGTCGGGTGGTGCACGGTGTTGCCGGGCGCGCCGCGCACCCCGAGCAGCTGGACGGTGGGTCGGGCGAAGTCGCCGATGGCGGAGATGTTCGCGTTGCCGTACCGGTCGATCTGGCTCGGTCCCATCATCACGTGCCGGCGGCCGCCGTAAATCAGGTCGAACACCGCCCGGTAAGGGATCCACCCTTCGACCACCGGCGGCGGCGCGCCGATCGCCCAGGTGCCCTGCACGAGCATCGCCTCGCCGTCGGAGAGCAGCAGGTCCGGCGCGAACGTGGCCCGGGCCAGCCGGGCCGCGATGGTCGGTACGAGCCCGATCGGGCTGGCCAGGATCTCCCCGTCTCCGCGCCACGCCTCGGCGCAGGCCACCACGCACACCTCCGCGCGGGTGGCCGCCGCCACCGCGGTCATGCCGGCACCGCCGCGCTACGGGCCGCCACGGCCGCCTGGTAGGCCCGCTCGTCGCCGGCCAGGTAGCGGTCCTCGAACGCGCGCCACAGCCCGGGGTCGGCGGCCGCCGCGGCGTACTCGCGCTGGAAGTCCTCGTCCCGCCCGTAGTCCGGGTCGCAGGAGGTGAAGTGGGCGCCGTTGGGCGCCTCCACCACGCCGCGCACCATCCAGCGCTGGATCCGCAGCGTCTGCACCGAGGCGGCGGCGGTCAGCTCGGGCGTGGGGACGACCCGCTCGCACGAGACGTAGGCGCGGTCGGCCGCCTGGCAGAACAGGTCGTCGAAGTACGGGTCCGGGCCGAGGAACTGCGCGTTGCCGTGCATGTCGGCCCGGTTGAGGTGCACCAGCGCGGCGTCCAGGCGCAGCGCCGGCACGGCGACAAGCTCCTCACCGCCGTACGGCGAGGCGACCGTGCGCAGGTCGGGGTTGACCCGCAGCACGTCCGAGCCGAGCCCGACCCGGGTGGGCAGGAACGGCAGCCGGCAGGCGGCGGCGTACAGCCCCCACAGCAGCATGCCCTCGTCGTACTCGGTCACCTCGACGGCGCCGGCCTGCCGGGCGGCCCGGAAGTGCGGCTCGAGCGGGATGGAGTCCAGCGACACGAAGCCGTACACGAGCCGGCGGACCTTGCCCGCGGCCAGCAGCAGGCCGACGTCCGGACCGCCGTACCCGACGACGGTCAGGTCGCGCAGATCGGAGCGGAGGATCGCCCGCACCAGGGACATCGGCTTACGCCGCGACCCCCACCCGCCGATGCCGATCGTCATGCCGGAGCGCAGCTCCGCCACCACGTCGGCCTCGGTCATCCGCTTGTCAGCCATGTCACCTTCCGATCACGTCGCGGCCAACATACCAAGCGCTTGATTGGTTACGCTACACTGGTCGGCGAGCGGACCAAGAGGAACGCTGAGTGGTCGATCGCGCACCGGTAAACTCCCGGAAGCCATCGACCCATCCCGACGAATCCCTGCGAGCGAGCCCATGGCCCGAGAGCCCGTCGATCGACGCGAGTCAATCCTCGCCAGCGCCGCCGCACTCTTCGCCACCAAAGGCGTCGCGGCCACCACCGTGCGGCAGATCGCGGACGAGGTCGGCATCCTCTCCGGCAGCCTGTACCACCATTTCGAGTCCAAAGAGGCCATGGTCGACGAGATCATCTCGTCGTTCCTGGAGGACCTGCGAGCGCGGTACAAGGCGGTGCTCGACGTACAGACCGACCCGCGCGCCCGGCTGCACGACCTGGTCGTCGCCTCGCTGGAGGTGGTCGAGGCACACCCGCACGCCACCGAGATCTACCAGAACGACGTCAACTACCTCCTCCAGTTCGACCGCTTCGCCTACCTGCGCAACGCCGGCAAGGAGGTGCAGACCACCTGGCTCCAGGTGATCGAGTCCGGTGTGGCACAGGGCGTGTTCCGCGCCGACCTCGACGCGAAGATCCTCTACCGCCTGATCCGCGACGCGGTGTGGCTGTCGGTCCGCTGGTTCAAGCCCAGCAAGGAGTACCCCACCTCCCGCCTCGCCGAAGACTGCACCGCCCTCTTCCTCGACGGCCTCACCACGGCCCGGGCCTAGAGAGCTTTCTACAAGCAGATTTGCCCCCGTCCGTCTCAGCTGTGGACCGTATGCTCCCGCGGGCACCGCTCCCGGCCGGCGGCTCTAGGGTCTCCGGAGGCCGATCGGTTGGAGGTGGGCGGCGAGGTGGTCGGTGAACACCGCGGCCACCGCCGCGACCGACGGCTCGGGTAGCTCCACGGCCGGCGGTCGCAGACCTGGGTGAGCCATGATGGACAGTTCGGCCCCGTCGACGCGGACCACCTGGCCGGTGATCCCGGCGGCCGCCTCGGAGAGCAGGTACACCACCGCCGGGGCGTTGTCCTCCGGCGGCTTGCCGATGTTTTGGCCGCGGGCCCGGTCGCCGAGGTACTCCTCGTAGGCCTCGGCCATCCGGGTGTGCGCGTTCGGTGAGACGGCGTTGACCCGCACCGGGGTGCCGGCCAGGTCGGCGGCCCAGCAGTAGGTGAGCGACGCGACGCCGCCCTTGCTCGCGCCGTACGCGCCCACCGCGGGATAGCCGGCGTGCGAGCCCGACGTGACGTTGACGACGGAGCCGCCGCCCGGCTGCTCGTGCATCGCGCGGATGGCGTGCAGCCCGCAGTACGCGGTGCCGAGCAGGTTGACCTCGACCACCGCCCGGAACTCTTCCGGGTCCTGGCTGAGCGGATCGGCGAGGCGGAAGATGCCGGCGTTGTTGACCAGACCGTCGATCGCGCCGAACGCCTCCCGGCACCGTGCCACGAGCGCACCCGCACCGTCCCATGTGGAGATGTCGGAGAGGTCGGCGATCGCGCGGCCGCCGATGCCCGTGGCCACCTCGCGGGCGGCGGCACCGTCCACGTCGTTCACCACGACGTGTGCGCCCTCGGCGGCGGCCAGCCGGGCGTAGGCGGCGCCGAGCCCACGCCCGGCGCCGGTGACCACCACCGCCTTGCCGGCCAGGTATCCGCTCATGAGAGTCGCTCCACCACCATGGCCATGCCCTGCCCGCCGGCGGTGCACATGGTCTCCAGGCCGAACTGCTTGTCCCGAAACCGGAGCCCGTTGACAAGTGTCGTGGTGATCCGCGCGCCGGTCATGCCGAACGGGTGCCCGACCGCGATCGCTCCACCGTGGACGTTCACCCGCTCGATGTCGGCGCCCATCTGCCGCACCGACGGCAGCACCTGGGCGGCGAACGCCTCGTTGATCTCGATGAGGTCGATGTCGCCGATCGACATGCCGGCGTTGGCGAGGGCCCGCCGCGTCGCCTCGACCGGTCCCAAGCCCATGATTTCCGGGCTGAGCGCGGACACGCCGGTGGACACGATGCGGGCCAGCGGGGTCAGCCCGAGCTCGCGCGCCCGTACGTCGCTGAGCACGACAAGCGCGGCCGCGCCGTCGTTGAGCGGGCAGCAGTTGCCGGCCGTGACCGTGCCGTCCGGCCGGAACACCGGGTCGAGCGCGCCGACCCGCTCCAGCGTCACGCCGGCCCGGGGGCAGTCGTCGAGCTCGACCACCGTGCCGTCCGGCTTGGTGACGGGGGTGATGTCGGTGGCCCAGAAGCCGTCCGCGAGCGCCTTCTCGGCCAGGTTCTGACTGCGCACCGCGAACTCGTCCTGCTCGCGCCGGCTGACCCCGCACAGCTGGGCGACGTTCTCCGCGGTCTGCCCCATCGCGATGTACACGTCCGGCTCGGCCCCGGCGGCCCGCGGGTCCGTCCACAGCGGAGCACCGGCCTCCGCCCGCCCGGCGGTGCGGGCCTCCGCCTCGGCGTACCGCGGGTTGTGCGTGCCGGGCGAGCCGTCGGACTTGCCCCGGTCGTAGCGGGACACCACCTCCACGCCGGCGGAGACGAACGCGTGCCCCTCCCCCGCCTTGACGGCGTGGAAGGCCATCCGGGTGGTTTGCAGCGACGAGGCGCAGTAGCGGGCGACGGTGGTGCCCGGCACGCCGTCCAGCCCGATCCGCAGCGCGACCATCCGGGCCAGGTTGTACCCCTGCTCGCCGGCCGGCTGGGCGCAGCCGACCATGACGTCGTCGAGGGTGGCCGGGTCCAGCTCGGGCACCTGGGCGAGCGCGGCCGAGACCATGGCTGCGCCGAGCTCGTCGGCCCGCACGTCGGTCAGCGAGCCCTTGCGTGCCCGCCCGATCGGCGAACGCGCGGCCGCCACGATGACTGCTTCGGCCATGAAGACTCCTGTCTACTGTGCTCTACTGAGCGATCAGCCAGCCGCCGTCGACCGGCAGCAGGACTCCGTTGACGTACGCGGCGAGCGGCGAGAGCAGGAACAGCACCGCGCCGGCCACCTCCTCCGGGGCGCCGGGGCGGCGCTGCGGGTTGCGCCCGATCACCGCGCGCCCCAGGTCCGTCTCGGCGAACCCGGCCATCCGCGGTGTGGCGATCAGGCCGGGCGCGACGGCGTTGGCGCGGACCGCCGGGGCGCGGGTCAGCGCCAGGTGGCGGGTGTAGCCGGCGATGGCCGCCTTGCCCGCGCAGTACCAGTCGGAGGCGGTGCCGAAGTGGTTGCCGGCGACCGAGGCGACGTTGACCACCGCCGCGCCGCTGGGTGGGCCGGTGGCCAGCCACTCCTGCGTGACCAGCCGGACACTGCCCACGGTCAGCTCGAGGGCCCGCGCGAACGCCAGGTCTCCGCTGCTCGCCGGCCCCGCGTTGTTGACCAGGTACCGGGCCGGTCCGCTGGCCGCCAGCGCGGCTCGCACCGCGGCGGGGTCGCTGACGTCCGCGGTGACGGCGACCGCGGAACCGCCGGCCGCCTCGATGCCGGCCACGGTGTCGGCCACCGCCGCGGCGGCGATGTCCCACGCGGCGACCCGCAGCCCGGCCGTGGCGGCCAGGACGGCGATGGCGCGGCCGATGCCGCTGCCCGCCCCGGTCACCACGACCGTCTGCCCGGCCGCGAACCCCAGATCCACCCACCCAACCTAACAAGCGCTTGGTTAGTTAGGAAGACTCGCGGAGCGCGGCCTTCATCACCTTGCCGCTCGCGTTGCGTGGCAGCGCCGCCACGAGCACGACGGACCGGGGCACCTTGTAGTTGGCGAGGTTCGCCCGGCAGTACTCGATCAGCTCGGCGGCGAGGTCGCCGGCGGCGCCCGGCCGGGGCACCACGAACGCCCGGCCCACCTCGCCGAGCCGCTCGTCCGGCACGCCGATCACGGCCGCCTCGGCCACCCCCGGATGCCGGACCACGACCTGCTCGATCTCCGCCGGGTAGGCGTTGAAGCCGCCGACGATGAACATGTCCTTGAGCCGGTCGGTGATGCGCAGATAGCCACGCTCGTCGAGCACCCCGATGTCGCCGGTGCGCAGCCAGCCGTCCGGGTCCACGGCCGCCGCGGTCGCCGGCTCGTCCTCGAAGTAGCCGCGGGTCACGTTGTACCCGCGGATCTGCACCTCGCCCGGCTGCCCCGGCCCCTGGGGCACGCCGTTCGCGCCGACCACCCGCACCTCGACGCCCGGCACCGGTCCACCGCTGGTGGCGGCGACGGTGGCCGGGTCGTCGTCCGGCCGGCACATGGTCGCGGTGCCGCACGACTCGGTCAGGCCGTACGCGGTCACCACCGTGCGCAGCCCCAACTCGGCGTGGAGCCGCTCGACCATGACGACCGGCACGGTGGTCGCGCCGGTCACCGCCACCCGCAGGCTGGACAGGTCGAAACGCGCCCGCTCGGGGTGGTCCAGGATGGACGTGTACAGCGTCGGTGGGCCGGGCAGCACGGTGATCCGTTCCCGCTCGATCAGGCTCATCGTCGCGGCCACGTCGAAGACCGGCAGCGGCGCGACGGTGGCGCCGCGCAGCAGGCAGGCGACCACCCCCGCCTTCCAACCGAAGGTGTGGAAGAACGGGTTGACCAGTGCCTGGCGGTCGCCCGCACGCAGTGTCGCCCGCTCGCTCCAGGCCACGTACAGCCGGGTGGTCTGCCCGTGCCCCAGCATCGCGCCCTTCGGGTGTCCGGTGGTGCCGGAGGTGAAGAAGATGTCGCATACGTCGTCGGGCGTCACCGCGGCCGCGCACTCGCGGGCCGCGCGAACGTCCTGTGTGGACCCCCGGCCGACGAACGCGTCCCAGTCCGCGAAGTCGACGACCTCACCGCCGCGCTCGGCAGCCATCGACCGGTACGGGATGCCGAGAAAGCCGTCCTGCGTGAACAGCAGCTTCGCCCTCGTGCGGTCGAGGATGTAGCCGGCCTCGGGGCCCTTGTACCGCGTGTTGAGCGGGACCAGCACCGCGCCGGCGCCGGCCACGCCGAGCGCCGCGACAAGCCAGCGCCAGCTGTTCGGCGCCCAGATCGCCACCCGGTCGCCGGCGCGCACACCCGAGGCGACCAGCGCCGCCGCGGCGCGCTCGACCTCGACCGCGAGGCGCTCGAACGTGACGCGCGTGTCGCCGTCCACCACGGCCTCCCGGTCCGGGTGGGCCTCGGCGGCCGCGCGGACGAGTGCCGGCAGCGTCCGGGCCGCCGTGGGGTCGACCGCCATGCCGGCACCTTACCAAACGAGCGCTTGGTCGGTAAACTGGCGCCGTGACGCAGGCAGAGGCATACCTGGTGGAGGCCGTCCGCACGCCCGTCGGGCGGCGCGGCGGCGGGCTGGCCGGCGCGCATCCGGCCGACCTCGGCGCGCACGTGCTGCGGGCGCTCGTCGACCGGGCCGGGGTCGACCCGGCCGCCGTCGACGACGTCATCTTCGGCTGCGTGGACACGATCGGGCCGCAGGCCGGCAACATCGCCCGGACCTCCTGGCTTGCCGCCGGCCTGCCCGAGGAGGTGCCCGGCGTCACCGTCGACCGCCAGTGCGGCTCCTCCCAGCAGGCCTTGCACTTCGCGGCACAGGCGGTGCTGTCCGGCACCGCCGACCTCGTGGTCGCCGGCGGCGTGCAGAACATGAGCGCCGTCCCGATCTCCGCGGCCATGACCGCCGGGCAGCCGCTCGGCTTTCCCGACCCGTTCTCCGGCTCCGCCGGCTGGCAGCGGCGCTACGGCGACCAGGAGATCTCCCAGTTTCGGGCGGCCGAGCTGATCGCCGCCAAGTGGGGCCTGGACCGCGCGGAGATGGAACGGTTCGCGCTGCGCAGCCACCAGCGCGCGGCCACCGCCATCGACGCCGGGCTGTTCACCCGGGAGATCGTCCCGTTCGGCACGGTCGACATCGACGGGTGCCCCCGCCGGGACACCTCCCTGGAGCGCATGGCCGGGCTGCCGCCGCTGACCGACGGCGGCCGGATCACCGCCGCACTCGCCAGCCAGATCGCCGACGGCGCCGCCGCGCTGCTTGTCGCCTCACCGGCCGCGGTCGCCACGCACGGCCTGCGCCCGCGCGCCCGCGTCCACCACCTGAGCGTGCGCGCCGCCGACCCGGTCTACATGCTCACCGGCCCGATCCCGGCCACCGCCCACGCCCTGCGCCGCGCCGGCCTCACCGCCGACGACATCGACCTCGTGGAGATCAACGAGGCGTTCGCACCAGTGGTACTCGCCTGGCAGCACGAGACCGGCTTCGACCCCGAGCGGGTCAACGTCAACGGCGGCGCGATCGCCCTCGGCCACCCGCTCGGCGCCACCGGCGCGCGACTGATGACCTCGCTGCTGCACGAACTCGAACGCACCGGCGGGCGATACGGTCTCCAGACCATGTGTGAGGGCGGGGGCACCGCGAATGTCACCATCATCGAACGGCTCTGAGGTAGATCTCTCCGGCCGCGCCGCGCTGGTCACCGGCGGCACCCGCGGCATCGGACGGGCGATCGCGGCACGGCTGCGGGCGGCCGGCGCCCAGGTCCTCGTCTGCGGCCGGTCGGCGCCGACCGACCTCCCCGAAGGCGTGGCGTTTCACGCCGCGGACGTCCGCGACCCCGCGCAGGCCGCCGGTCTCGTCGACGAGGCGGTCCGCCTATTCGGCCGGCTCGACCTGGCCGTCAACAACGCCGGCGGCTCCCCCGTCGCGCCCGCCGCCACCGCCTCCCCCAACCTCGCCACCGCCGTCGTCCGGCTCAACCTGCTGGCGCCGTTCTTCGTGGCACAGGCGGCCAACGCGGTGATGCGGGGCCAGGACGGTGGCGGCCACATCATCAACATCGGCAGCGTCTCCGCACTGCGCCCCGCGCCCGGCACCGCCGTGTACGCCGCCGCGAAGGCCGGCCTCGGCGTGCTCACCCAGGCCCTGGCCGCCGAGTGGGCCCCCGCGGTCCGGGTCAACTGCCTGACCGCCGGCCTGGTACGCACCGAGGAAACCGCCGAACACTACGGCGACGAACACGCCCTGGACGCGGTCGCGGCGACGGTGCCGCTGGGCCGGATGGCCACTCCCGACGACATCGCCGGCGCCTGCCTGCTGCTGTGCTCCCCGCTGGCCGCCTACGTGACCGGCGCCAACCTCCTCGTCGACGGCGGCGGCCAACACCCCGCCTGGGTGAGCGCCGCGGCCCGCTGAATCAGACGACGAGTAGGAAGACCCGCAGCCCCTTGTACATCCCCGGCTCCGTCGTCACGACTGCGGCGCGCGACGCGTCAGCCTCATGCACCGCATGGCGGACCGCGAGGTCGCCCGGCCAGCCGCCGATCTCGATCGCGGTGTGCTCAGCCAACGGCAGGGACCGGACGCCACCGGTGAGGAGGATCGGCTCCCAGCCTGGTGTCCCATGCTGGACCACGGCCTCGGCATCGGCTATCGCCGTGGTCGGCATCAGCAGGTTTACCCTGCCACGCTCGGCGAGGTCGAGCAGTCGGTCGAGCGCGGGATGCCCGTTGAAGAGGGCGATGATCGCGGACGAATCCAGGACCCGCGGCGGCCGGTGCCTCACGCCGACCGGCGCGGCCCGTACCGCCGCTCGATCTCCGCGTCGACCTCGTCCTGCCGGCGCTCGAAGTCTCGCAGCCGCTCCCCGGACAGCGGCTCCGGTCTAGGGCGTCCCAGGGCGGCGGCGAGCCGCTGCGACGCGGTCATTGGCGCCTGTGGGTGTCCCGAGCTGTCCGGCATGCTTGCCAGGCTACGACACGAACCATCGACCAGGTGCGGTCAAATCGCTCGGGATCGTCATTGCTATACACCAGCAGAGCGTTTGGCTCTGGCGTCTTGGCGCGATGCCACGATATCGGCTATATCCCGGCGCGGGCGGCGACGACGCGGCGGAGGGCGACCGGGTCGCCGGCGAAAGTGAGGTTCGTCGTCGCGCGGCGGAAGTACAGGTGGGCGTCGTGTTCCCAGGTGAAGCCGATGCCGCCGAGCAGCTGGATGCCCTCCGCGGTCACCCGGTACGCGGCCTCGGTCGCGACGAGCTTGGCCAGCGGGGCCACCACGGGAAACTCGGCGGTGCCCGCGGCGCGCAGTGCGTACCAGGCCGACGAGGTGGCCGCCTCCAGCGCGACGAACATGTCCGCGACCCGGTGTCGCAGCGCCTGGAAGGTGGCCAGCGGGGCGCCGAACTGCTCGCGCACGCGCAGGTGTTCGACCGTCAGGTCGAGGCTGGCGCGCGCCACGCCGATGGACTCGACGGCGAGCGCGGCCCACAACATGTCCAACGCCTGGGCGGCCGGCGCGGCGACGCGCGTGGCGGGGGTGGCTTCCAGGGCCACGCGCGCCTGCCGCCGGGTCAGGTCGAGGGTGTCCTGCGGTGTGCGGCGGCAGTCGCGGGCGTCCACCGCGAACAGGGCCGGCTCGCCGTCGTGGCGGGCGGCCACCAACAGCACGTCGGCGGCCTCGCCGTCCAGGACGTGTTCCTTGACGCCGTCCAGCCGGTAGCCGTCGCCGTCCGGCGTGGCGGTGCAGGAAAGTGCGTCCAAGGTCCAGCCGGCGGCCGGTTCGGCGATCGCCACCGTGGCGGCGGCGCCCTTGGCGATCAGTGCGGCCGTGCGGGGGTCGGCTACGGCGGACGCGACCACTGTGGACAGGGCCGGCACCGGGGCGAGTGCGCGGCCGGCCTCCTCGACGACCACGCCGGCCTCCACCGGGCTCGCGCCGGCGCCGCCGTGCTCCTCGGGCACCAGCAGCGCCGTCACGCCGAGCTCAGTGGCCAACCTGGTCCACAGTGGAGCGTCGAAGCCGTCGGCGGCGCGTACCCGGTCGGACGTCGCGTCGCGGCGCAGCAGGTCGCGGACCGCCTCGCGGAGCGCGGCCTGTTCCGGGGTGAAGGCGAAGTCCATCAAGGCCTCCGCGAGACGCGGCCGAGCAGGTGGTCGGCGATGATGTTGCGCTGGATCTCGTTCGAGCCGCCGTAGATGGTGTCCGCGCGGGTGAAGAGGAAGAGCTGCTGGGCGTCCGGGCCGCCGGCCGCCAAGGCCAGCTCGCCGAGGCGTTGGTGCCAGGGCGCCCAGAGCAGCTTCGCCACCGACGGATCGGCGGCCGAGGGCGCGTCGAGCGTCCGCAGCGCGTGGTGGCGCAGCACCTGGAGCCCGATCCAGGCGTCGACGAGCCGGTCGCGGTGCACCGGGTCGTCGTATAAGCCGCTGGCGCGGGCGGCGGCGAGCACCGCGTCCAGCTCGCGGGCGAAGCCGACCTGCTGGCCGAGCGTCGCGACCCCGCGTTCGAAGGCGAGCGTGCCGGTCGCGACCCGCCAGCCGTCGCCGGGCGCGCCGACGATGTTGGCCGCCTCGGTGTAGGCGCCGTCGAAGTAGACCTCGTTGAACTCGGAGGTGCCGGTGATCTGGGTGATCGGGCGGACCGTGACGCCGGGCTGGTCCATCGGCACCAGCAGGTACGACAGGCCGTGGTGCTTCGGTGCGGCCGGGTCGGTGCGGGCCAGCACGAAGCACCAGTCGGCGATGTGCGCCAGCGACGTCCAGACCTTCTGCCCGGTGATCCGCCATCCGTCGCCGTCGCGGACCGCGCGGGTCCGCACCGCGGCCAGGTCGGAGCCGGCGCCGGGCTCGGAGTAGCCCTGGCACCACAGCTCGGTGGCGGCGGCGATCGGCGGCAGGAAACGCTCGCGCTGCTCGGCGGTGCCGTAGGCGATGAGCGTGGGGGCCAGCAGGTACTCGCCGATGTGGCTCAACCGTCCCGGCCCGCCGGCGTGGGCGTACTCCTCGAAGAAGGCGACCTGGCGGGCCACGTCGGCGCCGGCACCGTAGGGCTCGGGCCACCCCAGGCCGATCCACCCGGCCGCGCCGAGCTCGCGTTCCCACTCCATCCGCAGCGGCACGTTCTCGTGTTCGCGGCCGGGCCCGCCGGTGCCGGCCAGGTCGGCGTACCGGCCGGTCAGATGGGCGGCGAGCCAGTCGCGCACCTCGCCCCGAAAGCGGTCGTGGGACATCAGCGCGCTCCGTACACCGGCTCGGGTGGCGGGGCCTTGGCCAGCAGGTCACGGACGGCCGGGCCGAGCGCGGCCGGCTCCCAGCGGGCGCCCGCGTCGACGGCCTCGCCGTGCCGCCAGCCGTCCCACACACTCACCGCGCCGCCGGCGACCTCGAAGATCCGGCCGGACACGTCGCCGGCGTCGTCGCTGCCCAGCCACACGACCAGCGGCGAGACGTTTTCCGGTGCCATCGCGTCGAACCCGCTGACCGGTGTGCGCATCGCGTCGGCGAAGACGGCGGCGGTCATCGCGGTCCGGGCGGACGGCGCGATCGCGTTCACGGTGATCCCGTAGCGGCCCAGCTCGGCGGCGGCGACCTGGGTGAGCGCGGTGACACCGGCCTTGGCGGCGGCGTAGTTGGCCTGGCCGGCGCTGCCGAGCAAGCCGGCGCCGGAGCTTGTGTTGACCACGCGAGCGGCGACCGGGCGGCCGGCCTTGGCCTCGTCCCGCCAGTACGCGGCGGCGTGCCGCAGCGGCGCGAAGTGTCCCTTGAGGTCGACCCGCAGCACCTCGTCCCACTCCGCCTCGGTGAGGTTGACGAGCATCCGGTCCCGCACCAGGCCGGCGTTGTTGACCAGCGTGTCCAGCCGGCCGAACGCCTCCACCGCCGTGCCGACGAGCCGCTCGGCGTAGCCCCAGTCGGCGACGTCGCCCACGCTGGCGACGGCCGTGCCGCCGGCCGCCTGGATCTCGGCGGCCACGGTGGCCGCGGCCGCGCCGACGTCGTTGACCACGACGCTCGCACCGGCCGCCGCGAACGCCAGCGCGTGTGCCCGGCCGAGCCCTTGCCCGGCGCCGGTCACCACGACCGCCCGGCCCGCGCAGATCCGCTCCGTCACTGTCCCAGCACCTCCCGCCGGTACCTGTCTACTGTGGACGCGTCCGCGATCGGCGCCCGCATCACCACCCGGGTCACGCCGAGCTCGGCCAGCGCCTCCACTCCCCCGCGGCGGGACGGCGCCCGCGCGGTCACCTCGACCTCGGCCGGATCCCGGCCGGCGGCCCGGCACTCCTCGGCCAGCCGGCGCAGCAGGTCCGCCATGCCGGCCAGGTCCACCCCGAGCGGGTAGAAGCCGTCGCCGTAACGGGCGGCCCGACGTACCGCGGCGGGGCTGTGTCCACCCACGACGATCGGCACGCCGCCGGGGCGGACCGGCTTCGGCTCGCAGTGCACGGCGTCGAAGCGCACGTACTCGCCGGCGAAGCTGGCCGGCGATTCGGTCCACAGTGTCCGGAGGGCGGCCAGGTATTCGTCGGCCCGCGCGCCGCGCCGCTCGTACGGCACGCCGAGCGCCTCGTACTCCTCGCGCAGCCAGCCGACGCCGACGCCGGCGAGCAACCGGCCGCCGCTCAGGGCGTCGAGTGTGGACAGCCGCTTCGCCAGGTGGACGGGATGGTGCTCGGGCAGGATCAGCATCGCCGTGCCGAGCAGCACCCGGCTGGTGTGCGCGGCGGCGAACGTGAGCCAGTGCAACGGGTCGGGCACGTCGGTGCCGGGCAGCAGGCTCATCCGGCCGCTCGGGTCGTACGGGTAGGCCGAGTCGTACCGGTCCGGCACGACCACGTGCTCGACGGCCCAGACGGACTCGGCGCCCGCCTCCTCCACCGCCCGGACGAAGCCGGCCACGGCGGCCGGGTCGGCGCCGGCCCGCCCTTCCAGGACCGGCATGACGCCCAGCTTCAACCCCATGAGCCGGTAGGCTACCAAACGCTTGCTTGGTAGCCTAGCCGGGTGAGTGACGACTTTTCCGGCCGGCCCGGCGGGGCCGCCACGGACGACTTTTCCCACCGGGCCGGCGGGGCCCTCGTGGTCGGCGGCACCGGTGGCATCGGCGCGGAGGTGAGCCGGCTGCTCGCCGCCCGGGGCAGCGCCGTCGCGCTCACCTACCGCGGCAACGAGACCGCCGCGCGGCGCCTCGCCGAAGAGGTGGGCGGCGCGGCGTACCAGCTGGACCTGACCGACGCGGCCGCCTGCGGCGCGCTGCTCGCGCGGGCCGGCGAGGCGCTCGGCGGCCTGCATACGGTGATCTACGCCGCCGGTCCCCACGTACCCATGCTGCACCTCAGCCGCGTCGGGCCGGACCAGTTCCGCGACCAGCTGGAGCAGGACGTGCTCGGCTTCTTCCACCTGCTGCACGCCGCGCTGCCGCACCTGCGCCGGTCGAAGGGCAGTCTTGTCGCGGTCACCACGGCCGCCACCCGCCGGTTCCCGGTACGGGACGGCCTCTCCGCGGCGCCGAAGGGCGCGGTGGAGGCCCTGGTGCGGGGCGTGGCCGTGGAGGAGGGCCGGTACGGCGTGCGGGCCAACTGCGTCGGTCCGGGCATGCTGACCGACGGCATGGCGCAGCGGCTGATCGCCTCCGGCGACCTGGACGAGCGGGCCCTCGACGTGGCCCGCGCGAACATCCCGCTGCGCACGTTTGGCACCGCCCGGGACGTGGCCGAGGCGGTCTGCTTCCTGGCCAGCGACCGGGCCCGCTTCGTCACCGGCCAGCACCTGGCCGTGGACGGCGGCTACACCGCCTGACCGACGGCGCGCCGCTCCGCGCCCATCGCCGCGCGGTAGGCGTCCTCCAGGGCCCGGCCGCCGTCCTCCCGCTCCGCGACCACCTCACCGCGCACCAGTACGTAGCCGCGGTCCACTATGGATCGTGTGGCGCCCAGCGCGGGCTCGGCGATCAGCACGGCCACGCCCTGCTTGGCGAGCGCGGCGACGGTACGGGCCAGCTCCTGCACGATCAGCGGCGCGAGGCCGGTCGTCATCTCGTCGAGCAGCAGCACCCGCGGCGAGCCCATGAGCGCCCGGGACACCACCAGCATCTGCTGCTCGCCGCCGGAGAGCACACCGACCAGGCTGCGCCGGCGGGTACGCAGGATCGGGAACCGGTCGAGCGCTTCGTCCACCGCCGACCGGGGCAGCCGCAGCAGTTCGGCCATCACCTGGAGGTTGTCCACGACGTTCAGCCGCGGGAAGAGCTGCCGGCCCTGCGGCACGATCGCCATGCCGGCGCGGGCCCGTGCGGCCGGGCGCAGCCGGCTCACGTCCTGCCCGTCCAGCAGGATCCGGCCGGTCGACGGCACCGAGCCGTAGGCGGCCACCAGCAGGCTGCTCTTGCCGGCACCGTTCGGGCCGACGAGCGCGGTCACCTTGCCGGCGGGCACCGTGAGCGATACGCCGGCGAGGGCGCTGGCGTGTCCATAGCGGACGGTCAGCCCTTCCACCCTCAGCTCACGACCGGACATCCTGCACCTCCTCCCCGATCTGGCCTGTCTCCTCACCCAGCTCGTCCGCGTCCGGCACCGATCCGAAGTAGACGGTCTGCATCTCCGGGCTGGACAGGCATTCGCCCGGGTCGCCGTCGAACACCACGCGGCCGCGGTCGAGCAGCATGATGCGGTCGACGAGTCCGGCCACCAGGTCGACGTTGTGGTCGACCAGGATCACCGCGTGACCGCGCCGCTGCACGGTGCGGATCACCTCGGCGATGCCGAGCACGCCCTGCGCGTCCGACCCGGCGAACGGCTCGTCCAGCAGCATCACGACCGGGTCCTGGCCGAGCGCCCGGCCGACCTCGACGAGCCGCTGCTCGCCGAGGGTCAGGTCGCCGGCCAGCCGGTCCAGGCCCTCGATGCCCAGCTCGGCGGCGAGCGCCTCGACCGCCGCCCGGTCGGCCGGCGGATCCGGGCGCAGCGCGCCGAGTACCGCGCCGGCGGCCATCCGCCACACGGTGGCGTGGCGGCGGGCGGCCCGGCCGAGCAGCAGGTTCTCCCGGACCGACAGCTCCAGCGCCAGCTGCGGGTACTGGAACGTCCGGCCGAGGCCGGCGCGGGCGCGCCGGGACGCCGGTCCGGAGAGCCGGGCGCCGCGCAGCACCAGCTCGCCCGCGGTCGCCGCCTGCGCGCCGGAGATCAGGTCCACCAGTGTGGTCTTGCCCGCGCCGTTCGGACCGACGAGGCCGAGGATCTCCCCGGCGTCGACGTGGAAGGACACGTCGTCCAGCGCGGTGACGCCGCCGTACCGCTTGGTCAGGCCGCGCCCCCGCAGCAGCGAGTCCTCAGCCATCACGCCCCCTCCGGGCCAGTGCGAACCCGCGGCGGCGCAGCTGGTCCGCGTACCCGATGACGCCGCGCGGCGCGACGAGCAGGATGACCAGGACGCCGAGCGCCAGCACCAGCGTGCCGCTGGTCTCGATGGCCGGGAAGTTGAGCGTCAGCTCCACCGCGATCGCCGCGCCCGCGACCGCGCCCCACGGCGTCCCGCCCCCGCCGATCAGCGGCATGAAGATCGCCAGGAACACGATGTTCAGTGTGAACGTGTCCGGTGTGACGCTGCCCGCCGCATACGTGAACAGGCCGCCGCCGACCGCCGCGATCGCCGCGCCGAGGGCCAGCGCCACGAGGTTCATCACCGGCACCCGCACTCCGGACGCCTCCACCGCGCGGGGCGCGTCCCGCATGGTCCGCACGATGACGCCCCATGCGGACAGCCGGGCCCGGTCGAGCAGGAACGCGATCGCGCACACCACCACGACCGAGCCGACCACGACCTGGTAGTGCGAGGGCGTCCAGCCGAGGATGTCCAGCTCGCGCAGGTTGCCCAGCCCACCCGAGCCGCCGGAGACGCTCTCCGCGTCGACCAGGAACGCGGTGAACGCCATCCCGAACAGCAGCGTCACCGCGGCCAGGAAGAAGCCGGACAGCCGGCGGGTGACCAGGCCGAGCAGCACCGCGACAAGAGCCGCCGCCGCGGGGCCGAGCAGCCAGGCCAGGACGAGCGGCAGATCCGTCTTGGTGGAGAGCAGGCCGACCGCGTACCCACCGATGCCCGCGTAGGCGCCGTACGCCATCGACAGGGAGCCGGCCATCAGGTACGGCACGTACATGCCCAGCGCGACGAGGGCGTAGGTGGCGGCCGCGGTGACGAGGGTCTGGCGGTACCCGTCGGAGCCGACCCAGACCAGCACCAGCGCGGACAGTACCGCGCCGATGGCGAGACCGCCGAGACCGGGGGTGCGTAAACGAAAGGTCATGCTCGTACCGTCCGTACGAACAAGCCCTGCGGCCGCAAAGCGAAGAACAGCAACGCGACCAGCAGCAGACCGTACACATGGGAGTGTCCGCCGAAGTAGTACGGGACGAACACCTCGACGGCGCCGAGCAGCAGCCCGCCGACGAGCGGCGCCCACACCGAGCCGGTGCCGCCGACGACCACCGCGAGGAAGCCGGAGACCGACCAGCTCAGCCCGGACAGCGAGTTCACGCCCGCCTTCGGCGCGAACAGCAGCCCGGTCACCGCCGCCAGTACCCCGGCGAGCAGGAACGCGACCAGCCGGATGCGGTTGACCGGCAGGCCGAGCAGCCGTGCGGCGTGCGTGCTGTCACCCACCGCGCGCAGCAGCCGGCCGGTCCGGGTGTACCGGATCCACAGCGCGGTCGCGACAAACGCCACCACCGTCGCCACCATCAGCAGCAGCGCGCTGGGCTGGAGCGTGGCCGGGCCGACCGTCACCGGGTCGAAGGTGGCCAGGCTCTGCCCGGGCAGCGTCGGGTGGCCGAACAGGTACCCGGCGAACTGCTGGATCGCGAACAGCACGGCGGCGACGGCGACCAGCGCGGGCAGCTCACCGCCACCGCTGCGCCGCTGCACCGGGCGGACCACCACGAGCTCGGTCAGCGCGGCCAGCACGACGGTGGCGCCCACCGCGATCGCCGCCGCCGGCCAGACCCCCATGTCGTACTCGATGACGAGCCAGGAGGTGCACAGCCCACCCATCATCGCGTACGGCCCGATCGCGAAGTTGAAGAAGCCGGCGCCTACCAGCACGAGGTAGTACGCCAGCGCGAGCATCCCGAAGAAGCAGCCCATCTCCAGCGCGGAGAGCCAGAGCTGTAGTTCCGTCATCACGACTCCTCGGCGGCTCCGGGGCGGTTGTGGCCCGCCCCGGAGCCGGCAGTCAGGCCGGGGCGCAGGGCGGCTGGTAGGCGGCCCACGGCCCCTTGGGCTTGTTGTCCGCGCCGAATTCGATCAGGGACAGCCCGCACAGCCCGTCGGCGCCCAGGTGCTTGGTGGCCGAGAACGAGAGCGTGAAGCTCGCCTGGCCGAACGCCGCCTGGTATCCGCTGATGCCCTGGATCGCCTGGTTGAGCTTGGCCGGGTCGTCCGGTCCACCGGCCTTCTCGATGGCGAGCTTGAGCAGCTGCACCGAGTCCCACGCCTGCGCGTCGTACGCGGTGATCTCGTAGTCGTCGCCGTTCTTCTGCTTGAGCAGGTCGGTGAGCGCCTTGGTGCGCGGGTTCTCCTGGTTGATCGAGCCCATGAAGATCAGGCCCTCGAGCGCGCCGGCGTTGGCCAGCTTCCACGACGACGGCTGGTTGCCGATCGAGGCCAGCGAGAACCGCGGCTTGTCCTTGAGCTGAGCGGCGAGCGTGTTCTGCGCCAGCACCTCGAAGGCGCCGCCCACGCTGGTCACCAGGATCGCGTCGACGTTGGCGTTCTTGAGCCGGGCGACCTGTGCGGACAGGTCGGAGGCGTTGGCCGCGCCCTTCTCGGTGGCACCGACCTGCACGCAGGACATCGCGCCGAGCAGCGCCTTGTTGAGCGCGGCGATCGTCGTGGTGTCGTCGGCGAGGATGCCGATCTTGGCGATGCCTTTGGCCTGGAACGCGCCGCAGTAGACCTTCGCCCAGTCCGCGGTCGTGTTGGCCAGCATGTAGATCAGCTCGTTGTTGGGCGGGTCGACCAGCGTGGAGGTGACGCCGGTCGGCGCGATCGCCGGCAGGCCGAGCTGGGTGAGCGTCGACTTGGCTTGGATGATCGCCGCGCTGCCGCTCTGGAGGAACAGCGCCTTGGCGCCCTTGCTGCTCAGCTTCTGGAGCGTGGCCGGGACCTTGGTGGGGTCGCTCTCGTCGTTTTCCACCACGAGCTGGATCGGCCGGCCCATGACGCCGCCCTTGTCGTTGATGTCCTGGACCGCGAGCCGGATGGTCTTGCCCGCGATCGTGCTGTACGAGGCACCAGGGCCGGTGCTGTCCTCGTCCATCCCGATGATGATGGGCGCGCCGGTCGCGGTGCCGTTGTCGGGTGCTTCGGTCTCGCCGTCCCCGCCGCCGCACCCGGCGGCGACCAAGGCGGAGACGGCCAGGACACCGACCAGGCGGGCCGCCCGGGATGCCGTCGTTGCTCTTGATACAGCCACGTCCTACCCCTTTGCCTCACAGCATCGGTCGTTTGGGGTTTTTAGTATGGTTCGTTGCGTTCAGTAATATTCTGACTAACCTAGCAAGCGCTTGGTTGTTAATCTTGCGGTCGACGTGGTGCGCTGTCAAGGTCGCGTCGTAACCAGGACGTAACGATGGCGCCCGCGACGTCACGGTCAGCGATCTCAGGCCCGCGGATCACCCGTGACAAAATCAGCCCGTGCAGATCGGGATACTTGGGCCGTTCGAGGTTCGTACGGACGACGGCGCCTCAGCCGACGTGCCGGGCGCCCGGCTGCGCGGGCTGTTGGTCGCCCTCGCACTCGAACCAGGTCGGGTGGTCCCGAAGGCGACGCTCGTCGACTGGATCTGGGGTGAGCAGCCACCCACCGACGCGGCGAACGCCTTGCAGCGCTTGGTTTCCCGGCTGCGCAAGGCGTTGCCGGAAGGTTCGGTCGAGGGGCACACCGACGGCTACCGGCTGACCGTGGCACCCGACGCCGTCGACGCCGTGCGGTTCGAACGCCTGGTCGCCCAGGCCCGCGACGACCAGGATCCGCGGCGACTGCCCCGGCTGCGCGAGGCACTCGGTCTGTGGCGCGGCGCGGCCATGCAGGACGTCGGCATGCAGGAGAGTGCGGCGTTCGACGCGGCGGTCACCCGGCTCGAAGGCCTGCGCCTCACCGCCATGGAAGACCGGTACGACGCGGAGATCAGCCTCGGCCACGGCGCGGAGCTGGTCACCGAGCTGACCGACCTGGTGGCCGCGCATCCGGTACGGGAACGGCTGGTCGCCGCGTTGATGCGCGCCCTCGTCGCGACCGGCCGCGACACCGACGCGGTGCTCGTGTACCAGCGCACGAGGGAGACCCTGGCCGACGAGCTGGGCATCGACCCGTCACCGGAGCTGTCCGCGTTGCACGTCGCGCTGCTGCGCGGCGAGCTGGGACGGCGGGAGGTGACCCGGAAGACCAACCTGCGCGCCGAGTTGACCAGCTACGTCGGCAAGGAGGCCGACGTCGCCGCGGTCCGCGACCTCGTCGCCAAACATCGGCTCACCACGCTGGTCGGGCCGGGCGGCACGGGAAAGACAAGACTGGCCACCGAAACCGCGCGCACGCTGCTCGACGACCTGCCGGACGGTGCCTGGCTGGTGGAGCTGGCGGCCATCGGCGCCGACGGCGACGTGGCACAGGCGACGCTCGCCGCGCTCAGCCTGCGGGACGCGCTGCTCGGCGAGGCGCCCGACGCGGAGCCGACCGACCGGGTCATCGCCGCGCTCCGCGAGCGGACGATGTTGCTGATCCTGGACAACTGCGAGCACGTGATCGACTCCGCGGCGGCGTTCGCCCATCGGGTACTCGGCGAGTGCCAGCGGCTGCGCATCCTCGCCACGAGCAGGGAGCCGCTCGGCATCACCGGCGAGGCCCTGTGGCCGGTCGCGCCGCTGGTCCTGCCCGCGGAAGGCGCCGACCCCGGCAAGATCGAGTCCTCTCCGGCGGTCCGGCTGCTGCGGGACCGGGCCGGCGCGGTACGCAACGACCTCGCCACCGACGCGCACACGTTGGAGACCATCGCGCGCGTCTGCCGCGCGCTGGACGGGATGCCGCTGGCGATCGAGCTCGCCGCCGCCCGGTTGCGCACCATGTCCCTCGACCAGCTCGCCAACCGGCTCGACGACCGGTTCCGCCTGCTGACCGGCGGCAGCCGCACCGCGCTGCCCCGGCACCGGACGCTGCGCGCGGTGGTCGACTGGAGCTGGGAGCTGCTCACCGACGCCGAACGGACGGTCCTGCGCAGGCTCTCGGTGTTCTCCGGTGGCGCGAGCCTGGAGGCGGCCGAGCGGGTCTGCGCCGGCGACCCGGTCGAGGCGTGGGAAGTTCTGGAACTGCTGACCGCGCTGACCGAAAAGTCGCTGGTGGTCGCCGACGGCGCGGGTGCGCCGCGCTACCGGATGCTCGGCACCATCAAGGAGTACGCCGTCCAGCGGCTCGCGGAGGCGGGCGAAACCGACGTGGCGCGCCGCGCGCATCTCGCCTATTTCACCGAGTTCGCCGAAACCGCGGAGCCGCACCTGCGCCGCGCGGAGCAGCTGGAGTGGCTCGCCGCCCTCGAGAGCGAACACGACAACATCGCCGCCGCGATGCGCGGTGCGCTCTCCGCCGGCGAGGCGGAGGGGGCGATGCGGCTCGCCGCCGGCGCCGGCTGGTACTGGTGGCTCGGCGGGCACAAGGTGGAGGGCAACGAGCTGTTCATGGCGGCCGCCGCCCTGCCCGGCGAGGTGCCCGACGAGACCCGGGCCGTGGTGTACGCGTACGTCACCGGGTTCCTGACCGCCGGGCGGGCCAGTGACGAGCGCCAGGCGGCGGAGTGGATCCAGGAGGTGTACCGGATCAACCAGCGTGTCCAGCGCCGCCACCCGGCGGTGTCGCTGGTGGCCGCGCTGGAAGGCATGCTGCGAACCCCGGACGCGTTCGAGTCCGCGTGGGAGCCGCTGCTCACCGACGACGACCCTTGGGTACGCGCCCTCGCCCGCCTCCAGCTCGGCAAGATGCGGATCCAGCTCGGCCGCGGCGAGCCGGATGCCGGCGAGTACCTGGAGACGGCGCTCGACGAGTTCCGCGCTCTCGGCGAGCGATGGGGGATCTCGTTCGCGCTGACCGAGCTGGCGGACCTCATCGCCGTGCGCGGCGAGTTCGCCGGCGCGTGCGACCACTACGAGCAGGCGATCGCGGTCGTCACCGAGGTCGGTGCCATCGAGGACGTCGTGCGGATGCGCTCGCGACAGGCCCAGCTGTACTGGCTGTCCGGCGACGAGGAGTCGAGCGCGACCGCGATGGCGGAGGCGCAGCGGTACGCCGAACGTGTCGCGTGGCCGGAGGCCTTGACCGAGCTGGCCCTGTCGAAGGCGGAGCTGGCCCGCTGGCGCGGCGACGCCGAGCAGGCGCACCGGCAGCTCGACGCCGCGACGGCCATGCTGGGCAACGCCGCCCAGCGGCCCAACATCCGCGCGATGGCGGAAGACCTGCTCGGCTACCTCGCCGAGGACCTCGACACGGCCCGCGCACACCGCGCGGCGGCCATCCAGGCGGCGTCCGATTCGGGGCACCCGCTCGCGATCGCCCGGGCACTCGTCGGGATCGCGGACCTGGCGCTGCGCCGCAAACAGTACGAGCAGGCCGCCCGGCTGCTCGCGGCGAGCGCGGGCGTGCGCGGCCTGCCGGATCGTTCCCAGCCGGATGTGGGCCGGATCGAGCAGGCCGCGCGGCGCCGCCTCGGTGATGTGGGGTTCACCGAGGCGGCGCGGGAGGGTGCGGGGGCGAGTTGGGCCGAGCTTGTCGCGGTCACGCTCGCTTCTTGAACGTGGCGGACGCCCACAGGTAGCCGACGATCCCGATCCCGACGCACCAGGCGAGCGCGGGGATCACGTCACCGGCGGCCGGCGCGCCGTTGAGCAGCCCGCGCAGGCTCTCGATGATCGGCGTGAAGGGCTGGTACTCCGCGAACTCGCGGACACCCGGCCCCATCTTGTCGGTGGGTGAGATCGCGCTGCTGAAGAACGGGAGCATGACCAGCGGCAGCGAGGCCAGACCCGCGGTCTCCGGTGACTTCGCCGCCAGACCCATGGCGATCGTGAGCCAGCCGGCCGCGAAACTGAGCAGCACCACCAGGCCGATCACGCCGAGCCACTCCATCAGGCTCGCCGACGGGCTGAAGCCCAGCGCGAAGGCGACACCGATGATCGCCGCGACGGCGAGCAGGTTGGTCAGCACGCTGGCGATCACGTGCCCGGTGAGCACCGCGCTGCGCGGCACGTCCATCACCTTGAACCGGTTGATGATGCCCTTGGTCGCGTCGGAGTTCACCGACACCGCCACGGAGCCCAGCCCGTAGCAGACGGCCAGCAGGAGCAGGCCGGGCGTGGCGTAGTCGACGTAGTCGACACCGACGCTGAACGCGTCACCGAACACGTACACGAACATCAACATGACCACGACCGGCATCAGGACCGCGTTGAACACCGTGGTCGGGTTCCGGGCGATGTGCTTGAAGTTGCGGCGCAGCATCACGATCGAGGGGGATTTCATTTCGCGGTTACCTCCGTGGTGTGGCCCGTCAGGGCGAGGAAGACGTCGTCGAGGTCGGGCGTGTGCAGGGTGAAGCCTTCGGCGTCCAGCGCGTACTCGCCGAGGCGGTCCAGCAGGGCCCGCACCGACTTCGTCCCGCCGTCGCTTGGCACCCGCAGGGTCAGTGCCTCGTCGTCGCGCGTGCCCTCGGGGATGATCCGCGCGGCCGTGTCGAGCTCCGCGACGGTGGTGAACTGGAGCCGGACGTGGGTGCCGGGGATCCGCCGCTTGAGCTCGTCCGGCGTGCCCTCGGCGACCAGGCGGCCCTGGTCGAGCACCGCGACCTGGTCGGCGAGCTGGTCGGCTTCTTCGAGGTACTGCGTGGTCAGGAAGATGGTCGCGCCGTCGGCGACCAGGTCACGGATGATCGACCACATCGTGCGGCGGCTGCGCGGGTCCAGACCCGTGGTCGGCTCGTCCAGGAAGATGATCCGCGGGTTGCCGACGAGCGTCATCGCCAGGTCGAGCTTGCGGCGCATACCCCCGGAGTAGGTCGACGCGGACTTGCGCGCCGACTCGGTCAGCTCGAACCGCTCCAGCAGCTCCGCGACGATCCGCTTGCCGTCGTTCGTGGCGATCCCGTTCAGGTCGACCATCAGCTGGAGGTTTTCCTGCCCGGTCAGCAGCTCGTCCACCGCCGCGAACTGACCGGTGACCCCGATCGCGGCCCGCACCGCCTTCGCCTCGGTCGCGACGTCGTGGCCGGCGACCCGGACCGTCCCGCCATCGGCCTTCAACAATGTGGTCAGCACGTTCACGGTCGTGGTCTTGCCGGCGCCGTTCGGACCGAGCAGGGAGAAGATCGTCCCCGCACGCACGTTCAGGTCGATGCCGTCGAGCACGACTTTGTCTTTGTAGGCCTTCCGTAGCCCGGAGGCCGTGATCGCTAGCTCTGTCATGCCGGCAACTGTCATGCGCCGGGCTGACACCGCCCTGTCACGCCCCTGACAGGCCCCGAGCGGGCGCCACGTCAGCGCCGTGACGGTCCGGTGTCAGGACGGTTGGCGACCGTAGCCCCATCGACGAACACGCACACCACAAAGGGAGATTCGCGATGCCTACCTTCGCCACGCCGGAACCGATCACGGCCACCTTGACCACCGCGGGCGCCGAGGTGCGGATCGCGGCGAGCGACCGGCTGGACACCGTCGTGCTGGTCGAGCCCATCGACAGCGCGAACAAGTCGGACGTGAAGGTGGCCGAGCGCACCAAGGTCGAGTTCACCGCCGGCGAACTGTCGGTCAAGACCACCAAGTCCGGCGACAAGGACGGCTCGGTCGCCATCACGGTCGAACTGCCGGCCGGTTCCCGCCTGGTCCTGCACACGGCGTGGACGGACGTACACGCCGACGGCCGGCTCGGCGAGTGCGAGCTGAACATGGCCTCCGGGCAGGTCCAGCTCGACCACGTCGCCGCGCTGCGCGCCAACCTCGCCGCCGGCGGGGTCGCCATCGGACACATCGCCGGGACCGCCGAGATCGAGGGCGGCGCGGCCGGCGTGCGGATCGGGGAGGTCGAGGGCACCGTCAGGTACGAGGGCTCGACCGGAAAGGTGTGGATCGGCCACGCCCGGTCCGACGTCGACCTCGGCGGCTCCAGCGGCAGCTTCGACATCGACCGCGCCGAGGGCAGCGTCACCGCCAAGGCCGGCAACTGCCCCATCCGGATCGGCCGGATGACACGCGGCCAGGCTGACCTGACGAACGCGTCCGGAGGCATCGTCGTCGGCGTCAGCGAAGGCACCGCCGCCGTGGTGGACGCCAAGAGCACCAAGGGCGTCGTGCGCAACTCGCTGCCCACGCACGACAGCGCCGGCGACCACGACGACAAGGTCCGGATCTACGCACACACGCGGCTCGACGACGTCGTCATCCACCCCGCGACCGCCTGAGTCACCACCCGATGTGGGCGCCCACCACGGCGCCCACATCGGCCCGCTCAGCGGGTGCTGCCGGAGATGTAGCTCGTCAGCGCGGCCCGCTCACTTTCCAACTCGTCGATGCGGTTTTTGACCACGTCGCCGATGCTGACGATCCCGCTCAGAACACCGTCGACGACGACCGGCACATGGCGGATCCGGCGGTCGGTCATGAGCCGCATCAGCTCCTCGACGGACGCGTCCGGCACGACGACGTGTACCGTCGCGGTGTGGATGGCGGTGACCGGCTGGTCCAGCACCGCGGCACCCCGCTCGGCCAGCGCCCGGACGACGTCTCGCTCGCTGACGATGCCGTCGACCGACCGGCCGTCGACCGACACCACGACGGCGCCGATCCGCTGCTCGCCGAGCAGTGCCACCAACTGCCGCACGTCACTGTCGGGACGGATCGTCACCACCCTGCCGCCCTTGATCCGCAGTACGTCGCTGATCCGCATCTGGACCCTCCGGGGCACACTATCCAGGACATGGCCGTGCCGTTCCAGCCTAGGCCCATTCCGCCGCCGGGTAGGACAATCGAGCTCCAGGAAAGGAGGGGCGATGAGTGAAGACCACGATCGCGCCGAGCCCTTCACCGACGACGAGCTGGCCTTCCTGCGGCACGTGCGGTTCGGCAGCCTGCCCGCCCGGGTGCGCCCGGAAGACCTGGTAGAGACCGAGGAGGCCGACCGCTCGCGCGAGGAGCCCCAGGAGCCCATGGTCCCCCGGGAATGGGGCTAGGGACCGCTGGCCCGCGGTGACGCCGGCACCTGCGCTGTCTCCGAAAACCCAATCCTGAAGATGTGAGCTACCGCGACGTCCGTGTGTCGTCCGTCGGGTCCGCCCGGTCGGGCAGGAAGATCTCCTCGATGGTCTGGCCGAAGACATCGGCGATGGTGAATGCCAGGGGTAAGCTGGGGTCGTACCGCTCAGTCTCGATGGCGTTGATGGCCTGCCGGGAGACCTTGCACCGGTCGGCCAGGTCGGCCTGGCTCCACCGGCGGGCGGCTCGCAGCTCGCGTAGGCGGTTCTTCATCGGTTGAAGCGGGTGCGCAGGTCTGCGGTCACCTGCCAGATGGCCAGCCCGCCGATGAGTATCGGCTGCGTGAGCTGATGGAGCTGGACGACGCCGGCGGAATCGAGCACAGTGCCCACTTGCAGCGCCACGAGGACGACCGCGAACGCGATGGCCATGCTCTCCAGCTGGACCTTGCGAAGGTATTCGTCCGCACGTCGGAACGCGCGCAGCAGGACCCAGGCCACGGCAAGCGCGAACATGCCGGTAGCGGCGATCCACCACGCCTTCTGAGTGGCGCTCTGGTCGGGACTGCTGCCCAGCGCCAGCGCCACGCAGCCCAGCGTGACCACCGGAATGCCGTCGATGAGGACGACGCGGCGAGCCGCGCGTGCCACTTGAGCCTGCTGTGCTTCTTTCGCCATGAGACGAAGGTAAAGTGTCCCTTCCACATAGTCAAGCGTCCTTGACTTTACGGAAGGCACACCTTCCATCAGCCCTCGTCGACACGCCCGCGGTAGACCACGGACGTGGCGGTTGCTCACTGGATCGCCGCGGGCACCGGGGCGGCGGCGCTGAAGGCAGAATGAAGCAGGCCTGTGGTTGGCTCGGGCCCTCGAAAGGTGGACCCGGCGGGAGGTGGTCTGGATGGCTCTCGCACAGCTGCGCCGCGAGGTGAACGGTCACGTGCTGCTGCCCGAGGATCGCGGCTACGACGACGCGCGCACCGTGTGGAACTCGATGGTGGATCGCCGGCCGGCGATGATCGTCCGGTGCGCGGACCCCTCGGCCGTCGCCGCGGCCATCCGGTTCGCCGACGCGGAAGGGCTCGAGATCGGCGTGCGGTGCGGCGGGCACAGCGTCGCGGGCATGTCCGTGCCGGACGGTGGGCTGATGCTCGACCTGACCCCGATGGCCGCGGTGCGGGTCGATCCCGACCAGCGGCGGGCCTGGGTGCAGGGCGGCGCGCTGCTCGGCGCCCTGGACCGCGCCACCCAGCCGTACGGGTTGGCCACCCCGGCGGGCAACGTCTCGCACACCGGCGTCGGCGGGTTGACCCTCGGCGGCGGCATGGGCTGGCTCGCCCGCATGCACGGCCTCACCTGCGACAACGTGACCCGGTTCGACCTGGTGACCGCGGACGGTGAGCGGCTGAGCGCCACCGAGTCGGTCAACCCCGACCTGTTCTGGGGGCTGCGCGGCGGCGGGGGCAACTTCGGCGTGGTCACCGAGTTCGAGTTTCGCCTGCACCACACCGGCACCGAGGCGCTGGTCCTCGACCTCTACTACCACCCGCAGGACGCGGTGCCCGCGCTGCGGCTGTGGCGAGACCTGATCCCGCACGCGCCGCGCGAGGCGACCTTCACCGCGTGGGTCGGCACCGCGGGAGCGTGGCCGTTCCTTCCGCCGGCGCTGCACCACCGTTCGCTGGTGAGCGTCGGGCTGGTCTGGATCGGCGACCCCGACGACGGGCGCGACCAGCTCGCCGCGGTGCGCGCGGCCGCACCGCCGGCCGTCGAACGCGTCCGGCCGATGAGCTACCTCGACCTCCAGACCATGGACGACACCCAGGAGGGGCACTACCAGCGCAGGTACTGGAAGGGTCACTACCTGCGGGCGCTGAGCGACGACGCGATCGACGCCTTCGTCGGCCGAGGTGTGCCGGCCGGCGCCGACGACGACGTCGCGCTGCTGCCCGCGGCGAGCCTCCAGGCGTACGGCGGCGCGATCGCCGAGCTGGGCTCGGACGACACGGCCTTCAGCCACCGCGACGTGTTCGTGGAGTTCGTGGCGAGCGCCGCGTGGACCGACCCCACCGAAGACGAGCGCCGGATCGCGGCGGCCCGGCGGTACGGCGCCGCCGTCGAGCCCTTCGCCAGCGGCGCCTACGTCAACGCGCTCACCGACGAAGGCGCGCAGGGCGTGCGCCGCGCCTACGGCCCCGCGAAGCTCGCCCGCCTGCGCGAGCTCAAGCGCCGGTACGACCCGGAAAACCTCTTCCACCTCAACCACAACATCTCGCCGGCCGACGCGTGAAAGGCCACTGAAAGGGTTCGCTGTCTAGTCTTCGGTGGACACGAAGGCGAGGTCCGCCGGTGGACGAGGGCGAGGACACGTTGCGCGTGCCGAACAGCGCACTGGAGGCACCGATCCTGGGAGCCGTCGTCTTCCTGCCGTCGGCCGGGTTGCTGGCGGTCGGCGCCCGCCGCATGCGACGCGAGGGGGCGGGCGGTGAGCACCGCGTCGCTATGGTGTGGGGATGGCTTGCCGGATAACCGAGCTCGTGCTGGACGTACACGATCCCGAGCTGCTCGCCCGCTTCTGGTGCGAGGTTCTCGGCTATGTCGAGCTGGAGCGCGCGGACGACGGCGCCATCGAGATCGGCCCGGCCGACGCCGGCTTCGGCGGCCCGCAGCCGACCATCGTGCTCAGCCCGACCGACGAGCCCAAGACAGGCAAGCTGCGCCTGCACATCGACGTCAACCCGACCGACCGCGACCAGGACGCGGAGCTCGAGCGGCTGCTCGCGGCGGGCGCCCGGCGGGCCGACGTCGGCCAGACCGGAAACGAAAGCTGGCACGTGCTCGCGGATCCCGAGGGCAACGAGTTCTGCCTGCTGCGCCGGCGTGTGGAGCCGGTGCCAACGCCATGACCGAGGGGCCGTGTTGAACGACGGGCCTACGGTCGCCGAGCGGCTGTACCTGCTGGTGCACGGCCAAGTGAAGGAGTTCGTCCTGACCGCCGCCCTGGTCGGCGCGGTCCTCGGCGAGCTGCGGCTGCACGGCCGGTGGACCTCGACGAGGACCTCTGCTTAGGACGTTGGCCTCTGCTTAGATCGTTCGCGAGGATCGAGGAAGGGAGCGGTACGCCGTGACGCCGGAGCTTCAGGAGCAGGAAGAACGCCTCCAGTTCGACCGCTTTGACCATGACGACGCCTGGGACCTGGGAAACCTGCTGGTCAGGCTCGCCAGAGAGCGCGGCCACGCGATCACCGTCGACATCCGCCGCGGCGACCACCAACTCTTCCACTACGCGCTCGCCGGCACCTCCGCCGACAACGACGACTGGATCGAACGCAAGATCCGCGTCGTGCGCCGGTTCGGCCACAGCTCCTACCTCGTCGGCCAGTCCTACCGCGACCGCGGCAAGACCTTCGACGAGGAACCCCACCTCGATGCGGCTTTGTACGCCGCGCACGGCGGCTGCTTCCCGATCATCCTCAAGGGCACCGGCCCGGTCGGCACCGTCACCGTCTCGGGCCTACCGCAACTCGACGACCACCGCCTCGTCGTCGAGGCCATCGGCCTCTTCCTGGACGCCAAGGAAAACACCGCCTCGTAAAGACTGGGCGACAGGGCCGCCAGGGAGGCGGACGCGTGACCGATACGGCGCGGCCGAAAGCAACCTCGGTGATCGATCCCGAAGTGTGCGCGCGTTGGCGGCTGACGCCCGGCCCGGTACTCGCGAACCGGTTGAACGGCACCTGGGAGGCCACGCGAAAAGGTACCGCGGTAATCGTGAAGTACTTCGACGATGCGACCTTTCCTGACTGGCGGTACCCGTTGCGGGTCGCGGCGGCGCTGCGGGCCCAGGGCTGGCCTACCCCCGAACCGGTCGAGGAACCGCTGATCGGCCCGAACGGAGCGTGGGTGCTGCTCCACCGGCTACCCGGCCGACCCGCGCGCCCCGCCGAGAAGGACAAGCCCGCCGAACGGCGAGCCCGCGGCCGGCTGTTGGCGCGGCTCCACTCGGCCGCGGCGGCCACGGGCATCGACGATCAGCGAGGCGGGTTTCACGCACCCGCGGACGTCGTCACAGACCCCGAGCTGGAGCGCTGGCTTCGGCGGCACGAGGAGGCGAACCCGGACCAGGGACGTACGCTGCGGCGCTGTCAGGAGGCCGCGGCGTTGTGGTTCACCGACCACCCCGACCCGGACGCGCCGCGCAGCGTCATCCACGGTGACTTCACGCCGTGGAACCTGCTCTTCGACGACGGACGGCTGACCGGCCTGCTCGACTTCGAAGCCACCCACCACACCTTCCAGGTCGCCGACTTCGCGCTGTCCTGGCGCGGGTACCAGGACGACGTGCTACGAGGTTACGACGAGGTGCGCCCGCTGTCAGACCTTGAGTGGCACCTCGTGCGACCGACCTACTGGGCGTGGCTGTTTCTGGGAGTCAAAGACGCGCTGGCCGCCCACTACGGCCCGACAGCCAACCCGAGCGAACCGCTGAACCTGCGATGGCAACTCGCCCACGCCGGCAAGCATTCTCCACTGATCGCCCGCAAGACCGGCGCGATACCACCACGGTCCGGATGACGCCCATACTGGCCGTGTGGAGCTTTATGTCGACGCTGAGGATGTCTCGCTGCCCGCCACATTGGACACACCGCCCAACGGTCCCGCGCGCGCCGGCGTGGTCGTCCTCCACGGCTCAGCCACACCGCAGCGTTCGTCTTTGCTGTACGAGCATCTGGGACGCGTGCTTTCCCGGGCTGGCGTGGCAGTGCTGCGCTTCGACCGCCGCCCGCGCGCGCACGGCGACGTGCCGTTTGCCGTCCAGGCGGACGACGCCCTGGCGGCGGTCGCACGGTTGCGCCGCGAGATCGGCGGTGTCCCTGTGGGTCTGTGGGGCTGGAGCCAGGGCACCTGGCCGGCGACCGCGGTGGCGGCCCGCCAGCCGGAGCTGATCGCATTCCTCATCCTGATCGGCACCTGCGGGGTGAGCCCAGCGCTCCAGATGCGGTACGGGACCGCCCAACAGTTGCTGCTGAACGGTTACGGTGACGCCGACCTCGCCGAGCTGGCCGCGCTACGCCAAGCCCTCGAGAGCGTGGTCCGCGGGCTCATCGACCGCCGGAGCGCTCAAACGGTCGTCGACCGCTATGCCGACCGGCCCTGGTTTCCACTGGCCTACGTCCCCCGCGACCTCCGCGACCACCCTGGCACCTGGGACGACATGGACTATGACCCCGAGCCGTTCATCGCACAGGTGCGCTGCCCGACGCTGCTGTTCTACGGCGAGAAGGACGAATGGACCCCGGCCGAGCAAAGCATCGACATATGGCGGCGCGCCGCCGGCACCCGTGACCTGACCATCCGTGAGCTCGCCGGCTGTACGCACGCACCGACGCTCGCCGGCGCCGACACGCCCGAATCCATCAGCCCCGAATACACCAGCGCGCTGCTCGCCTGGCTGGAGGAACGAATCACGGTTACCGCCGGCGCCATCGGGGAACCGTACCCCGATGAGCAGCTACCGTGATCCGGCCTTGCGCGGCGCCGTCTACCCCTCGGAAGAGGAGATCGAGCCGGCCGGCGCCGGCGTGGAGCCGGTGTACGACAGCGAGCCCGGCCCACGGCCGGCGCGGGCGGCCGCCTCCGCGCCGCCACGCGAGGTGGACACCCAGGCTCGCTCGATTGTGAGCCGGCACCCGGACGGCTCGGTGGAGGTGGTCACCGACTTCGATGGCGACGGCATCGCCGACGTGGTGCAGCTCGACCTCGACGGTGACGGGGTGCCGGACGTCACCTACATCGACCGCGACCGGGACGGCCGGCTCGACACCGTGCTGCGCACCCCGGAGAACTGACGGCAAAAGGTAGAGTCGGTGAATGAAAGAAGCCCTCGCCGCCAGCGCCTTCGACTCGCTGCGCCTCGACGCCGTGCGCGACCTGGAGGCGTTGCGCCGGGTCTACGAGCTGCCCGGCGACAGGGCGGTGCGCAAGCAGATGACCGAGCTCACCGAACAGACCCGGCGGTTGATCGGCTGCGCGTCGCTGGTGCTTGTCGCCAGCGTGGACGCCGAGGGCGGCTGTGACATCTCCCCGCGCGGCGGCCCCGCCGGCTTCGTCAGCGTCCTGGACTCACGGACGGTGGCGATACCGGACGCGACCGGCAACAAGCGTCTGGACAGCCTCCAAAACGTCGTCGCCACCGGACGGGCCGCGCTGCTGTTCGTCATCCCGGGGCGCACCACGACGCTGAGGGTAAACGGGCGGGCCTGCGTCTCCACCCGCCCAGATCTGCTGTCGCGGCTGACCGCCGTGGGCAAGCCGCCGGCCAGCGCGCTGGTGCTGGGGATCGAGGAGGTCTACCCGCACTGTCCCAAGGCGTTCCTGCGCGGCGCGGTCTGGAAGCCGGATCAGTGGCTGCCGGCGCACGCCCAGCCGACCTCGGCCGAGGTGACACTGGCCCAGCTGCGGATGCCGGAGCTGACGATCGCCGACATCGAGCAGACGGAGGCGGACGCGCTGAAGTACCGGTACGAGTAACGCGCCACTAGTGTGCGGCGGCGGGTTGGTGCCTGGTGTCGGGTAGGAAGAGGACGCCGAGCAGCAGCCCGTGCAGTGCCGCGATGACCGGCATGCCCGTCCAGTACTCGACCACGTCGGGCAGCCCGCCCGCGGCGATCGAGGCGGCCGCGAGGTAGATGCTCCAGGTCACCAGTGCGGCCAGGGCGGCGAAGGTCCAGTACCGGCCACGGCGGCCCGGGCTCGGCCGGAGCCACCAGACCAGCGCGTCCACCGCTATCCCGGCCAGCACGATCGCGGCGAACGTCGAGGGGTATTCGAAGGCGTCCACCGAGCAGCTCAGAAATCCGAAGACGCCGTACACCGCGGTCGCGGTCCCTGGCGGTATCGGCCATCTGCGGGCCAGCAGGAGCATCGGCGCCAGCAGCATGGCGTTGGTGAGGGCGATGTCGCCGGCCAAGGTGGCGGCCCGGGTCCGGGTCGTGCCGTCGCCCTCGCGGATGGTCGAGAACGCCTGGACGATCGACTCGGCCGACCAGCCCGCGGCGTTGGCGAACGTGAGATACAGCCCGAAGAGGCCGGCGGCCGCGCCGGCGCTGAGCGCGGCGGGCAGGAAACGGGACAGCGGCGGCGCGGCCGGCATCGTCGGGTTGGCCCAGGCCGACCGCAGCGGGCTGGTGAGGATCAGCAGCATCGACGCGCCGAGCCCGAGGTGGCTCGGGCTGAAGACCGCGGCGAGGCTCTGTTCGATACCGAAGACGCTGTGCCAGATCAGGTCCGCCAGCGCCGAGAGCAGGAACACGCCCAGCGCCAATATGGTCAGCCCGTAGCCGACCGGGACGGCGTCGATGCCGCGACGGCCGGTCAGGATGTTGCGCCACACCAGCCAGCAGACCCAGCCGGCGGTGGCGACGAAGCCAGAGTAGAAGACGGCGTGCCACGGCGTGAAGAACGTCTCCAGCTGCGGCCGGTTGGAGTGGGCCCACGCGTCGACAAACAGCCCGATGACAAACCAGATGCCGGCCAGCAGGGTGACGACGTCATCCCGGCGCGACGCCAGCGGCCGGCTCTGGATCGTCGAAGAGGCTGGCCACCAATGCTCGCGCAGCCTTGCGGCAACGGCCATCGCGATCCTCCCCAGCCAGATAGACCACGAGAACCTCAATATAGACGGCCTTCGAGATACATGGCTATCCGGCGACGCTACGATCCAACCTGTGCCGGCACAACTGTCACGCCGCCTCGCCGCCGTCGTGGACGCGCTGCCGATCCAGCCGCACTTTCGGGTGCTCGAAATCGGCTGCGGTCCGGGGGCGGCGGCACGAGCGGTCGCCGCCCGGCTTACCACCGGCCACATCCTCGCCATCGACAGGTCCGCCGCCGCCATCGCCCAAGCCGAAGGCGCCTCGACAGACGAGATCCGGTCCGGACGGATGAGCCTGCGGCAGGTCGCGGCCGAAGAGTTCGCGTTGCAAGCCGGCGAAGAGCCGTTCGACCTCGTATTCGCTGTTCGGGTGGGTGCCCTCGACGGGCGCCATCCTCAGGCCGGCCGGCACGTGCTGCGACGCGTCGCCGAGGCGACCACCCCGCACGCCCGCCTCTTCGTCGACGGCGGGGATCCGCTTCGTGAGCTGCCCATCCCGCGATCCTGAACACGACCATGCCGTCGGCCTGCGCCGCGACGCGGCGCAGGCCGACGGCATAGCGCGGTCAGCCCGGAAGGATCACCTGTGCCGGGGTCGTCCGTTGGGTGGTGGTGCCGTCGCCCAGTTGGCTGGACATGTTGTTGCCCCAGCACCACAGGCCGCCGTCGGTGTGGACCGCGCAGCTGTGATAGCTGAGCGCGAGGCCGCCGGTCCAGGTGGTGGCGGTGCCGACCCGGGTGGGGGTGGACCGGTTGGTCGTGGTGCCGTCGCCGAGCTGTCCGGTCATGTTGTTGCCCCAGCACCACAGGCTGCCGTCGGTGCGGGACGCGCACGCCGCGGTGAAGCCCGCGTCGATCCTGCTCCAGGTGGTGGTGTTGCCGACCTGGACCGGCGTGGTCTGGTGGGTGCCGCTGACACCCAGCTGCCCGTACCCGTTGTCGCCCCAGCACCACATGGTGCCGTCGGCGCGCGTCGCGCAGGTGAAGGTGTATCCGGCCGTGACCCGGGCCCACGTGGTGACCGTGCCGACCTGCGTCGGAGTTTCCCGGTAGCTCAGAACGCCGACACCGAGCTGTCCGGACGAGCTGTCGCCCCAGCACCACAGCGTGCCGTCGGTGCGGGTGGCGCAGGTGTGCGCGAAGCCGGTCGCGACGCTCGCCCAGGTCGTCGCCGTGCCGACCTGCACCG
Organism: Phytohabitans sp. LJ34; assembly: GCF_052068095.1. Lineage (NCBI taxonomy): Bacteria > Bacillati > Actinomycetota > Actinomycetes > Micromonosporales > Micromonosporaceae > Phytohabitans > Phytohabitans sp. LJ34. The sequence continues at coordinate 259,533 of NZ_JBQHDG010000011.1, read as the reverse complement.
GCGTGGTGGCGGTGTAGACGGATGCGCCGACACCCAGCTGCGCGCTGCGGTTGCTGCCCCAGCACCACAGCGTGCCGTCGGTCCGGGTGGCGCAGGTGTGGCTGTCGCCGGCGCTGACGCTGGCCCACGTGGTGGCGGTGCCGACGCGCACCGGGGCGCTCCGGTTGGTGGTGGTGCCGTCACCGAGCTGACCCCGGTGGTTGCCGCCCCAGCACCACAGCGTGCCATCCGTCCGGATCGCGCACGTGTCGCTGGTGCCGGCGTCGATCCTGGCCCAGGTGGTGGCGTCGCCGATACGGACCGGGGTGGTCCGGCCCTCGGTGGTGCCGTCGCCGAGCGCGCCGGTGAAGTTGCCGCCCCAGCACCAGAGCGTCCCGTCGGTGGGGATCGCACACGTGTGTTCGTAGCCGGCGGCGACGCTGGAAACCGCGGGGGCGGCGAGCGAGGCACGCTCGCTGGCGGCAGCCATGCCCCCCGTGACTCCGATGGCGAGCACGGCGGCCACGGCGGTCATCGCCGCCGCGGCGATGACCGTTTTCGCCGAACGCCGCCATCGAGCCCGCGGCCAACCGTCCTGATCTTCACTCATGTAGTATTTCTCCCCAAAAAAGTACGACAATGCAGAAAGGGTGATGATGACATTGCCCTGATTGCTTGCCCGCGCGGCCCACCAATTCATAGCATCGATCTTCAACATTGACTAGAGACAATGCCATTTTGGTGATTTGAGCTACCGCGATGTCCGTCGTGGTCCAGACCGCTGCTCCCGCGGCCGCACCCGTCCGCCGTTGGTCACGCGGTTTGGTCTTGCGCCGCGGACCCGGCAGCGGAGGTCGGGGACTTCGGCTCGCTCTGCGAGCCGCCGACCGGAGCGGTGCCCGCGGGAGCAAACGGTCCGCAGGTGACGCGGACGCGGGCAAATATGCCTCAATAGGATCGGGGCGATCCGATCAGCGTCGTTGCGCGGCCATCCACTGCCAGATGTGGGTCCGGCCGATGCTCGGGTCGTTGCGGGCGACGTAGATCCACGACCAGTGGCCCGGAAACTGGTGACCGTCCCAGATGACGTTGTCGTACAGGCTCATGAGGGCGCCGGGGATGAGCTCGTGCGCGTGCACGGTGTTGGGCTCGGGCGGCACCGTCGTGTCGTCGCGGGAGGTGACCAGCCAGGTCGGGGTGCTGATCCCGCGCAGCTCGGCGTCGGTGATCATGGTCGGCCCGCCGGGCTGGAGGGACGTGACGACGCCGCAGATCGGCACGGACGCGGCGAAGAGGTCAGGATAGACGGTCGTCATCTTCATGCTCATGTAGCCGCCGTTGCTGCATCCGGCGACGTAGACACGCTCGGGGTCGACGCTGTGCCGGCGGACGAGATCGCGAACGATCTCGCGGATCAGCGGGGCGAAGCGGGGACCGTCCTCGAGCCAGTACGAGGTGCTCTGCGGGGCGACGACGTAGGCGCCCGAGAAGACCCGTTGCGCCTCCCGCGTGGCGAAGCCGAGCGCGCCGCGGTTGGCCCGCAGCGTGGTCTCGTTGTCGTAGTAGCCGTCCGGCAGGGACGCGCCCTCGCCGCCGCCGTGCAGCCAGACGACCAGCGGACGCCGGCCGCGCGCGGTGGGCGTGTACAGCCGGTACTTCATGCCCGAGCCGGAGCGGTGGTAGCTGAACGCGTCGACCTCGGGGTTGACCAGCCGGCCCTGGTCGAAGCGGGTGATGGTGACCGGGCGGCCGCCGCGCAGCGCGATCGGGGCGTGCTGCGTGATCGTGTAGACGAGGTCGAGCCGCACGTTGCGGCCCTTGCTCAGGATGTATCCGAGGGTGCCGCCGCCGAGCTGGCCCTCGCCGTGGCTGAGGTCGAGGACGATGTTTCCGCGCCGGTCGAGCCGGATCGCGGTGACCGCGCGGTCCAGGTCGTACTCGCTGAAGATCTGGTCTCCGGGGGCGATCGGGATCGGGCTGGTGGCCTTGGCGTGCACGCTGAAGGTGCCGGTCGTCAGGCTGGCCGGGTCGATCCGGCCGAGCCGAGCGGTGTGGAGGGTGACCGAGGTGACCTGCTCGCCGCCGTCGAGCACTTCGGCGTCGAGGACGAAACTCACCCGGGTGGTCCGGCGGTCGCTCGCGTGGGCGGCGACCCCGGGCACGGTCAGGCCGGCGCCGGCACCGGCGGTGGCGGCCAGCAGGGCACGACGACTGACAGACATGGCCATATGTCGACTCCTCGCCTCGATCTCACGCTATCGGCGGCGGCCGCGAAGCGAAATACCACGCTGATGATCATCTATGACGAGCTCGGTACGGTCCGGGACCGCGGAGGATTGTCGGACCCACCGGATAGCGTCCGGCGCGTGACCGGCCCCGCAGACGTTCCTCCCGAAGTCCTCGACCGGCTCCGGCCGATCTGCCTCGGGCTGCCGGAGACCTACGAGGAGCCGGCGTGGGTGGGCATCCGCTGGCGCGTCCGCAAGCGCACGTTCGCCCACGTGCTCACCGCCGACCCCGACCACCAGATGGCCTACGCGCGGGCCGCCGCGATCGACGGCCCGACGTGCGTGTTGACGTTCCGGTCCCCCGGCGACGAGATCGACGGCCTCGTCACCGGTGGCTACCCGTTCTTCAAGCCGGGCTGGGGCGCCGACGTGGTCGGCATGGTGCTCGACAGAGACGTCGACTGGACCGAGGTCGGCGAGCTTCTCACCGAGAGCTACCGCGTCCTCGCGCCGAAAAAGCTGGCCGCACAGGTCGACCGGCCACCCGGCGGCGCCCTACCCGGGTGACGGTCCGGCGGCCCGGTCCTGCACCCTGGGGCGTGGGCTTACATTGGGGATCCCGCTGGCGGGCACGGTCGAGGGGGTCTCATGGCGGTCGGGAGTGCACAACGCCGTCAGGAGCGCAAACCTCTCGTCGAGGCGTCGTTCGCTCCTCGGGAGGTCGAGGCCGCGCTGGATCTGCTACACCTCACGGACATGGCCTGGCACGACTGCTACGGCCCACGCGAGCTGGAGATACCCGCCCGGGTGCTCGATGACGTGCTGCTGCTCGCCCGGGGCGATCCCGCCGCGCTGATCAGCGTCGCTCGCGCGGCCGTCATCGACTTTCGCGACGTCCGTGTGGCCGCCGACCACGAGCGTGCGAAAGGCCTGTAGCGGGCCGCTGCCGGTGGCGCGTCGCCCGGTAAGGTCGGCTGATCGCTACCGACCTGCCGCACACGCGCGCCTCGCTCGCCGACGACCTGAGCCTGCTCGGCGTGCGGCGCGGGTCGGTGCTGCTGGTGCACTCGTCGCTGAAGGCCCTCGGCTGGGTCTGCGGCGGTCCGGTCGCGGTGGTCCAGGCGCTGCTCGACGCGCTCGGCCCGGACGGCACCCTGGTGGTGCCCACGCACACCCCGGACAACAGCGACCCGGCCGGCTGGCAGCACCCGCCGGTGCCCGAGTCGTGGTGGCCGGTGATCCGCGCGCACATGCCCGCGTTCGACCCGGCGGTGACGCCGAGCCGGTGGATGGGCCTGGTCGCGGAGACGGTGCGCACGTGGCCCGGCGCGCGCCGCAGCGACCATCCCCAGGTGTCGTTCGCGGCCGTCGGCCCGTCCGCCGAAGCCGTCGTGGGCGGCCACCAGGTCGACGACATGCTCGGCGAGCACTCCCCGCTAGGCGCGGTCTACCGGCTGGACGGCGACGTGCTGCTGCTGGGCGCGGGACACCACACCAACACCTCACTGCACCTGGCCGAGTACCGGCAGCCGAACCCACCGCGGCGGTGGGAGGGTGCCGCGGTGCGCGCGCCTGACGGGCAGACCTGGGTCCGCTGGCAGGACGTCGCCATCGACGAGAGCGACTTCCACCAGGCGGGCGCCGCGTTCGAGACGACCGGCGGCGCGCTTACCGGCCGGGTGGGCGCGGCCGAGTGCCGGCTGATGCGCCAGCGCGCACTCGTCGACTTCGCCACGGGGTGGCTCGCGGCCCATCGAACGCCGCCCCTCAGCTAGGAGACCTTTCGCGGTCGCGGTGTCTTCGCAGGAATGCCGAGCAGCGCATAGCCATGCGACCCGCGCACACCCTCAGGGCACCTTCGCGGCCGCCGATGAACCATTTGTCGCGTCTCTTGCGGCCGGCAAGAGACACCCCAAGTGGATCTAGATACCTTTTCGGCGGCAAGGTCGCCGCGGTCTCGAAAGCTCGACGCCGTCGCGGTCCATGCCACTGCTGTCGCGGACTCACCCGGTCCGCCGCTGGCCACGCTCACCCAGGGACGCACGGTCCTTTGTCCACGATGTCCATTGCCGAGGGCGACGGGCACCAGATCAGACAGAGGCGCGGTCACCGCGAGTAACCGCAGGAGGAGCCGCGGCGACCTCGACCCCGGTCACCGCTCCGCGGCGTGGTCGAGGTGTGTGATCACGGCTGGCACGTCGTCGCTCTCGGTGGCCGCGATGATTTCCATCGCCGGGCGTAGCAGGCCGCTCGGACGGGCGATCAGCCTCGCGAGCACCGCGGCCCGTACGTCGAGGCGGTCGACCGTCTCCGCGCGTTGTGCGCCGGTCTGCCCGGCGAGGAGGACCGCGTTTTGCCAGGCCTCCCGCCGGGCTTGCCGGATGCTGAAGTCGAGGATCTGCTCGTCGGTGCGGCCGCCGAAGCGGTCCAGGAGCCACAGGTATGGCGAGACCGCGCCGACCGCCTCCTGTACCGCGAGCGCCACCCGGGCGAGGATGTCGTTTATCAGCTGGAAGTCGCGGTGCAGACCGTGGATCTCCTGGCCCGGTGACGTCTCCGCGGCGGCGATGGCGAGATCCAGGTTGATGTGGGCGCTCACACCGAGCAGCAGGTGTTGCACGATGATGGTGTCTCCGCGGTCGACCAGGCCGAACGCCTCGCGCCAGCAGCGCGGCCCGCTCCGGTCGCGCTGCCAGGCGTCGTACGCGGCGAAGTACCGGTTGCCGAAGATGGTGTCGAACCGATCCATCCGCGCGCCGTCGTCGAACTCTCCGTTGTGGATGGCCGTGCGAACCTCGACCGTCACCTGGCGGTACAGCGAGGCGAAGTAGCCCACGCGGTCACCGGCGGCGTATGCCGCGCGCACGATCGCGGCGAGCGCGTCGACGACGCCGTCGATGTTTTCCGCCGCCACGGGTCTTCGCCGGCTAGTTGGACCAGGTGTAGCCCGCCAGGGCGGCCCCGGCCTGGGCCAGGCCGAGGACGACGGCTGCTCCGGTGGCGGTCAAGAGGGCGGCGACGGTCACGACTCGCATGCGCACGATGATCTCCCCAACGTGATCCTGTATGGACGGTGCGCCTACCACTCTATCGATGTGTGCTCCACTGTCGATGGCCGTAACGGCCAAACCCGCCAGCGGCGCCGGCGTCACCGACCGCGCACAATGGACTCGGCGACCTGGCGGACGCGCGCCAGGTCCGGCTGGAAGGCCTCGGCGATGTCCGGGTGCAGGCCCGCGCGGGTCTGTTCGACCAGCCTGGCGGCGACCTCGTCGACGCTTTCATCGCGGTAGTCGCCGGACACGACTTCCGTCGCGTGTCGCAGGGCGGAGCTCAGCTGCTCCTCCAGCGGGCCCCGCAGCTTTTCCGGCACCGGGCCGAGGTCGGCCTGGTCGAGTGAGACGTGCGGCTCCGACATGCCGGATCGGTTACCCACCCGGCACGGGCCACCAAACGCCGCGCGGAGGCATGATGTGGGTCGATGAGAGACCTCGCGGTGTACGTGGAGACGCTGGCCTTCGTCATGGTGCTGCCCGGGTTCGTGACGCTCGCCGTGCTGGCACCGCTGCGCCGGCCGCTGCTGCGGCTCGACCGCGACATGCAACGGTTGCCGCCCGCGCATTTCCGCAACGTCATCCTGATGCCGGTCACCTCGATCCTCACCGGTTCGATCGCCGGCATCGGGGTCAACCTCGCCACCGGTGACACCGACCTCGGCTGGGTGGCGGTGCTCGTCGTCGGGGTGGCGATCACCATCGCCGCGTGGGCCGGCCTTGTCGCGCTCCGGCCGGCCGCGCCGCGGAGCACACCCATGGGGTACCGGCGGCGGCTGCTCGCACGGCTGAGCGCGGTCGACTGGGCGGCGACATCGGACAGCGCTCGTGTCGCCGGCAGGCGCGTCGCCCACCGGCTCGCCGCGACCGGTGACCGGCTCCAGCGGCACGGGCACGGGCTGCGGTTCCGGCGGTGGCTCGCCGGGCGCAACCGCTGGCTGCTGGCGCTGTTGGCCACCGCGACCGGGTACAGCGCCGGCTTTCTGGTCTGGCTGGTGGTCGTCGCCGTCGCCCACCGCCGCGCCGGGCTGGGTCTGGGCCTGGCGATCATCGTGGTGACGCCGTTGCTGGGCCCGGCGCAGCTGTGGCTCTGGTACCGCATGCACCGGGCGACACTGCGCGAGTTCGGCGGCGAGCTGACCGCCGACGCGGAGCGCTTGGAAGCGGCCATCGCCGCCGCCCCACCCCTGACCACCGGCCGGCGCCTCGGCCGCGCGATCCGCGTCTTCCTCGACTCGCGTCCCCGCGACCACAGGTGACGGTACGTTACGCACGCCGCATCTGAGGCACTGTGTACACAATGGACCTTTCACCACCGTGACAGTGTCGTGAAAGGCAACCGGCTCTGGTACTACGGCCGAAGGATCCCGGTCGTCGAGGGCTAGCCCACTCCGGGCCGCGGCGGCCGGGCTGGTTACGCCGCGTCAGGATGGCGGCGGAGGGCCGCGAAGACCCCCGCGGGGCTTGTCCCGCGGACCTGGCAGTGGACGGCCGGAGATTTCGGCTCGCCCTGGCGAGCCGCCGGCCGGGAGCGGCGCCCGCGGGAGCATACGGCCCGCCGCTGACGCGGACGGGGGAAATCTGCCTCGAAGTAATGTAACGACGGGCGGCGCCCCCACTGAAGCGCGATTTCGATCTTGACACGGCCTCTTCGAACAGGCGTACGATCGGCCCGTGGTCAAGCTACCCAGGATGGTCGAGGGTGCCACCCTGCACAGGCCAGGCGCGGATCCTGACGATCACGGCAACCCAGGTGCGTTGCTGTCGGTCCGTCTCGACTACTCCGACGGTCACCCCGAGCCGTACGAACTGATTGTGAAAGAGGCGACGGGACAGCGCCGGAAGGTGTCTCACCGCTACCGGACGCCCCAGGAGGCCAGCGGCGCCCTGGGTGCCGTCTACGCGGCCGAGAAGAGCAACGGGACGTGGCGGGTGGTGCGGCCGACGAGCGCACCCCCGCCAGGCTGGGAGTCACCCGCGCCCCCGGGAGCGGGCTGAGCCTCTGTCCACTTCAGACGCTCGCGAAAGTGCGCTGCCATGCTCGCGGAAAATGCGCTGCCGTGAGAGCCGCCAGCCGGTACGATTCTGGCGCAAGGCTTGGATGGGGACGAGTAGCCGTCGCACGCAGCCAGGAGCGACCCGGGGTGGTGAGAGCCGGGGGTGTGCTCGGCGGGGAAATATCACCCCGGAGCCGTCGGAAGAAAGGCCGTCCCGGCCGAGTAGAACCGACCGCACCACTTCGAGTGGGCCGTGACGGCGCGTCACGGTCAAGGAGGGTGGTACCGCGGGGCTTTCGCCTCGTCCCTCCGTTGGCAGCTGTTTCGGTGTCCGACGGAGGTATGCGTGTATCGCTCAGTGCCGGCTCAGGCCGACCTGCCCGCGCTCGATCACGAGGTGCTGCGGTTCTGGCGGGCAAACAGCATCTTCGCGCGGACCCTGGAGCAGTCGCGGGGGCGACCGGAGTGGGTGTTCTACGAGGGGCCGCCGACCGCGAACGGGATGCCCGGCGCTCACCACATCGAGGCGCGGGTGTTCAAAGACGTCTTCCCGCGCTACCAGACGATGAAGGGTCGCCACGTCGCCCGCAAGGCCGGCTGGGACTGCCACGGCCTGCCGGTCGAGCTCGCGGTCGAGAAGGAGCTCGGGTTCGGCGGCCGGCAGGACATCGAGGCGTACGGCATCGCGGAGTTCAACGCCAGGTGCCGGGAGTCGGTGACCCGGCACGCCGACGCGTTCGCCGAGCTGACCGAGCGCATGGGCTACTGGGTCGACATGGACGACGCGTACCGGACCATGGATCCGGAGTACATCGAGTCGGTCTGGTGGTCGCTCAAGCAGATCTTCGACAAGGGCCTGCTGGTCGAAGACTTCCGCGTCGCGCCGTGGTGTCCGCGGGATCAGACGACGCTGTCCGACCACGAGCTGGCACAGGGCTACGAGACGGACGTCGACCCGGCGGTCTACGTCCGGTTTCCGCTCACCTCGGGCCCGCTGGCCGGGCGCGCGTCGCTGCTGGTCTGGACGACGACGCCGTGGACGCTGGTGTCGAACACGGCCGTCGCGGTCAACCCCGCGGTCACGTACGTGGTGGCGACGGACGGTGCCGAGCAGGTGGTGGTCGCGGCACCGTTGCTGGCTTCGGTGTTGGGCGAGGGCTGGACGGCGACGGGCGAATCGTTCACCGGAAAGGAGCTGGAACGCTGGACCTACCGTCCGCCGCTCGATCTTGTGGCGGTGCCCGACGCGCATCTGGTCGTCCTGGCGTCCTACGTCACCACGGACAGCGGCACCGGCCTGGTCCACCTGTCGCCGGCGTTCGGCGCGGACGACCTGGCCGTCTGCCGGGCGTACGGGCTGCCGATGGTCAACCCGGTGCGCCGGGACGGCACCTTCGCCCCGGACGTGCCACTGGTCGGCGGTCTGTTCTTCCGCGCGGCGAACGAGCCGCTGGTCGAGGAGCTGCGCCGGGCCGGTCTGCTGCTGCGCCACACACCGTACGAACACCAGTACCCGCACTGCTGGCGCTGCCACACCGCGCTGATCTACTACGCGCAGCCGTCCTGGTACGTCAAGACCACGGCCGTCCGTGACGCCCTGCTGCGGGAAAACGAGCGCACGAACTGGCAGCCGGCGACGCTCAAGCACGGCCGGTACGGCGACTGGCTGGCCAACAACGTCGACTGGGCGCTGTCCCGCAACCGCTACTGGGGCACTCCCCTGCCGATCTGGCGCTGCGCCGACGGCCACCTGACCTGTGTCGGCTCACTGGCCGAACTGGGTGGGCTGGCGGGCGAAGACCTGTCGGCGCTCGATCCGCACCGGCCCTTCGTCGACGGCGTCACGTTCACCTGCCCCTCGTGCGCGCTGACCGCCACCCGGGTGCCCGAGGTCATCGACGCCTGGTATGACTCGGGCTCGATGCCGTTCGCCCAGTTCGGCTACCCGTACAAGAACAAGCAGCTGTTCGAGCGGCGATTTCCCGCGCAGTTCATCTCCGAGGCGATCGACCAGACGCGCGGCTGGTTCTACACCCTGATGGCCGTCGGCACGCTGGTCTTCGACCGCTCCGCGTACGAAAACGTCGTCTGCCTGGGCCACATCCTGGCCGAAGACGGCCGGAAGATGTCCAAGCACCTCGGCAACATCATCGAACCCATCTCGCTGATGGACACCTACGGCGCGGACGCGGTGCGCTGGTTCATGGCGGCCGTCGGCTCGCCGTGGTCCGCGCGCCGGGTCGGGCACACCGCGCTTCAGGAAGTCGTTCGCAAGACCCTGCTGACGTACTGGAACACCGTCGCGTTCCAGGCGCTCTACGGCCGTACCGCCGGCTGGTCGCCGTCGGACGCGGACCCGCCGCCGGCCGACCGGCCGGTGCTCGACCGCTGGCTGCTGTCCGAGCTGAACCAACTGGTGCGTAAGGTGGACGCGGCGCTGGCGGCGTTCGACACGCACGAGACCGGCAAGCTGCTCGCCGGGTTCGTCGACGACCTGTCCAACTGGTACGTGCGGCGCAGCCGGCGGCGGTTCTGGCGCGGCGATCCGGCCGCACTGGCCACCTTGCACGAGGCGCTTCGCACCGTGACCTTGCTGATGGCGCCGATCACCCCCTTCGTCACCGAACGCGTCTGGCAAGACCTCGTCGTGTCCGTCGACCCGCGAGCGGCGCGGTCGGTACACCTTGCGGCGTTTCCCGAGGTCGACGCGTCCCTGGTCGACGCCGAGCTGGCCGACCAGATGGCGCTCGTCCGCCGGCTTGTCGAGCTCGGCCGGGCGGCGCGGGCCGAGTCGGCCATGAAGGTGCGCCAGCCGCTGGCCCGCGCACTTGTCTCGGCGACCGGCCTGGCCGAGCTGCCCCCGGACCTGCTCGCGGAGATCGCCGCCGAGCTGAACGTCGGCACCGTCGACCCCGCCTCCGACTCCTTTGTGGACACTACGGCGAAGGCCAACTTCCGGGCGCTCGGCAAGCGGTTCGGCAAGGGCGTGCAACAGGTCGCCCGTGCGATCGCGGCGGCCGACGCCGCCGCGCTCAAGAAGGCCGTGCGCGCGGCGGGAGTGGCGACCGTCCAGGTCGACGGCGAACTCGTCACGCTCGGCCCGGACGAGGTCATCCTCACCGAGACGCCGCGGGAAGGGTGGGCCGTCGCCTCCGACGCCGGCGCGACCGTGGCGCTCGACCTGCGTCTGACGCCCCAGCTGCGCCGGGCCGGCCTGGCCCGGGAGGCCATCCGGCAGATCCAGCAGGCGCGCAAGGCCAGCGGGCTGGACGTCGCCGACCGCGTCCAGCTGCGGTTCGTGGCCGGGGACGAGGAGACCGCCCTCGCCCTGACCGAGCACCGCGACCTGATCGCCGAGGAGGTCCTGGCCACGGACTACGCGGCCGGCAAGCCGGCCTGGACCGGCTCCGAAACCTTCACGGACGAGGCCATCGGGCTGACGTTCTGGCTCCGGAAGGCGTGAAGCGCGCGGATAGCGCGGTGACGGCCGTTACGCCCGCCGGGTGGGGGGTGGGGGGTCCTGACAAACCCTCCCAGTGGGACCGGCCACCGAGGTTCGATAGGTTCATGCGTGGAGTGGTGATGTACACCGCCGGTGACGTGCGGGTGGAGGAGCGCGACGACCCGAAGATCGTCGAGCCGACCGACGCGATCATCCGGTTGACCGCGACCTGCATCTGCGGGTCTGACCTGTGGCCGTACCGCGGGATCGAGCCGGCTGACCATCAGGTCATGGGCCACGAGTACGTGGGCGTGGTCGAGGAGGTCGGCGCGCGGGTGCGGACCCTCGAAGTTGGCGACTTCGTCGTCGGCTCGTTCGCCATCGGCGACGGCACCTGCGAGATCTGCCGCGCCGGGTACCCGTCGCAGTGCCCGAACCGCCAGTTCGTGTCGCAGACGATCGGCACCCAGGCCGAGAAGGCCCGGATCCCGTACGCGGACGGCGCCCTGGTCGCCACGCCGGGACAGCCGGACCCGGAGCTGATCCCGTCGTTGCTGGCCGCCTCGGACGTGCTGGGCACCGGCTGGTTCGGCGCCGTGGCCGCCGAGGTCGGGCCGGGCAAGACGGTCGCGGTCGTCGGCGACGGCGCGGTCGGCCTGATGGGCGTCCTGGCCGCCAAGCAGCTGGGCGCGGAGCGGATCATCGCGATGTCGCGCCACCCCCAGCGGCAGAAACGGGCCCTGGAGTACGGCGCGACGGACATCGTCACCGAGCGTGGCGACGCGGGCGTGGCGAAGATCAAGGAACTCACCGGCGGGCTCGGGGCGCATTCGGTGATCGAGGCGGTCGGCACCCAGGAGTCGACCATGCAGGCGATCGGCGCCACCCGGCCGGCCGGGCACATCGGCATCGTCGGCGTCAACTACGAGGTCTCGATTCCCGGCCCCGCGGTGTTCTTCTCGGGCGTCCACGTGCACGGCGGCCCGGCCCCGGTGCGCCGGTTCCTGCCCGAGCTGATCCAGCTGATCTGGGACCGCGAGATCGACCCGGGCAAGGTCTTCGACCTGACCCTGCCGCTGGAGCAGGCCGCGGAAGGGTACAAGGCCATGGACGAGCGGCGCGCCGTCAAGGTGCTGCTCACGCTCTGACGCCGGATGGATCTATCGTCGAGGCGGCGAGGTGAAGCTGTGAGCCACAAAGACGACGTGCGGGAGTTCCTGATCTCCCGCCGCGCGCACGTGACGCCCGAGCAGGCCGGCCTCCCCGACTACGGCGGGGAACGGCGGGTCCCGGGGCTGCGCCGCGAAGAGGTCGCCATGCTCGCCGGCGTCAGCCTCGACTACTACACCCGCCTGGAACGCGGCAACATCCGCGGCGCCTCGGAAAGCGTGCTCAACGCGATCGCTCGGGCGTTGCGACTCGACGACGTCGAACGCGAGTACCTGTTCGACCTGGCCCGCCCCGCACCCAGCAAGCCGGCGCCGGCCGCCCGGACGGTGCGCCCCTCGGTGCAGCGGGTCCTGGACAATCTGGCGGTGCCCGCCGTGGTGTTCAATCCGCGGCAGGACCTCGTCGCCTCGAACCTCATGGGCCGTGCCCTGTTTTCGCCGCCGTTCGAGGCCGAAAAGCCGAACATGTGCCGGTTCATCTTCCTCGACCCGCGCGCCAAGGAGTATTTCGTCGACTGGCCGCTGGCCAGGCGGATGAACGCCGCGATGCTGCGCCTGCAAGCCGGCCGAGACCCGCTCAACAGCGACATCACCGCGCTCGTCGGGGAACTGTCCACCCTCAGCCCGCAGTTCCGCGAAGACTGGGCCGACCATCACGTACACGAGCACCGCCACGGGCAGAAGGTCTACCGCCATCCCGAGGTCGGCGAGATCGATGTCACCTTCGACGCGTTCGACATGCCCGGCGAGCCGGGCTTGATGATCTGCACGTACACCGTCCAGGAAGGCAGCCCGTCAGCCGACAAGATGGCCCTCCTCGCCGGCTGGGCCGCCACCCAGGCCTTCGCGGCCGACGAGCACACGTCCGTCCGCGCCGACCCGGTGCGCCGGGAGTGAAAGGCGTCCGGGCGCGCGCTACCGCCGCTGGGGCAACCGCTCCGCGAGGGTGTCGCGCAGATCGTCGGGCAGCCCGTCGATCTCGACCAGCTCGGGCAGCAGCTCCGGCTCGGTCATGTACGCCCGGAAGGCCGTCGCGATCGTCACCCCGTGCGCCGGGCGGTCCTCCACGGTCACCGGATCACCGGCCCACACCTCGCCCGGCTCCAGCACGCGCAGGTACGCACCCGGACGGTTCGCCCGGGTGAAGGTCTTCACCCAGCGCGGCTCGCCCATCTTGTGCTGGAACGTGGCGCACGGGATGCGACCGAAGGTCGGCTGTAGGACCAGCCGCGGCCCGATGCGCCACCGCTCACCGATGACCGCGCCGTTGACGTCGAGATCCTCGGTCGTCAGGTTTTCGCCGAAGAGCCCGTTGGCCAGCCGGCGGCTGAGCCGCGCCTGCCACCAGTCGTAGTCTTCCCGCGCGTACGCGTACACGGCCTGGTCGTCGCCGCCATGGTGCGCGATGTCGAAGATCTGGTCGCCGACCAGGCCGCTGTGCAACCCGGTCGTCTTGGGGCCTGGCGCGCGCACGGTGACCAGGTGGTCGACCGGCTGCTTGTTGATGCCCGTGATGCCCACGCCCTTGGCCGGGTTGGGCTCTGGCACCGCCAGGTTGACCGAAAGAATCCTGCTCACGCCCGGCAACCTAGCCGCCCGGGCCACCGCGAGCCACGCTATTTCCCATCCGCCGGCGGCGTGGCGGCTTCGGTGAGTGCGGCCAGCACCGCGGCGACGGCCGGCGGGTCGGGTGGGTCGCCGTAGGTGGCGGCGTAGATCCGGCGCTGGAAGCCGGCGAGTTTGGTGGCGTGGATGTCGGGCCGGCGATGCGCTTGGAGTGCGAGGCCGGGCAGCGTGGCGACGCCCATGCCGGCGGCGACCAGCGACTGCACGACGACCATGTCGTCGCTGAGTGAGGCGATGCGTGGGGTGAAGTCTTCCCGACGGCATACGGTGACGAGCTCCGCCTGGCACCGCTCGCAACCGCCGATCCAGGCGGAGTGGCGATGGTTGGTCAGGCTGTCGTCGGGGCGCCGGCTGATGAGGTAGATCGGGTCGTCGCCGATGTGGACGAGGCGGAATCCCTCGTCTTCGGCCGGGGTGTCGGCGTGGCGGAAGACGAGGGCGACGTCGATCTCGCCGTGCCGCAGCATTTGCAGCGCCTCGACCGGGTGGCGGTCGACCAGGCTCAGCTCGATCCCCGGGTACGCCTCAGCCAGCGCGGCGACCGTCTTGGGCACGATCGTGCTCAGCGCCGAGGCGTTGGCGGCCAGCCGGACCCGTCCCGACTGGAGACCGACCTGTGCGGCCAGCTCGTTGGTCGCCGCGTCGACCCGTCCCACGATCTCGGCGGCTCGATGGGCCAGCAGCCGCCCTTCTGGTGTCAACCGGATCCCGCGGCCGATCCGCTGGACGAGGTTGACACCGGTGGCCTCTTCGAGGCGGGCCAGGTGGTGACTCACCGACGGCTGGGAGTAGTGCAGCTCCTTTGCCGCTTCGGTCACCGACCCGTGTCGGGCCACCGCGGCCAGGACCTTGAGGTGAACCAGGTTCAGCATTCATTAAGGATAGCAATGTGTACTACTCAGAATTGGCATTAGACGTCATACGGCATCTGATCCATGCTGAGTTCTACCGAACTTGGCCCGGAACCTCTAGGAGATGCCATGAGCCAGCAGCGCCTCGGCTACCTGTACGGCATCGGCGCGTACTCGCTGTGGGGCTTCATGCCCCTCTACATCAAGCTTCTGCGTCCCACGGGTCCGGTCGAGGTGCTGGCGCACCGGGTCGTCTGGTCCGTGGCGGTCCTCGCCGTGGTGTTGATCGCGGTGCGGGGCTGGCGCCCGCTGTGGCAGCTCGTCCGCCGTCCCGCCACGCTGGGCGGCGTCGCGGCGGCCGCCGGCATCCTCGCGGTCAACTGGGGTACCTACATCTACGGCGTCAACACCGACCGCGTGGTGGAGACGGCGTTGGGCTACTTCATCAACCCGCTGGTCGTCGTGCTGCTGGGCGTCGGCGTCCTCAACGAGCGGCTACGGGCCGCCCAGTGGACCGCGGTCGGGATCGGCGGCGTGGCGGTCGTCGTGCTCACCGTCAACTACGGGCGGATCCCGTACATCGCGTTGACGCTGGCCCTGACCTTCGCCACGTACGGGCTGCTCAAGAAGCGGCTGGGTCTGCCCGCGGCGCAGGGGCTCTTCGTGGAGGCCGCCGTGCTGGCCCTGCCGGCGCTGGGGCACCTGGGCTGGCTCGTGTGGCGGTCGGAGGCGACGTTCGCGGCGATCTCGCCCGGCCACACCGCCCTGCTGGTGGCGGCCGGCCTGGTCACCGCGATCCCGCTGCTGTTCTTCGCCGGCGCGACGAACCGGATCCCGCTGACCGGGATGGGGATGCTCCAGTACATCACGCCGACCCTGCAACTGGGCTGTGGTGTGCTGATCTTCCGCGAGCCCATGCCACCGGCCCGCCTGGCAGGCTTCGCGCTCATCTGGCTGGCGCTTACGGTGTTCACGATCGACGGCATCCGCCACGCCAGGGCTCAGGGCCGCACGGGATCGCTCCCGGTCACTCGCGAGCGGACCCGCCGGACGCGCGTGATGCCGCAGCCGGCGACCGTCGCGGCGCGCTACTGACCAAGTTCGGCATTCACCCGACGAAAGTCATACGAGGAGGACAGAGCAATGGGCAAGGTAATCAGCGGTATCACGATGTCGGCCGACGGGTACACGGCCGGGCTCAACCAGACCGAGGAGCGCCCGTTCGGCGACGACAGCGGCGACGGCTGGGGCGACAAGCTGCACGCCTGGTTCACCGAGGCCGCCGAGGAGAACCAGGCCGAGATCGACCAGATGCTGGCCGCCAAGGCGTTCATCATGGGCCGCAACATGTTCGGCCCGGTGCGCGGCGAGTGGGACCGGCAGTGGAACGGCTGGTGGGGCGACGAGCCGCCGTACCACGCGCCGGTGTTCGTGCTCACCCACCACGCGCGCGACCCGCAGCCGATGGACGGCGGCACCACGTACCACTTCGTCACCGACGGCATCGAGTCGGCCCTGGCACAGGCCCGCGCGGCGGCCGGCGACGGCGATGTCGCGATCATGGGCGGCGCGACCACCATCAACCAGTACCTCGCCGCCGGGCTGATCGACGAGCTGCGGCTGCACATCGCGCCGCTCACGCTCGGCGCCGGCACCCGGCTGTTCGACGGCGTGCCGCCGCTGACGCTCGAGCAGGTCAGCGCACGGGCGACGAGCCTGGTCACGCACGTGACCTACCGCGTGCTGCCCTGAACTGAAGAGCCGTACTGGCTCGAAGCTTCCGGAACAAAAGACGTCGAGAACGGCCTGGCGGCTCCGTCTCAGCAGCAGACGTGCGCCACCGGGCCGTACACACCGAGGAGACCCACCATGACGATCCATCGGATGGACAACGTCCTCATCGTTGTCGAAGACCTCGACGCGGTTATTTCCTTCTTCGTCGAGCTCGGCATGGAACTGGAAGGCAAGGGACCAATCGAGGGAGCCTGGGTGGAGGCGGTCATCGGGATCAGCGACGTACGCCAGGAGGTCGCGATGCTGCGGACCCCGGACGGCAACGGCCGGATCGAGCTGGCCATGTTCCACACGCCGAAGGCGATCCGCCCCGAGCCGAAGGACGCGCCGGCGAACACGTTGGGCATTCGTCGCGTCATGTTCGCCGTCGACGACATCGACGCCGTCGTCGCCCGCCTGCGCTCCCACGGCGCCGAACTCGTCGGCGAGGTAGCGCGGTACGAGGACATCTACCGGCTCTGCTACGTCCGCGGCCCGGAGGGCATCGTCGTCGGACTAGCCGAACAGCTCAGCTGACGACCCCTGAGGTACGCGCCTGGCCCCGGCATACCGCCTGAGCCAGGCGCGCGACATTTACATCGACTCGGTTTGTGGTGCGGCCAAAACATAGATGGCGACCGCCAGGGTTGCGATCGACGCGGCGGCGAACCAGATCCGTCGCGCCAATGGGCGCTCCGACAACAGACTCGTCAGCATGTACACCTCCTTCCATCGAACGTGATTTACAAACTCGGCGCCGGTTGGGACGTGGACCGGGCGGGCGCGTCGCGCCTCGCCAGCGCGATGATGAGCCAGCAGATTCCGGCGAACATCAAGAGGTCTCCCAGGCTCAGCACTATCCGCAGCGCGGGGACGGGAATGACGTCCGCGAAAATCGGGAACATGGTCTCCGCGGATATCTCGTTCGACGCCGCTATCGCCCGCTCGGAAAATCCGGCCTTGCGGGCAGCCCATGCCGAGAGCGGCATGCCGCCGTTCAATGCGATGGTCGCGGTGTTGAGGGTGAATCCGAGCGCGAAGATGCCCAGACCGGGCCGGACGTTTTCCGACGGGGAGCGAAGATTGACGGCGACGAAGGCGATGCCGAGCAGCCAGATCAGCACCACCGGCAGCACGCCGTCGCCCGGCCGCAGGACCGCGGACGCCCAGGCCGGATCCGAGATCCGAACGAACTGCACGGCCGCCGCGCCCCAGATCAGGGAGAGGCCGCGCAGCCGGATCGATTGGAGCGCGCGGAGCCCGCCGCGGCGGATGGCCAGCACGATCAGGGAAATGACAATGGGCAGCAGCATGAGCGCCCACATGCGCCAACCTGGCACGCCATCCCCCCATGAACCGCACCGACCCGAATCCCGGACGCTTTACGTTAGGCACGCGCGCTCACGGACGTCTTTCGTCATCCTGACGGTTCACTGACGCCGATCCGGCAGGCGTGCCTCTTGCGGTATTCCAGCGCCCCTCGAGCGGAGCCGTCGCCGCGCGTGGCAGGATTTCCGTCGATGTCCGTCGAAGTGATGAGGGGCTATGGCTACGATTCGCCTGCACAACGATTTGGACCTTGACGAGACGCGTCGTATCTGCGTGCGTACCGCGAACTCGGGGCAGGACTCCACCCCGATGACGGAGTTCCCGGACCTGTTGCCCGACATCTTCCTGGTGCCGTACACGGTCCACGACCCCGATCTGTGCTTTGTCGTCGAGGAGGGCGGCCGGGCGGTCGGCTACATCGTCGGCTGCGCGGACACGGTGAGGTTTGCGACCTGGTTCCGCGACGAGTGGGCTCCGGAGATCGGTCGCAAGTACCCGCAGCCGATCGAGTCGCCCAAAACCTGGGACGAGATGTGGGTCTACTGCCTGCACTTCAACTCGTACCCGCGCATGGTCATGCCAGGGATCGAGGACTATCCGTCCCATCTGCACATCGACCTCGCACCGGAGTACCACCGGTTGGGTCTGGGCCGGGAACTCATGTTGACCTACCTCGACGCGCTGAACGCCGCCGGTGTGCCCGGCGTGCACGCGTGCGTGTCGGCACACAATCCCGGCGGGCTGAAGTACTACGACAACATGGGCTTCAAGCCCATCGAGGTGCCCGATCCGGCGCCGGTGGTGTGGCTCGGCCGGTCCACCGACACCACGGACCTGACCGAGGCGAAGGTCGTAGCCGGCGCGAGCGGCTAGCCGTCAGGTCGGTGCGGACCGGAGTGTGTCCACGACCGGGCGCCGCGTCGCGACTCGGCGCTGGCCGCCGGGGTCCGTGAGCTTGAGGTTGAGCGTGTACGAACGCGGCTGCCCGCCCGCCAGTGTGGCGATGTCGCCCCGGTCGACCCAGACCAGGCCGCCGCGCTCGTCGTCAGCGGTGTCACGATCACGTCCGGGCCCGCGCTGGCGGCCGGGGTCTGCTGATACGGCCGGTTGGCGATCTCGTCGAGGGTCAGGCCGAGGGTCAGCGTGGCGGTGGCGGCGGCGATGGCGGTCAGAAGCAGGACGGTCTCGGTCCGGCGGCGGCGCAGGTCCCGCACCAGGAGCCGGCAGACGAGCAGGAGACGCCCGGACATGTCAGCGCCTCCGTGATGGACCCTCGTCTAGAGACCTTTCGGAGTCGAGGTGGCCGGGCGCTAAGTTCCTTTTAGGACAAAGATTTGAGCTACCGCGACGTCCGTCGTGGTCCAGACCGCCGCTCCCGCGGCCTCACCCGTCCGCCGCTGGTCGCGCTCACCCCTATTGGGCCGCGCGACGGTCACTGTTTGTCCACAATGTCTGCTCCCGGATCGGCGCTCTGGGAAAGCTGCGGATTTTCGTCGCCGCCGGTAACCGCCGCGGCGAGGTGAGCGGCGCGAGATTCCAGATCTCGGAAAGCTAGGGCGCTATTTTCAACCCCAACTCTCCGAGATCTCGAAGTCTCGACCCATGAGCTGGTGACACTGCGTCAGGATGGCGGAGATAGGCCCCACGAAGAACCCCTTCGGGGCTTGTCCCGCGGACCTGGCAGTGGACGGCCGGGGATTTCGGCTCGCCCCGCGAGCCGCCGGCCGGGAGCGGTCCCCGCGGGAGCATACGGTCTCCAGCTGACACGGGCGGGGGAAATCTGCCGGAGCGCGGCCGGTAGGGTGCCCGCGTGGCGGTTCGCATTGATGTCGAGGCCTTTCGTGAGTCCATCCCACCCGGCGTGGAGCAAGCCGCCCAGCGGCTGCGGGACGATGACCGGATCGGTGAGCTCGAGCCCGTCGGCGGCGGAGTCCAGGCACCGGTGCACGACCCGGTAGGCAGCCTGCGCCCCTGGGTCGGGATCGTGGACGGCGCCCTGACCGGCCGGTGCGCCTGCCCCGACACGGGCGAGGACCTGTGCGCCCACGCGGCCGCGGTCATGTTGGCGGCCGTCGCCGAATGCGTCCACCTTTCGGCGTCCGCGACACCACCCAACCCCGACCCCGACGACGCGGAACGCACCCTCTACACCGAGGCGGCGCGCCGGCTCACGCCCGACCAGCTGGCCGAACTGGTGGTCGAGCAGGCGATCCGCGACGAGGTGTTCGCCGCCGACCTGCTCGCCGAAGCAGGCATGCCGACCTAGGTGACGTGTACCAAGGGCTCCCCGCATCGCCCTCCCGCCGGAACGGCCACCCGCCTTCATGCCGGCCAAGATCCGCGACGTCGATCGGCGAGGTCGCCCGCGTCATCCTCAGGTCCGAGGACGCGGCAGCCAGGGGTCGACGGCGATCGTCTCGGGGGTGAGGCCGTAGTGGCCGGCGACCTCGCGCAGGCGCTCTTCGCCGCGGCCGAGGGTGAAGCGGTGCCCGTCCGGGTCGCGCACGACGAAGTCCCGCATGCCGTAGGGGCGGGAGGCCACCGGGTCGACGACGTCGGCGCCGGCCTGCTGGTACTCCGCGCACAGGGCGTCCGGATCCTCGACGTACACGTAGGCGGACTGCGCGGGCGGGGGCGAGTCGCCGCGCCAGGGGACGAGCAGCAGCATCTCGATGTCACCGCTGGACAGGGCGGCGAGGGTGCCGTCGGTGGTACGCCACGCGAGGCGAAAGCCGAGTGCCTCCTGGTAGTAGGCGATCGAGCGGTCGATGTCGGTGACCGGAAGCCGGGGCATGAGATGCAGCCAGGCGGTCATCTCGGTCTGCGCGTCGGCATGCATGGTGTCCTCCTGCGTGAGGGTGTCCACCGCCGCGAGTAGGCGGCGGACTTCGTCAAGGCGGGCTTCCAGCCGCGCGCGGTGGTCGCGAAACAGCTGGCGCCGTTCGGCGTCGCCGGTGCCGGCCAGGATCTGGCGGATGTCGGCGATGGGCATGTCCAACGATCGAAGTAAGGCGATCGCCCGGGCGGCGCCGGTCTGGCCGCGCGTGTAGTAACGGTAGCCGGACCGCGCTTCGCGGCCGTCGGGTTCGAGCAGCCGCAGCCGGTCGTAGCGGCGCAGTTGGGGGATGCTCAGGCCGACGAGCTCGGCGAACCGCCCGATCTGCCACCGCCCGGATTGGTCGTCCATGTGATCGTCGTCCACGATGTCGATTCTGCGGGCCTGTCGCGCGTCAGGGTCAAGACGAAAAATTCCGGCGGTGGTGTCGGATCGAGGCGGGGGCGTTCGTGGCAAGGGTGAGAGGCCGCCCGCGGGGGCGCCGCAAACCACAGGAGATGATCGACCATGAAACTGACGACCGTCACGAACGTCTCTCTCGACGGGGTGATCCAGGGGCTCGGCGGGCCGGACGAGGACCGCAGCGGCGGGTTCGAGCGCGGCGGATGGGCCTTGCCGTTCTTCGAGGACGACGGCGAGGCCGCGACGTTTCTCAACCAGGTCTACGAGCGCGCCGACGCGTTCCTGTTCGGCCGGCGGACGTACGAGATCTTCGCCGGATCCTGGGGAACGTGGGACGATCCGGGCGACAGCCCGATCTGGACGGCGTTGAACACGAAGCCCAAGTACGTCACGTCGACCACCCTGACCGACCCGCGGTGGGCGGACACGACCGTCCTCTCCGGTGACCTCGCGGCCGCCGTCGGCGACCTGAAAGCCAAGCCCGGCGGGGAGCTCCAGGTACACGGCAGCGGCGCCCTGATCCGGTGGCTGCTCGACAACCGCCTGGTCGACGAGATCGTCCTGCTCACCTATCCCATGGTCATCGGGCAGGGCACGCGGCTGTTCCCCGAGAATGGCCCGGACACGGCGCTCGACCTTGTCGACCTGCGGAGCACCTCGAAGGGGCTCACGTTCCAGGTCTACCGGCCCACCGGCCGCCCGCGATACGCGACCGCCTGACCGCGGCCGGCGCACAAACCCCACAGGAGATGATTTCGAGATGCACTACATGGTTTCCGTAATCGACGACAGGACCAACTCGGCCACGCCCGAGGAGAGGGCCGCCATCGACGCGTTCAACGAACGGATCATGGCCGAAGGGCACTGGGTGTTCGCCGGCGGCCTCAACTCACCCAGCACCGCCACCGTCATCGACAACCGGGGCGAGGAGGCGCTGTTCACCGACGGACCCTTCGTGGAGTCGAAGGAGCACCTCGCCGGCTTCTGGGTCATGGAGGCCCCCGACCTCGACGTGGCGCTCAAGCTCGCGGCCGAAGGGTCGAAGGCGTGCAACCGGAGGGTCGAAGTGCGGCCGTTCCTGGGGATCGCGACGCGGCCGTTTCCGGGCGAGTGAGCGTGATCGACGTCCAGGAGGCGATCACCCGTGCCCACCACGCGGAGTGGGCGCGGGTGGTAGCCGCCCTGACCAGGCGTTTCGGTGACCTCGACATCGCCGAGGAGGCGGCGGCCGAGGCGTTCGCGACCGCCGTCGAGCGGTGGCCGGCCGACGGGGTGCCGCCCAATCCCGGCGCCTGGCTGACCACCACCGCCAACCGCAAGGCCATCGACCGGATCCGGCGCGAAAACAAGCGCGACGACAAGCAGAAGGAGGCTCAGATGCTGTACGACGACGACCCCGTCGAGCCTCTCGGCGCGGTCGACGACGAGCGGCTCCGGCTGATCTTCATCTGCTGCCACCCGGCGCTGGCGATGGAGACCCGCGTGGCGCTGACCCTGCGCATGCTCGGCGGTTTGACCGTGGCCGAAATCGCCCGCGCCTTCCTGGTGCAGGAGACCGCCATGGGGCAGCGCATCACCCGCGCGAAAGCCAAGATCAAGGCGGCGCGCATCCCGTTCCGGGTGCCCTCCGCGGACGATCTCCCGGCCCGCGTCTCCGGTGTGCTCGCCGTGCTCTACCTGGTCTTCAACGAGGGATACCTGGCGACCAGCCCGGACGCCGATCCGGTCCGGCACGACCTGACCGCCGAGGCGATCCGGCTCACCCGCCTGGTCCGCGCCCTCCTGCCGGACGACGGTGAGGTGGCCGGGCTGCTGGCGCTGATGCTGCTCACCGAGGCCCGCCGCACCGCCCGGGTATCGGCCAGCGGCGAGCTCGTCACCCTCGACCAGCAGGACCGCGGGGCCTGGGACGGGACGCTGATCGCCGAGGGTCACCGGCTGGTACGCGAGCGCCTGGCGACCGGGGTGGCGCCGGGCCGCTACCAGATCCTCGCCGCGATCAACGCCGTGCACACCTCCGCCCGCGACATCCGCGACACCGACTGGTCGCAGATCGTCGCCCTCTACGACCAGCTCGTCCGCCTCGACCGCTCGCCGATCGTCGCCCTCAACCGGGCCATCGCGGTCGCCGAGCTCGACGGGCCGGAGGTGGCGCTGGCGGCCGTCGACCGGCTCGGGGAAAAGTTGGCCGGCTATCACGCCTTCCACGCGACCCGCGCCGACCTGCTGCGCCGGTTGGGCCGCGGTCAGCAGTCGCGCGCGGCGTACGACAAAGCCATCGAGTTGGCCGGCAACACCGCCGAGACCGCCGCCCTGATTCGCCGCCGCGACCAGCTGGGCTGATGCCGGTCGATCCGCGGGCGAGCGTTCGCCCGCTCTTGTGAATTGTTTCAATCGCCGCGTAGGATCCGCTGCGCCCGCATGTTCACGCCGAAGCGGGTGTGGCACAGGAGGTCCGGGCGCTGCCAGTCAGCCGCCTCCGTTGCGGGTCCGCAGCCATACTCGCGCGCGCTGTTACGTTTCACGCGCGGGGTCACGACCCGGTCAGGACCGAGGAGCGACGGCATGGTGTTGGCGGCCGCCGGAGGCGCCGCGCGCTCCGCGAGCGTCAAGGACGTCGCGGCGACGGCGGGCGTGTCGATGGCGACCGTGTCCAACGTCCTCAACCGTCCCGAGCGGGTGAGTGCGGGCACCCGGGCGAGGGTCGAGCAGGCCATGCGTGAGCTCGGCTTCGTACGCAACGAGTCGGCCCGCCAGCTCCGCGTCGGCAAGAGCCGGGTGCTCGCGTACGTGATGCTCGACGCGAGCAACCCGTTCTTCACCGACGTGGCGCGCGGGGTCGAAGACGTGGCCGAGGAGGCCGACCTGTCGGTGTTCCTGTGCAACAGCGACCAGCGTGGACAGCGCGAGCGGTCCTACCTGACCCGGCTGGAGGGCCAGCGGGTGCAGGGCGTACTCGTGACGCCCGTGGATCCCGAGGATCCCCTGCTGGACGACCTCGCCCGGCGCGGCACACCCGTGGTCATCGTCGACCGCACCCGCGCCGGCGACATGCACTGCTCGGTGGCGGTCGACAACGTCCTCGGCGGGCATCTCGCGGTCGACCACCTGCTCGACCTCGGCCACGACCGGATCGCGTTCGTCGGCGGTCCGGAGCGGATCGGACAGGTTCGGGACCGGCGGGAGGGCGCGTGGCGGGCGCTGACCGCCGCCGGGTACACGGGCGAGGACCTCGTGGTGGTACGGACCGACGCGCTGTCCGTCGCGGAGGGCCGCGGTGCGGGTGCCCGGATCGCCGGCATGTCCCGCAAGGTGCGCCCCACCGCGGTGGTGTGCGCCAACGACCTGCTGGCGCTGGGCCTGCTCCAGGCGTGCGCCACGCTCGGGATCCGCGTGCCCGACGACCTCGCCATCGTCGGCTACGACGACATCGATTTCGCGGCCGCCGCGACGGTCCCCCTCACGTCGGTGCGCCAGCCTCGGCGGGAGCTCGGGCGCACCGCGGCCGAGCTGCTCATCGACGAGGCGACCAACCCGGATCACGTACATCGACAGATGCTGTTCAAGCCCGAGCTCGTCGCGCGCGGGACCACGCGACAACGGTGAGGAGTCGACGCCGATGCCCTACGTCAACCCGTTGAGCTCTCCGGACGACCTGGCGGCGTTCCGGCTGGAGGGTGACGGCGCCGTGTCGTTCCCGCGCGGACGGCTGAGGCTGGAGAGCCTGCGCCCGCCGGGGGACGGCCAGGACGCCAACGTGGTGCTGTGGTGTCCGCGGGACTTCGGCGCCGACGTCACGGTGGAGTGGGACTTCTGGCCGATCCGGGAGCCCGGCCTGTGCATCGTTTTCTTCCACGCGCGCGGGCGGCAGGGCGAGGATCTTTTCGATCTGGCGCCGCGCACCGGGCGGTACGAGCAGTACCACCACGGCGACCTGGACGCCTACCACGTGTCGTACTTTCGCCGGATGTGGCCGTCGGAACGCCGGCTGCACACCTGCAACCTGCGCAAGAGCTACGGCTTCCACCTTGTCGCGCAGGGGCCCGACCCGCTGCCCGCGGTGCTGGACGCGCAGGGACCGTACCCGTTGCGCCTCACCGTCCACAGTGGCGTGATCACCTTCGAGGTGGCGGATCTCGTGTCGTTTCGATGGCAGGACGACCAGCCGCTCTCCGGCGGCAAGCTCGGCTTTCGGCAGATGGCGCCGATGATCGGCGAATACGCCAACCTTCGCGTGACCGAGCACTGACCGGCTGGCCGCGAAACGCCCGACGCCGCGCGTCAGCGCACCGCGACGAAGCCCGGCTACAACGGAAGGTAGTCCCCTGAAGCCCTTGAGGCAAGGCCTTTCCTGGCGTTGACATTGAGACGATTCAGGGCTACGGTCGCTCACACATTTGGATCCGTAACCCCCGCTCGCCCCAAGGCAGGCCAGCGTGCAGCGTCGAGCTCCGTCTTCCATGTTTTCGCCATCCGACCCACCACGCGCGGCGAGCGCGACCGGTTGGGCGACAAGACTCTACGAGGCCACGGACGAGGTCGTCTGGGCGGCCAAGCTCAACCTGCTCTGGCTGGTGTTCACGCTGGCGGGCGGGGTGGTCCTGGGGATCGGGCCGGCCACGCTGGCGGCCTACACGCTCGCCCGGCGGCGCGCACGAGGTGAAACATTTCAGTCCTGGCCGGCGTTCGCCGCCGCCTACCGTCGCGAGTTCGGGCGCGGGTCTCTGATCGTCCTGCCCCTGGCCGGGACGACCGTCCTTCTGGTCGTCAACTACTTCTACTTCGCCTCGCTCGGATCGGCGGGCACGGGGTTCCGGCTGGCCACCTTCGCGGCGATCGTCGCCGTGGTCGTGGTCGCGGCGTACCTGCTGCCCATGGCCGTGCACTTCGACCTGCGGACACTCGGCTACTTCCCCAAGGCCTCGCTGTTCGCCCTCACCCGTCCGGCCGCGACCGTCCTGTTGCTGTTCATCTTCACCGCGGTCGTGTACGCGTCCGCGACGTTCCCGTTCCTGGTGCTGGTGATCGCCATCGGCGGGTGGATCCAGCTGGACACCTGGCTATGCCTGCGCTTCTTCGCCGAAAACGAGGCGCGTCTACAAGCGAAAGGACTCTCATGACGATAAAGACCCGGATCGTTGCCACCGCGCTCGCGCTGAGCACCGCCATGGCCGGCACCGCCTGCGGTGGCGAGGAGGAGAAGGCCTCCTCACTCGACACGATCAACGTGATGACCAAGCTGTTCGGCACGGCACCCGATCCGGGCGGCGAGCTGCAAAAGGCCGTCGAGCAGCACATCGGCAAGAAGCTCAACATCACCTGGGTGCCCAACGCGGACTACAACGAAAAGCTCAACGTCACGCTCGCGTCCAACAGCCTCCCCGATGTGATGGGGGTGAACGAGAAGAGCCCGACGTTCGTCCGGGCCGCCCAGGCCGGTGCCTTCTGGGACCTGACCGACAAGCTCGACAAGTACCCCAACCTCAAGCCGGCCGACGAGCGGCGGGCGCTCAACTCCTCGGTCAACGGCAAGATCTACGGCATCTACCGGACCCGGCCGCTGCTGCGGTCGGCCGTCGTGTACCGCAAGGACTGGGCGGCGAAACTTGGTCTATCGGAGCCGCAGACGGTCGACGACCTGTACCAGATGGCCAAGGCGTTCACCGAGCGGGACCCGGACGGCAACGGCAAGAAGGACACGTACGGCCTGATCATCCCGAAGTGGCCCGGCTTCTACGCCAGCAACAGCCCGTACGACACGATGGAGACCTGGTTCGGCGCGCCCAACGGCTGGGGTGAGCGGGGCGGCAAGCTCGTGCCCGGCTTCGACACCGAGGAGTTCTACCAGGCCAACCGGTTCATGAAGAAGTGGGTCGACGAGGGCCTGGTCAACAAGGACTTCGCCACGCTGGACGCGGGCAGCTGGAACGACCCGTTCATCCAGGGCAAGGGCGGCATCATCATCGACGTCAACGTCCGCGGCACCGACCTGGCCGGCCGGTTCCGGCAGGCCGACCCGAAGGACATGGACAAGGTCGCCATGGTGGGCAACATGAAGCGGTCCGACGGCCAGAAGTTCTCCCTCGCGTTCACCGGGTACCTCGACGTCCTCGCCATCAGCAAGCAGCGGATCCGGACCGAGGAGCAGCTGGATGACGTCCTGAAGGCGCTGGACAAGCTCCAGGACAAGACGGGCGGCGCGCTGCTGACCCACGGCATCCAGGGCCGTAACTACAACCTCGAAGACGGCAAGGCCGTGTTGATCAACCAGGACGACCCCCAGGTCAAGACGCTCCAGAACGACGTGGACAAGGCCTTCATCCAGCTCGGCACCCGGTACAGCGTCGGGGGCAGCCTCTTCCCGACCAAGTTCCCCACCGAGCAGGAGACGAAGCTGTTCGAGCTGCGGGACACGCTGATGCAGGAGGACCTCAAGACGGCGGTGCACAACCCGGCGCTGCCCGTCCTCGCACCGACGCAGATCGAGAAGGGCCAGACGCTCGACCTGATCGTCCCGGACGCGCGGATCAAGTACCTGTCCGGCGAGATCACCGAGGAGCAGCTGCGGGCCGAGGTCAAGCGCTGGTACGACAGCGGCGGCACCCAGGTCGCGCAGGAGGTCAACGATCTGGTGTCCAAGCTTCCCAAGTAACGGTTTTCGAAAGGGGCCCGGTCACCAGACCGGGCCCCCTTCCCGCCTTCGATAGGAGGTGGCCGCTGTGGCCACCGATCTGGTCCCCGGCGTGGCGCCGGAAACGCCGAAGACCACGCGGCCACGAGCCCCGCGCGTACGGGTCCGGAGGTCGCCGGGCCGCCGCCTCGCGCTTGTCGCGCGCAACCGGTGGCTGTACCTGATGCTGCTGCCCGGCGTGGTGTACTTCCTGATCTTCAAGTACTGGCCGATGTACGGGCTGCACATCGCCTTCAAGGACTACGTGCCGTTTCTCGGGTACGCGGACAGCCCGTGGGTCGGCCTGAAGCACTTCGAGTCGTTCTTCGGCGGCCCGGACTTCGGCCGCCTGATGGCCAACACGCTGATCCTGGCGCTGCTCACCGTGGTCTTCGTCTTCCCCGCGCCGATCGTGGTGGCGCTCATGCTGAACGAGCTGCGCGTCCGGATCGTAAAGCGCTCGGTCCAGTCGCTGATCTACATCCCGCACTTCCTGTCGTGGACGATCGTGGCGTCGCTGACCTACCTGCTGTTCTCGGCCGACTTCGGTGTGCTCGCCAACCTCATCCACGACATCATCGGCGGCCAGAAGGCGGACTACGTGGCCCAGGCCGACTGGTTTCGGCCGATCATCGTGCTCCAGCTGCTGTGGAAGCAGACCGGCTGGGGGACGATCATCTACCTGGCCGCACTGGCCAGTGTAGACACACAACTGTACGAGGCGGCCCGGGTCGACGGCGCCGGACGCTGGCGCCAGCTCTGGCACATCACGCTGCCCGCGATCCGGCCGGCGATCGTGGTGATGGCCATCCTGACCTCGGGCAACCTGCTGGACAGCGGGTTCGAACAGATCTGGCTGATGACGACCTCGCTCAACCGCTCGACCGCGGACGTCTTCGACACGTTCGTGTACTACGTCGGCATCACGCAGGGTGCCTTCAGCTACTCCACCGCGGTCGGCCTCTTCAAGGGCGTGGTCGGTGTGTTCCTGATCGTCGGCTCGAACTGGCTGGCCAAGCGCCTCGGCGAGCGCGGACTGTACTGAGAGGCGACTGACATGGCACTCGACAAGGTCGCCCGCAAGGCAACCGGCAAGCGCTCATCGGTGCGGCACTACGACTCGCTCGGCAGCCGGGTCTTCGACGTCCTGAACGTCCTCGTCCTGCTGTCGCTCGCGGCCATCACCGTGCTGCCGCTGCTCTACGTCTTCGCGGGCTCGTTCGCCTCCGAATCCGAGATCGACGCCCGGCCGTTCTTCCTGTGGCCGGAGAAGTTCGTCACCGACGCGTACGAATTCATGTTCTCGGGCGACGTGTTCATCCGCGCGCTGCTCACCACCATCGGCGTGACCGCCGTCGGCACGGTGGTCCAGGTGGCGCTCACGCTCACGATGGCGTACCCGCTGTCGAAGCGGAACCTGCCGGGCCGCACCTTCTTCATCAACCTGGTCCTCTTTACGCTGATCTTCACCGGCGGCATGATCCCGACCTACCTGGTGGTGCGCGAGGTCGGGCTGCTCGACAGCTACTGGGCGCTGATCCTGCCGCTGGCCATCAACCCGTTCTACCTCCTCATCGTCAAGGCGTTCTTCCAGGAGCTGCCGGAGGCGCTCGAGGAGGCGGCGCGGATCGACGGCTGCAACGAGCTCCAGGTCTTCTGGCGGATCGTGCTGCCGCTGTCCAAGCCGGTCATCGCGACGTTCTCGCTGTTCTACGCGGTCGCGATCTGGAACGACTACATGTCGCCGCTGCTCTACATCAACGACGAGAACAAGTGGACGCTCCAGGTGCTGGTCCGCCAGCTCACCGCGCCCAACTCGGACTCGGAGAACGTGTTGAACCAGCAGGCTTCCGCGGCCTTCCCGCTACAGGGCCTGAAGTTCGCCGTCATCGTGCTGGCGACGGTGCCGATCCTGCTGGTGTACCCGTTCCTGCAAAAGCACTTCGCCAAGGGTGTCCTCATTGGATCGGTGAAGGAGTGACCCGCCTGGGTTGGCTCGACGGTCCCAGGCGGCAGGGCGTCACCTGGGGACTGCCTTGGCTCCGCGGCACGGTCGCCGCGGATACCCCGTTCGCGCTGGCCGACGGCACGCCGCTGCAAAGCTGGACCGCGGCCACCTGGCCGGACGGCTCGGTCAAGTGGTCGGCGCACGCGATCGGCCGGCAGCAGGACCCCGCCGCGTCGTACGAGGTGGTGGCCGGACGCGCCCCGGACCCACCCGCCGAGCCGGTCACGGTGGTGGCGTCGGACGACGAGCTCCGGGTCGGCACCGGGCCGGTGACGTGGACGCTGCGCCGCCCGCACCTGATCGCGTCGATCGAGTACGGCGGCCGGCAGGTCGTGCGGGCGGCGCGGCTGGTGAGCCTGCGGCAGCACCGGCCCGACGAAGACGGTTCCCGCAACCGCCACCAGATCACCGCCGAGGTCGAGCGGATCACGGTCGAGCAGGACGGTCCGGTGCGTGCCGTCGTACGGCTGGAAGGACACCACGGCGGCTGGTTGCCGTTCAGCGTCCGGTTGTACTTCTACGCCGGCGCCCCGGACGTACGCGTCGTGCACACCTTCGTCTGGGACGGCGATCCCGAGCGGGACTTCCTCGCCGGGCTCGGGCTGAGCGCCGACGTGGTGATGCGCGACGACCCGCACGACCGGCACGTCCGGCTCGCCGGACCGGAGGGATTCCTCACCGAGGCGGTCCGCGGCCTGACCGGTCTGCGCCGCGACCCGGGCGCTGCCGTGCGGCGCCGGCAGGTCGCCGGCCACGCGGTCGGCGACATCGCCGATCCCGCCGTCTCCGGGCGGCTGCATCTGATTCCACAGTGGAACGACTACACCCTCGACCAGACCAGCGCCGACGGCTTCCTGCTACGCAAGCGGACGGCGCCCGGCCACGCCTGGGTCACCATCCCGTCGGGTACCCGGTCGGCGGGATACGGATACGTCGGTGGCGCGACCGGAGGCGGTCTCGGGTTCGGCCTTCGCGACTTCTGGAAGCTGCATCCGACCCGGCTCGACATCCGCGGGGCGGCGACCGGCCTGGCGACGGCGACGGTGTGGATGTGGTCGCCGACCGCCCCGGCCATGGATCTGCGCTACTGGCACGACGGCATGGGCCAGGACACCTTCGCCAAGCAGCTCGAGGGCCTCGAGATAACTTACGAGGACTACGAGCCCGGCTACGGTACCCCGCACGGGATCGCGCGGACACACGAGCTGAGCCTGCGGGTCCACGACGCGACACCGTCCAATGAGGAGCTCGCCGAGCACGCCTCGATGCTCAGCTCCCCCGGGCTGCTGACCGCCTCGCCCGAGCATCTGCGGGCCGCGAACGTCTTCGGCAGCTGGAGCCTGCCCGACGCGCGCCACAAGGACGTCGAGGAGCGCCTGGACTTCCTGTTCGATTACTACGTACGCCAACGCGAACAACGCCGCTGGTACGGGTTCTGGGACTACGGCGACGTCATGCACGAGTACGACCCCGACCGGCACACCTGGCGCTACGACGTCGGCGGATACGCCTGGGACAACTCGGAGCTCTCCCCCGATCTGTGGCTGTGGTACCAGTACCTGCGCACCGGCCGGGCCGACGTCTTCCGCTTCGCCGAGGCGATGACCCGGCACACCGGCGAGGTCGACGTCTACCACCTCGGCCGCTGGAAAGGCCTCGGCTCCCGGCACAACGTGCAGCACTGGGGGTGCAGCTGCAAGCAGCTGCGCATCTCCAACGCGGTCTACCGGCGGTTCTACTACTACCTGACCGCCGACGAGCGGACCGGTGACCTGCTCGACGAGCTCGCCTCACCGGAAGAGACGTTCGTGGTCGTCGACCCACATCGCAAGATCCGCACGGACGCCTACGTGCCCGACCCGAGCGCCCTGTCGGTCAGCCTCGGCACCGACTGGGGATCCCTCGCCGCCGCCTGGCTCACCCGGTGGGAGCGGCACGGCGACACCCGGGCACGCGACCGGCTGCTCGGCACGATGGCCGACATCGGCAAGCTGCGGCACGGCTTCCTCACCGGCCAGGCCCGGCTCGACCTGGCGACGGGCCGCTTCGACACCACATTGGACGGCGTCAGCGTCTCGCACCTGTCGGCCGTCTTCGGCCTCCCGGAGGTCATTGCCGAGCTCATCGACCTCGACCTCGACCTGCCGGAGTTCGAGCGGGCCTGGCTTGACTACTGCCGCCTCTACCTGGCACCGCCGGAGCGGCAGGAGTCCGAGGTGGGGCAGGCGCTCACGGGCATCTCACTCGTCCAGGCACACAGCCGCCTCGCCGCGTACGCCGCGGCGCGCACCGGCGACGCCGACCTGGCCGCACTCGCCTGGCGAAAGTTCGCCCTCGACGAGGGCGACCAGCTCAACAGCAACGCCCTGCAACGCCAGCCGGAGTGGACGCTGACCCGGATCGACGGCGCCCAGGTGCTGATGCCGGTCGACGAGGCCGCGTTCGTGCGCACCAACGACGCGGCGCAGTACGGGCTCGCCGCGATCCAGCTGCTCGCCCTCATCCCCCACACCCGTCCCGCCGACGCTCAGCCGGCGTAGGGGTCCACCACACATTTCGGTCCGGGTGCGAGGTACGGGATCGCCACCGCGTTGGGCGGCTGACCCGGCTCACGCTTGCTCGGGATGACCACGACCAGGGTGTTCGGCGGCAGCTTGTGCGGGTAGACCCGCGCGATGTTGTCGTTCGGCTCCGGCATGACGATGTACGAGGTGACCCCGTCCGGTGCCACCGTGCCCCGGTCCGAAACCGGGCAGTCTTCGGGGGCCGAGGGCGGCATGACGACGACCCGGTTGCCCGTGTCACGCAGCTTCCGGTTCGCCTCCACCGGACTGCTCACCCGGTTCACGGTCACCGAGACGCTCCCGTCCGGCTCGTTGGTGACCGCGTACGCCGGAGTCTGTCCCTTGTGGACGACGCTGACGGCGGCCGCGGTGACGGCGGCCATGCCCACCGCGACGCCGCCCAGGGCCAGCCGCGGACGGACCCGCCGGACCGGCGCCGGCTCCCCCGCCGGTGCCACCGCCCGGGAACGCAGTTCGTCGAGCAGAGCCTGCTGGAAGTTGGTCATTCTGGTTCCTCCTGTAGTCGCAACGCGGTGCGCAGCCGTGCCCGGGCGCGGAACAACCGCACCCTCGCCAACCCGGGCAGCATCCCCATCGCGGTCGCGGCCTCGTTCGGGGTCAGTCCCGTGACGTCGACCAGTTGGACAAGCTCGCGCTCGGTCTTGGACAGCTCGCCCAACAGCGCGCGAACGGGCCGTACCCGCTGCTCGGCGGCGATCTGGTCCTCCAGGACCGCGATGTCCTCGGCGTCCAGCAGCCGGCGTCCGGCGAACCGGGTCACCGCCTGCCGATCGGCCGCGCGCTGACGGTGGAAGCGGCGCAATGTGTTGTGTCCGATGCCGAGCAGCCACGCCAGCGGCCGTCCACGCCCTGGGTCGTACCGCGCGGCGGACTGCATGGCCGCGATGAACGTGTCGGCGACGAGGTCCGCCACGTCGTGCGGATCCCGCAGGCGACGCGCGAAGTAGCGGACCACATCCGCGTAGTGGGCCAGGTAGAACTCCTCCAGCGCCTCCCGGTCACTGCCGATGTGGCGCACCCGCTCCACGTCCAGGTCACTGGCGGCTCGGTTATCGGTCACACCTTCTCTTGCCACCAACCCCACCCGCCGTTACACCGGTTCTCCATCTCGCCAGCCAAGAGGACGCCCAGCGGTGGCCCGCCAAACTGCGGCCCGTGACCGCGGCCAGCCCGTTACCGGCCGGTAGCATATCGTCGGCATATCGAAAACCACATACGTAGCGGCAACACGCGGCTGCCTTGACTGGAGGGCATGCCCTTCAGCGAACCGGCGCGAACAGCGGTCCGCCGCACCCGAACGCTGGCGCCCTCGCCCACCCCGGTCGCCCCGACAACGGGGATCACGATTTATGGATGCGGGCAGGACGAGGCCGTCTTGTTTCGGGAGATGGCGCCTCGCTTCGGCATCATGCCGGCGATCACCGAGGCGGCAGTATCCGAGGCCAACGTCGAGCTGGCACGAGGAAATCGGTGCGTCAGCGTCGGTCACAAGACTCAAATCACCAACTCCACTCTCCTTGCGCTCAGCCGGGCCGGCGTAGCCTACATCTCCACGAGAAGCATCGGGTACAACCACATCGACGTGACGTACGCGCGGAGCGTCGGCATTTTCGTCGAGAACGTGTCCTACTCGCCCGACAGCGTGGCCGACTACACGCTGATGCTGATGCTGATGGCGGTGCGCAGCGCGAAGTCCATCGTGCTCCGTGCCGAGGTTCACGACTACAGGCTCAACGAGGTGCGCGGTAA
Source organism: Phytohabitans sp. LJ34 (assembly GCF_052068095.1). Lineage (NCBI taxonomy): Bacteria > Bacillati > Actinomycetota > Actinomycetes > Micromonosporales > Micromonosporaceae > Phytohabitans > Phytohabitans sp. LJ34. The sequence goes on along the minus strand of NZ_JBQHDG010000011.1, from coordinate 225,836 downwards.
GGAGCTGCGCGACCTGACGGTCGGGGTCGTCGGAACGGGTCGCATCGGCACCGCGGTCATGGACAGGCTGCGCGGTTTCGGCTGCCGAATATTGGCGTACGACAGTCAACCCAAGGCGTCCGTGGACTACGTCTCCCTGGACGAACTGCTACGGCAGAGCGACATCGTCACGCTCCATACACCGCTCAGCGCGGATACACACCATCTCCTGGACCGCCGGCGGATCGACCGGATGAAACGCGGGGCGTTCGTCGTCAACACCGGCCGCGGTTCCCTTCTCGACACCGAGGCGCTCATCTCCGCGTTGGAGAGCGGCAAGCTGGGCGGTGCGGCGCTGGACGTCCTCGAGGGAGAGGAAGGGATCTTCTACGCCGACTGTAGAGACAAGCCCATCGACAGCAAGGCGCTGTTGCGCCTGCAAAAGCTGCCGAATGTGCTCATCAGTCCGCACACCGCCTACTACACAGACCACGCCCTGCGCGACACCGTCGAAAATTCCATCGTCAATTGCCTGAGATTTGAGAGCAGAAGCCAGCATGGATAGGTTGAAAATCGGGGTCATGTTCGGGGGCTGTTCCGAAGAGCACCCTATCTCCATCAAATCCGCGCAAGAGGTCGCCAGCAGCCTCGACACCGAGAAGTACGAACCGTACTACATCGGGATTACGAGGAACGGTGCCTGGAACCTTTGTGACGGCCCTGGCCCAGATTGGGAGAGCGGCAACTGCCGTCCGGCCGTGCTGTCACCGGACAGAAGCGTCCAAGGACTGCTCGTCCTGGAGGACGGAAAATACGAAACGATCAGTCTGGACCTGGTGCTGCCCGTCCTGCACGGCAAGCTCGGCGAGGACGGCGCGACGCAGGGTTTGCTGGAGCTCTCCGGCATCCCCTACGTGGGCTGCGACGTCCAAGGCTCCGTCCTGTGCATGGACAAGTCCCTCGCCTACGTCGTCGCGCGAAACGCGGGAATCGCCACGCCGAACTTCTGGATCGTCACGGCGAACGAGAGCATCGATCCCGACCTGCTCACCTATCCGGTCTTCGTAAAGCCGGCCCGTTCGGGTTCGTCCTTCGGCGTCAGCAAGGTAACTCGCCGGGAAGAGCTGTCGAGTGCGCTGGAAACCGCGCGGCGGTACGACTCGAAGGTGCTGATCGAAGAAGCCGTCGTCGGCAGCGAGGTCGGGTGCGCCATCCTGGGGAACGATCTGGAGCTGATCGCCGGCGAGGTGGATCGAATCGCCCTGTCCCATGGCTTCTTCAGGATCCATCAGGAGAGCGAGCCCGAGACCGGTTCCGAAAACTCGACGCCCATCGTCCCCGCGGACATTCCGGCGGAGTCGCGCCTCCTCGTCCAGGAGACCGCGAAGGCCATCTACCGCGCCCTGGGATGCAGGGGGCTCTCGCGGGTGGACATGTTCCTCAAGGAGGATGGCACGGTCGTCCTCAACGAGGTCAACACCATGCCCGGGATGACCTCGTACAGCCGCTATCCGAGGATGATGGCGGCCGCCGGACTGCCCCTCACCGACGTGATCGACCGGTTGGTGTCGCTGACACTGACAGGAAAACTTCGATGAGGGATGACTTCGCTTTCGTGGACGAGCTTGTGCCCGGGATACGTTGGGACGCCAAGTACGCCACGTGGGACAACTTCACCGGCAAACCGGTGGACGGATACCTGGCAAATCGCATCGTCGGCACAAGGGCGCTGTGTACCGCCCTGGAAAAGGCACGGGACAAGGCCGAGTCTCTCGGCTTCGGCCTGCTGCTCTGGGACGGGTATCGACCGCAACGCGCCGTGGATCGCTTTGTGCGCTGGTCAAAGCAGCCGGAGGATGGCCGGACGAAGCTACGACACTATCCGAACATCGACCGACCCGAGATGTTCGAAAGAGGGTACGTGGCCGCCAAGTCCGGCCACAGTCGGGGCAGCACCGTCGACCTGACCCTCTATCACTTGGAGACCGACGAACTCGCTCACATGGGCGGCGACCATGATCTGATGGATTTGATCTCACATCACGGCGCCGAAAGGATCGCCCAGGCCGAAGCGACGAACCGGCAACACCTCCGCTCCATCATGGAGACGTGCGGCTTCATCCCGTACGAATGCGAGTGGTGGCACTACACCTTGAAAGACGAGCCGTACCCGGACACGTATTTCGACTTTCCCATCGCGTAGTTCGCCGCTCACATATCGTCTGCCTATCGAAAACGGCGTACGCGCTGGCAACACCGCGTTGCCTTGACTGGTGGCATGAGTGAAACCACATCACCACAAAGCCTTCGGGCCGCCCTCCGCGGCGGCGTGACCGTCTTCGACGACTGGTATCCCGGGGTAGCCAATCTCCACCCTGAGCTGCTCCGGGCCGTGCGCGCGGCGGCCACGGACGCCGCCGCCGACGGCATCGAGTTCTACGTCAACAGCGGTTGGCGTTCCCCGGAGTACCAGAACGAGCTTCTCCGGGAGGCGGTCTGGAAGTACGGCTCGGAGGAGGAGGCCGCCCGATGGGTCGCCACCGCGGACACGTCGGCTCACGTGTCCGGCGACGCGATCGACATCGGGCCCTCCGACGCCGCGGCGTGGCTGTCGCGGCACGGCGCCCGGTACGGGCTGTGCCAGATCTACCGCAACGAGCCCTGGCACTACGAACTGCGCCCCGAGGCGGTCGACCGCGGCTGCCCGCCCATGTACGCCGACCCCACACACGATCCGAGGATGCGGCGATGATCGATACTGTGCCCCAATGGACCGTGCACAGCTCACCGCCGAGATGGTGGTCGACGGTCGTGTCCCGCGGGCGTTGGCGCTGTCGCCGGACGGCAAGTGGGTCGCCTACGTGGTCGCCCCGGTCGGGCAGGCGGGTGTTCACCCGGTCAGCGAGCTCTGGGCCGCCGCCGCCGACGGGACCGCTCCCCCGCGGCGACTGACCTCGGGCGAGGCATACGATTCGGCGCCGCGGTGGACCGGGGATTCGACGGCACTCTACTTCCTGTCCGACCGGGCCGAGCGTGGCACGGCGCAGCTGCACCGGGTCGGGCTGTTCGACGGCGTCGTGCGGGCGGTCACGTCCTGGGCCGGCGGGGTGTCCGGACACCTCCCGCTCGCCGATCCGGACCTTGTCGTGGTGATCGCCCCCGACCCACCGTCCGATGAGGACAGGCGTCGGGAGCGCGAGCGTGACGACGCGCGGGTGTGGGGTGAACGCGTCCGCCCGGACCGGCTGCGACTGCTCGACGTACGCGGCGGCGAGGTCCGGACGCCGGACGCGTTCGGCGATCGCCATGTCGTCGAGGTCGTGCGGCGGCCCGGCGACGGGATCCTGGCGGCACTGACCTGGTCGACCCCGGACGTGGATCCCGGCCTCGTGGAGCCGGCTCTGCACCTGCTCGACTCGCACACCGGCGTGACGCGCGACCTCGGGCCGGCCGCGGCGGGCGCGTCGTCGCTCGTCTGGTGGCCCGCCCGCGACGGCTGGCACCTGGCATATCTCGCGAAGACCCCACCCGCTCTGGTAGGCGGACACGCGGTGCTCGACGTCGCGGTACCGGCGAGCGGGCCGGCCGGTGGCCACCGCAACCTGACCGCCGGCATGACCGCCTGCCCGAGCGACCTGGTGCAGGTCGACACCGGCCCGCCGCTGGTGCTGGTCGCCGACGGGCTCGACACGGCGATCCACCGGCTCGATCCGGCCGGGCCCAACCTCGTCGAGGTGTCCCGGATGGACGGCCTCGCGACGTCGTTGACCACAAACCGCGACGGTGCCGCCATCGCGGCGGTGGTGAGCACGTCCTACGAGCCCGGAAACGTCCACGCCGGCCCCACGAGCGGGCCGCTGGCGAGGCTGACCGACCTCGGGCCCGAGCTGCGCGACGTGCGGTGGGGTGTCCAGGAACGCCTGTCGTACAAGGCGTTCGACGGACTGGCTCTCGACGGCCTGCTGATCCTGCCCGCCGGCCGGTCCCGCGCGGACGGGCCCTTTCCACTGGTGACCATCGTCCACGGCGGCCCGTACGACCGGCACGCCGACCGGCTCATGCTCAATTGGCACCCGTCTGGCCAGTGGCTGGCGACCGCGGGCTACGCCGTGTTTCTGCCCAACCCGCGCGGCGGCCGGGGCCACGGTCACGACTTCGCGGTGCGCGTCGCCGGCGCGGTCGGCCTGGACGAGTGGACTGACATCCGCGCCGGCATCGACATGCTCGTCGCCTCGGGCGTCGCCGACCCGGACCGGCTGGGCATCGGCGGCTGGAGCCACGGCGGTTTCATGGCCGCGTGGGCGGTCGGGCAGACCGACCGGTTCAAGGCCGCCGTCATGGGCGCCGGGATCAGCGACTGGGGCATGCTCGCCGCGACCGGGGAGGAGGGGCGCTTCGAGTCCGCTCTCGGCGGCAGCAGCGGCTGGGAAGGAACCGGCCCGCACCGCCACGACCGGCTCAGCCCGATCTCGTACGCCTCCAGGGTCCGCACACCGGTGCTGATCCTGCACGGCGAGAACGACACGAACGTCCCGGTATCACAGGCGGAGTTCTTCTACCGCGCGCTGCGCGGCTTCGGTGTCGAGCACACCTACGTCGTCTATCCCCGGGAGGGTCATTCGATCCGCGAACGCAACCACCAACTCGACGTGCTCCGCCGCACCCGCGCCTGGTTCGACCGGTGGCTCGGATGAACCGCGCCTCACACGTGGCCCACTGAGTCGATCCTGGTGACCTGAAGCCCCCACGGGTCGACAGGGGTGTCGCCGAACGGCATCACGAACGTGTACCAGTCGCCTTCGATCTTTTCGAAGATCTCGCCCTCGTCCCAGATGTGGTCGGTCGGCGATACCCCAGGGCACCAGGCCAGCCCGGATCCGACCGCCATGGCCGGTTCACGCACGCTGTAGAGCGTGCAACCGTCCATGTAGAACCGAGAGCGGAACCGGTAGGGCCCGACGCGGGTGTCGTCGTTCGTCGAGGCGCGATCGGCGAGCTGCTCCAGATCCGCCCGGTAGTGGGCGAACGTGGCCTTGCCGACGAGGTCACCCGAGGCTGTCCACCAGCTCACGACGAGCACGAACGGAAACACCGCGAGCGGCCACAGCCGCCACCGCGAATCGGGAGGGTCGCGACGCCACCACCTGACCCCGATCACCGCCCACGCGACCCCGACGATCGTCCAGCACCACAGCGCTCCGACGACGAAGTCGTAGTAGCCGCCGGGCACGCACACGCCGTACAGCATCAGGCTGGCCGGCAACACCGCGGCCGCCGCGACACACAGAGACGCCCCTCGCCACTTCACGCTTCATAAGACGCCCCCGGCCACACTTTGGTGTACCAGTCGATTGTGGAGTGTTTGTGAAAGCTTGCCGGTCACTAACGCAGGGTGCGTTGCATGAGCGCTGTGTCGATCCAGCGGCCGTGCTTGTGGCCCACGCCGCTCAGCCTGCCCACGTCGGCGAAGCCGAGGCGGCGGTGCAGGGCGGCGGAGGCGTCGCTGCCGGTGTCGGCTATGACGGCGATGACCTGCCGGACGCCGGCGTGTGCGCAGTCCTGAAGCAGCCGCTCCAGCAGGGCGCGTCCCACTCCGCGACCGGTCCAGCCCGGCGCGAGGTAGATCGTGTCCTCGACGGTGTAGCGGTAGGCCGGCTTCGGCCGCCAGGGGCTGGCGTAGGCGTACCCGACGGTTTCGCCGCCGATCCTCGCCACGAGGAACGGCAGGCCCTGCCCGGACAGGTCCGCCATCCGCTGCCGCCAGTATTCGACCGTCGGCGGCACCTGCTCGAACGTGGCGACCGTGTCGGTGACGTAGTGGGCGTAGATCGTGGTGACGGTCTCCAGGTCGGCGGGCGTCGCCGGTGCGACGGTCAGGTCCGTGGGCATGGCTTCCATCCGATTTCGCTATCGTGAAACGTCTGGCTATTATAGCGAAATGACGGATCTTGTCGAACTCGGCCGCCGCATCCAGGCGGCCCGGCTCGATCGCGCGTTGACGCTTCAGGCGCTGGCGGAGGCGGCCTCGGTCAGCGTCAGCATGCTCTCCTCCGTCGAACGTGGACAGAAAGCACCCACGATCGTCGTGCTCGCCCGCATCGCCGACGGGCTCGGCGTGCCGTTGACCGAGCTCGTCGCCGCCGACGGGCCGCGCGTAGTCGTGCGACGCGCGGCCGAGCAGGACGTCGTCGACGAGCCAGGCGGCTGGCAGCGCACGATCCTCACGCCGGTCGTGCCGGGGGTGAACTTCGAGTGGATCCGCTCCACGCTGCCGCCTGGCCGCGACGCGGGCGAGTTTCCGGCCTACGCACCGGGGTCGCACGAGTTCGTCGTCGTGCAGTCAGGCACCTTGCGGCTGACCGTCGGCGACACGTCGCTGACACTGTCGCCGGGCGACTCGGTCTACTTCGCCGCCGACGTCCCGCACAGCTACGCCAACCCGGACACCGTCGCCTGCACCTACTACGTCGCGGCGCTCGTCATGCGGCCGCGCCGCCCGCGGCAGGCCTGAGTCAGCGGCGAACCCGCACGGTCGTCCGGAGCGCGGTGGCCGCCGCGGCGCCGAGGGCGACCGTGCCGGCGAGTAGGAAGCCGGCCGCGAAGCCGGACCACCGCGCGGTGACGACCAGGACGGCGATGCCGATCGCGGTGCCGATCTGCGCGGCGGCGTTCAGCAAGCCGCCGATCAGCCCGGACGTGGCGTCGTCCGCGTCCGCGGTGCCGTGCTCGGTGGAGGCGACCGACGCGACGCCGAGCCCGAGCCCGGAGAGGGCAAGCCCGGCCAGGTACGCGCCGAAGTGTTCCTCGCTCGCGGCGACCACCTCGCAGAGCATGGCCACGACGACGACGGCGAGGCCGACCGTGAGGGACCGCACCGCGGTGAGGCGCCGCAGCAGGGAAGGCGCGGCGGTCGATCCCAGCACCACGCTGAGGCTGAACAGCAGGAAGCTCGCCCCGGTCGCGCCGGCCGACATGCCGAGGTCGTCCTGGAGGAACAGCGAACCGATGACGTTCGCCCCGCTGGTCGTGGCGGTCAGCACCATCGCGGTCCAGGCACCGAGCCGGAAAGAGCGCATCGACCAGAGCGCCGGCGGCACCAGCGGTGTGCGCGCCCGCCTTTCGGCGGCGACGAAGAGCAGGCCGGCGGCGGGTGCCAGCACGAGGGGAAGCCACGACCAGACGCTGGCCGGCCCACGTGCCTCCATCCGGTTGAACCCCAGGATGAGCAGCAGGACGGCCGCGGTGCACAACAGCGCACCGGTGATGTTGAGCGAGCCGCGCTCGGCACGGCGCGGCGGCACCGCGGCGAGGGCCACCGGCGCGGCCAGCACGGCGGCGAGCGCGAGCGGCCCGATCGCCGCGAAGAGCCAGCGCCAGCCGGCCAGCTGGGTGACGAGGCCGCCGATGACGAACCCTGAGGCGCCGCCCACCGCGCCGGCCATGGTCCACAGTCCGAGCGCGCGGCTGCGCAGCCGTCCGGGCGGCAGGGTCGCCAGCAGCAGCGCGAGCGCGGCCGGGACGGCGACGGCCGCGCCCAGCCCTTGCAGGCCCCGCCCGGCGATGAGCCACGCCGCGTCGCCGGCGACCGCGCATATCAGCGACCCGCCCGCCACCGTGGCGCTGCCCAGCATGAAAATGGCCCGCCGGCCGACCATGTCCGCGGCGCGGCCGCCGAGGACCAGGAACGCACCGAAGATCAACGCGTAGATCGACGCCACCCAGGACAGGTCGCCATCGCTCAGCCGCAGATCGTGCTGGATGGCCGGCAGCGCCACGATCACGATCGTGACACCCGCGACGTCGACGAACTGGGCGGTGCACACCAGCGCCAGCACCGCGTTGTCACGGCGGCCGCCCACCATCTCCATCAGACTTATCCCGCTCATCTGAGCCCGGCGCCACTGTGCCGCCCCGCTGTCCGGATGGTACCGGTCTGGCGGGCGCGCCGCCGGTATGGCAGGCCGTTCAGCAGCACGTGGCAGACGTCGCCGCCGGGGTCGCGGACGGCGCCGAGGCTGACCCGCCGGCTGCCGGCGTGCGAGCGCCACGGGGGTGCCGCGTCCGGCGCCGCGGGAGTGGCCCAGACGTCCGCCGCGACGGGTTCGAGGGCCAGCTCGCGGTCGGTCGCGGTGACCAGGAGCCGGTCGCCGCGCGTCCGGAGGAGCAGCCCGGCCCCGCTCGCCGGCCGCTCGAAAACGCCGTCCGGCGGTCCCGCGCCGTCCGGCCAGCCGGTGGTGCGCCGCCAGTCGGCCGCGCCGGCCCCGAGCGCGGCGAGGATCGTGTCGATGGCCCGGTAGCGCGGGTCGCGCAGCTCGTCGCCGCGGTTGTCCGCCCAGACCAGGCCGATGCCGGCGGCGGGTACGCAGATCAGCTTGCACCACATGCCGTCGTAGAAGCCCTCGTGGCCGAAGCGGGCGGCGGCGGGGTCGCGCGGTCCGATGTAGAAGCCGAGGCCGTACCGCAGGTCGATGTCGAGCCGTACGTCCGCGTGTGGACGGTGCGCCTCTTCCAGCAGCCGCGGGCTGACGAGGCTGCCCGTGGCGCACCGGCCGCCGGCGATGTGCATGGCGCCGAACCGGGCCATGTCCTCCACTGTGGACCAGCACTGCGAGGAGGGTGCGTGTTTGGCGGCCACCCACGGCGCGTGCGCCAGCCGGAGGGCGCCGTCGCGGTCGACGTGGTGCTGGAGCAGCGGGTAGGTCATCGCGACCGCCGGATCGTGCGTAGTGCGCGTCATGCCGAGCGGTTCCGCCACGCGTTCCCGGAACAGGTCGTGGAACGCCCGCTGCCCGCGGACCTCGGCCACGTGGCCGGCCACCGTGAACCCCAGGTTGCTGTACGAGTAGACCTGCCCGGGAGCGCCGACCAGCGGGGTACGCGCCGGCTCGGCGTGTGCCGCTTCGCCGATCGCCCCGGGGTCTCGCCCGCACCCGTCATGCGTGACGGCGTCGGGGATGAACCCGGCCTGGTGGCTGAGCAGGTGCCGCAGGGTCACCCGCGCGGTGCCGCCGTCCCCACGCAGCCGAAACCGTGGCAGCGTCTCGACGACCGGTTCGTCCAGGTCGACCACGCCCTCACCGGCCAGCTGCACGATCAGCGTGGCGGTCAGGCTCTTGGTCACCGAGTAGACGCGAAACAGCGTGTCCGGACGCATCGGCGCGGACGGCTCCTCGACGCTGCGCTGTCCACGCGCGACTGTCGCCAGTGGACCGCTCGGGTCGAAAGTCGCGACCGCCACACCCGGCACCCGGTGCCGAGCCCGAAAGTCGTCGACCACCTCGGCGAGTGCGCGTTCGTCGATCACGACGCCACCTCCTCGGCCACCTTCGTCGCACGGTGCGTGCCGGTCACGTCGCGCAGGGCCGCGGTGACCGCGTCGGCGAGGTACTCCACCTGCCAGTCCCGCATGGCCGGGTACATCGGCAGGTTGACGAGCTCGTTGAACCACACCCGCTCGGCGACCGGCGCCTGCCCGTACGCGCCGCCGTGAAAGCGCCACTCGGGCAGCAGGTGCAGCGGGAAGTACCTGAGGATGATCTCCACTCCGTACTCGTGGTGCAGCCGCCGGACCAGCTCGTCCCGCTGTCCCGTCGGGGCGTTCTCGAGGCGGAACGTGTAGAGGTGGTACGAGTGCTCGCGGCCCGGCAGGTCCTCGTGCACCCGCACGCCGGGCAGGCGGGACAGCCGTTCGTTGAGGTATCCGGCGATCGCCCGGCGCCGCTCGACGAACCGGGGCAGCTTGTGCAGCTGTGTACGCCCCACCGCGGCCGCCGGCTCGCTCATGATGGCGTTGCTGCCGCCCGCGCGTACGGCGGTGCAGTCGTGCGTGTACGCGTTCTTGCAGTGCCGTTCCGGATCGTCCACACCCGGTGGCTGGCACGGGCCGAACGTCGCTTGTGCGGCGCTGGGCGCGAAGTCGGCGTCGGGCTCGATCGCCCCGATCCGGCGCAGGCGGCTGTCCCACCCGCCGTCGGCGGTGGTGACCATGCCGCCCTGGCCCAGCGTCGACATGTTCTTCAGGCTGTGGAAGCTCCAGCACCCGATGTCGCCGACCGTGCCGGCGTGCCGGCCACGGTAGCGGGTGCCGAGGGCGTGCGCGCAGTCCTCGACGAGCGCGAGTCGGTGGGCGCTGGTCAGCTCTCTCAGCCCGCCGAGGTCGGCGGCCAGGCCGCCGTAGTGGGTCACGTAGACGGCGCGGGTGCGCGGGCCGATCAGCCCGGCGGCGGACGCCGGCGACAGCCCGAGCGAGTCGGCGTCGATGTCGGCGAACCGCACGGTCACCTCGCGACCGAGCAAGGGAGCCACCGTCGCCTGGAAGGTCAGCGGCGAAGCTATCACCTCGTCTCCGGGACGCAGGTCGAGCAGCTGGGTGGCCAGCTGAAGCGCCATCGTGCAGCTTGTGACGCTGACGGCGTGCGGGGCGCCGACGTACCGGGCGAACTCCGCCTCGAAGGCGGCACGCTCCACACCGGACGACAGATGCTTGTCCGAGCGGAGCAGTGCCGTCACCGCGGCGATGTCCTGCTCGTCGAACATGCTCCCCTGGCCTTGGTACGGGACGACAAAATCGTTCACGGCCTGCACTCCTCCCGGTGACGGGTTCTCCGGTCAGGCGGCGGAGAGTTCAGCGGTGGTCGGACGGTGGAAGACGGTGGGCATGCTCGGCAGTTCCGGCCGGCTGCCGAGGGCGCGGACGAGCGCGGCGACGCCGGCGGCGAGCGGCACGGACGGGCGGTAGCCGAGGGCGCGCAGCTTGCCGATGTCGGCGACGTGCCGGTAGCTGTCGTCGAGCACGCGGTCGTCGCTGCGCAGCCGGGCGGGGCGGCCGGTAACCCGCCCGATCACGTCGGCGAGCTCACGCAACGAGGTCTCCGCGCCGGTACCCAGGTTGTAGACCTCGCCGGACGTGCCGCGCTCGGCGATCACCAGCAGGCCGGCGACGAGGTCGTCGATGTGCGAGAAGTCGCGGGTCTTGCGGTCCGCGTCCCCCACGCTGGGGATCGCGCGCCCGTTGAGGTGCCAGCGCACGAACTGGGACACCTCGCCGCCCGCGCGGCGCGGGTCCTCGCCCGGCCCGTAGATGGTGAAGGCGCGGCCGATGACCGTCGGCAGCCCGAACGACTCGTGCATGCTGTGCGCCACGTGCTCACCGGCGAGCTTCGAGGCGCCGTACGGCAGGAACGGGCGCAGCGCGTGCGACTCCGGGATCGGTGTCGCTTGTGGACGCCCGTAGACCATCGCCGACGACAGGTACACCAGCCGTTTGACCGGCGTGTTCAGCAGCGCCTCGCAGAGGTTAAAGGTGCCTTCGGCGTTGGTCTCGAAGTCGAAGCGGGGCCGGTCGACGGAGAGGGTACCGCTGGCGTTGCCGGCGAGGTGGAACACGACGTCGGCCGGCCGGAGCGCGGTGCGCACCGAACGCGGGTCGCGCAGGTCGACGGCGCGGTGCTCGACGTTGGGACGTGGTCGGGCGCCGCCGGCGGTCCCGGTGGCGATGTCGAGGACGGTCACCTTGACCCCGCGTCGGGCCAGGGTGCGGACGAGGTGCGAGCCGACGAAGCCGAGCCCGCCGGTGACGACGGCGCGGGTTCCGCCGCCAAGTTGCACCGTCTTGGTGGTCATGTGAGTCGCCTTTCGCGTTGGTAGGGGTCGGGGCCGGCCGGCTCAGCGCAGGCTGCCTCGAAAGAACGTGAGGGGCTTGCCGTCACAGGTCGCCGCCGCCTCCGCCACGGCACCGATCACGATCAGGTGGTCGCCGGCGGGCAGCACCTGGTGGACGGTGCAGTCCAGGTACGCCAGGGCGCCCCGGATGATCGGCGCGCCGGTCGCCGCTTCCCGCGCGCCGACCTCTGCGAACTTGTCCACGTGGCGGGCCGCGAAGGTGTCGCAGATCCGTCGCTGGTCCTGGCGCAGGATGCTGATCGCGAAGCAGCCGGCCCGGGTGACCGCGTCGGTGGTGCGGGAGTCGCTGGCCAGGCAGACCAGGACGAGCGGTGGTTCGAGCGACACCGACGTGAACGAGTTGACGGTCATGCCGACCGGCCCGCTCGGCACCGGGGCGGTGACGATCGCCACGCCGGTGGCGAACTCGCCGAGCACCCGCCGCAGGTGGTCGCGTTCCAAGTCATTTCTGGTGGTCGTCATCTGGTACTCCAGGGATTCGTGTGGGTACGACCCGAGTCCCGAACCGGTAGCCCGCAACGGCCGGGCGCAGCGGGCGCAGAGCCACCGCGGCGGCGAAGCCGGGCGCGACAGGTATCTGCCGCCACCAGATGTCCGCCCACCGCCCGGCCCGGCCCGGTCCACAGTGGATGCCGTTGAGTCGGGTGTTTATCCCGGTGCCACCGGCCTTGACGCAGGCCTCCTTGCGGGTCCAGAGCCGGGCGAACGCGCGGCGCCGGCGCGGCTCGGGGAGGCTCGCCAGCCAGGCGCGTTCGCCCGCCGAGCAGGTCCACGCCAGTGCCGAAGGAGGGCGGCCGTCCGGTTCGATGTCGACGCCCACGGCGCCGTCCCGGCTGAACGCGACGGCGACAAGTCCGCCGGCGTGGGACAGGTTGACCGATCCACCGCCCGCCGTGCCGGGCACCTCCGGCCTGCCGCTCGCGGTCACCGTGAGCGGCACATCGTGGGGCGCGCACCGCAGCTGACCGGCGAGGCGGCCACGCAGCAGCACGCGGCCGGTCACGTACTCGGCACGCCGCCGCCCGTGCAGGGCACCGGCCCGGGCCCGCTCGGCCGGTGGGAGCGACCGCGCGAGCCGGTCCAGGACCGGGCCCGGCTCCGCGCACGGGACGGTCCAGACGGTGACCTCGTCCCGGCGTGTCCGCTCCCCCAGCGCGGTCACGGCAGCCTCGCGGTGCGGTCGAGGAGCGCGAGCTTGCCGTTCGCGACGAGCAGGCGGTCGTTGGCGTACATGAGGCTCGCCGAGCGCAGGTCGCGCAGGACCCGTTCGAGGCCGATCGGGGACGACTTCAGGTACCCGTGGCGCAGCCCGACCAGTTCGACGAGGCGGTCGACGGCGGCGTGGGTACGCTCCGCGGCGACCACCTTCAGCTCGTTGACGAGGATCTGGTACGCGGGGTCCTCGACCTCGGCCCGGGACGCGCCGCGGGCCATGACGCGCTCGACGGTGCCGACCACCCGTTCCAGCAGTGCCTCGACGCAGTCGAGGTCGGCACGGACGCCGGCGAGGCGGGTGACGAGGAGATCGGAGCCGAGGTCGAACTGCCGGCGGCCGCGCGGGTCACGCAGCAGACCGATGGTGCGGCGCAGCGCGCCCTGTGCGGCGCCCAGCCACGACGACGCCCAGGCGATGTGACCGGCCGGCACGAACGTACCCAGCGCGACGGTGCGGAAGTCGTCGCCGACGACGTCCTCCGGGCCGATCTCCCCGTCGAGGCTCACCGCGACGCTGTGGGTGCCGCGCATGCCCATCGGGTTCCAGTCGCCGCGCGTCTCGATGTCGAGCTGGGATCGATCGGCCCAGACCAGCCGGACGTCGCCCTCGTTGGCTTCCGATCCGGCGCGCATGGTGACGAGGAAGGCGTCGGCGTGCAGCGCGCCGGTACAGATCGGTGCCTCCCGGCGCAGCCGCAGCCGCCCGACCCCGGCCGGCACCAGCGGCGCCTGGGCGGTCAGCAGGTGGCCGCCCTTGCCCCGCTCGGTCGTCACCGAGGCGACGTACACCTCGCCCCGCGCCACGCGCGGCAGCACCCGGGCGCGTAGCCGGTCGCCGCCGTGCCGCGCGACCGCGGCCACCTGCTGGCAGTGCATCGCCCAGACGACCGCCGTCGCGGTGCAGGCCCCGGCGATCTCGCGGGCGACCGCGGCCAGGTCGGCGAGGCCGCCGCCCATGCCGCCGTACTCGCGCGGCACGAGCAGGCCCATCAACGGTGTCTGGCGCAGGGCGTCGAGGGCGGCGGCGGGAAACTCGCCGCGCTCGTCGACGCCGGTGGCGTGCTCGGCGATGACCGGCAGCACCTCCCGCGCCGCGGCGAGCGGCTCGACGTGCCGGCGACCGGCCGGGGCGGAGACCGCGGTGCTCATGACGCGCCTCCGTCCTGGCCCAGTTCGTCGAGCACACCGCGCAGGGCGGCCGGCGTCGTGAACGTCTGCTCGACCAGGGCCTCGTCGGGCAGCACGATGTCGAAGCTGTCCTCGATGTCGAAGAGCAGGTCGACGGCGGCCATCGAGTCGAGGCCCAGGGAGCGAAGGTCGGCGTCCGGCGCGAGGGGCTCTCCGGCCGGCAGGTACTTCAGGTGGCGGCGCAGCACCTCGTCGAACCGTTCGGTGGCGAGTGTGGTCATGGTTGGTCTCCTTTCTCGTAGGTGCGGCGGATGGACAGCCGGGACACGTCGACGGTCTCGTTCCCGTCCACGACCACCTCGGTGGGTGGTTCGTGGCTGAGGAACCCGATGAGGCTGCCGGTCAGGCCGTACGCGCCGACGTTGGGTACCTCGACGACGTCTCCGGGACGCAGGGCCGGTAGGTCGACGCGCCGGCTCCAGGCGTCCAGCGGTGTGCACAGCGGCCCGACCACGTCGCAGGTCACCGCCGGCTCCGCCGCGCGGTCGCCGGCGTGCAGCTGTGGTACGAGCGGCGGCACCCGGCGCAGCCCGGCCATGCCGCCCAGATGGTTGATCCCGCTGTCGAGCAGGACGAAGGTGCGGCCCTTGGAGGACTTGACGTCCTGGACGGTCGCGGCCAGCCGCCCGCATTCGGCGGTGAGGTAGCGGCCCGACTCGAACAGCACCCGCGGCCCTTCCGGTACGAAGCGGCGGAGCAGGTCGTCGAGCGCGGCCCGCAGCCCCGGGTAGCGGCGCCGGTCGCCGGCTCGGGCGTACGGCGCGGCGAACCCACCGCCGAGGTCGAGGATCTCGATCGGACCGGGAAGCGCCCGCCGCAGCCGCGCGGTGACGGCCAGGGCGGCGTGGAACGTGGCGAGGAGGTCGGCGCCGTCCTCGACGTTGGTGCCCAGGTAGAAGTGCAGCCCGCGGACCCGCAGCTCGCCGTGCGTGAACGCGGCTGGATCCGCCTCCACCTGTGTCGCGTCGACGCCGAACTGCGAGGCGGTGCCGGTCATCGTCAGGCCCGCGCCCGCCGGCCCGCTGTCGCCGTTGACCCGCAGCAACGCGTCCAGCCGGGTGCCGCGGCCGCCGGCCACGTCGCCGAGCCGGTGCAGCTGGGCCGGCGAGTCCACTGAGTACAGACGCACGCCGCGCTCGACCGAGTACTCCAGCTCGGCGACGGTCTTCGCTGGTCCATTGTGGAGTATGTGGCGCGGCGCGACACCGGCGGCGAGTGCGGCGTCCAGCTCGCCGGTCGAGCTGACCTCGACGCCGCAACCCAACCGGTGCAGCTCGGCGATCAGCCGGGGATGCGGGTTGGCCTTCACCGAGTACAGCAGGGAGGCCCGCGCGGGCAGCTGCGCGACGAGGTCGGCGTGTGCCGAGCGCAGCACGGCCAGGTCGTAGTGGTAGAGCGGGCTGCCGAAGCGCTCCAGCAGGGTCCGGGCGCGCATCACGGCACCTCCACGGCGATCTCGCGGAGCCGGTCGCGGTCGACCTTGCGGTTGGTGCTCAACGGCAACCGGTCCAGCACCCGCACCGAGTCCGGCACCTTGGCCGGCTCGAGCCGTTCGCGCAGCCCGGCGAGCACGGCGCCGGAGTCGGCGGTGCCGGTGACGAACAGCCGGGCACCCTCGGCGTCGTCGGCGGGCGGCACCACGGCCGCCTCCGCCACGCCCGGCACATGCAGGGCGGCGGCCTCGACCTCCAGCGTGCTCACCCGGTGTCCGCGGCTCTTGTACACGTCGTCGAACCGGCCCCGGAAGTAGAGGTAGCCGTCCTCGTCCAGCGCGCACATGTCGCCGGTGAACAGGGCGCGTTCGGTGCCGGAACCGAACGGCCGGAACCGGCGCGCGGTCTGCTCCGGCGCCCGCCAGTACCCCGCCATGACGTGCGGGCCGCGGACGACGAGCTCGCCGGTCTCGCCGGGCGGCAGGACCCGGCCGTCCCCGTCGACGACGAGGCACTCCGTGTCCGGCAGCGGCCGGCCCACCGAGCCACGCCGGGTGTCCAGCTCCGCCGGGTCGAGGATCGCCACGCGCTTGCACTCGGTGAGCCCGAACATCGCGTACACGGCGACGCCGGGGAACTGGTCGCGCAGCGCGTCGATCGTCTCCGGCGCCAGCCGCGCACCGGTGTTGGTGACGGAACGCAGCGCGGACAGCCGGGTGGCGCCGTCGCGGCGGGCCAGCCGCAGCAGCGCGCCGGCGAGCGAAGGCACCAGCGGCAGCACGGTGACCCGCCACCGCTCCAGCCGGGACAGCAGGCCGGGGCCGACCTGGCCGGGATCGCCGAGCGCCAGGGTGGCGC
Organism: Phytohabitans sp. LJ34; assembly: GCF_052068095.1. Taxonomy (NCBI): domain Bacteria; kingdom Bacillati; phylum Actinomycetota; class Actinomycetes; order Micromonosporales; family Micromonosporaceae; genus Phytohabitans; species Phytohabitans sp. LJ34. Next base: position 209,481 of record NZ_JBQHDG010000011.1, on the reverse strand, counting down.
CCGCGCGGGCGGCGAGGAAGATCTGGTACAGGGCGTAGTCGAAGGAGAGCGGCAGGTACGTGCCGATCACGTCGTCGCCGCGCAGGTCGAGCCGGCCGGCGATGGCGTCGACGGCGAAGCGCATGGTCCGGTGCGGCGACACCACGCCCTTCGGTGCGGCCGTGCTGCCCGAGGTGTAGATCAGGCAGGCCACGTCGGTGCTGATGCCGGGCCAGCGCACCGGCTCGGCGGCCGGTTCCGCGGCCGGAAGGGCCGCCAGCTCCGCCACCGGGACGGCCGGTTCGGCCGGTATCCGGGCCGGGTCGTCGGTGAGCACCAGCGCCGGCTCGGCGTCGCGCAGGATGTGGCTCAGGTGGAACGGCTTGGTCTCGTTGTTGACGACGACGAACGCGGCGCCGAGGCGGGATGTGGCGTAGACGGCGCAGACGAGGTCCGCGCTGTTGGCCGCCACCAGCAGCACCCGGTCGCCCCGCCGCACGCCTCGCTCGCGCAGCCACGCGGCGGCGGTGTGCGTACGCGCGGCGAGCTGCCGGTACGTCAGCCGGTCCCGGTCGCTGACCAGAGCCAGCCGGTCCGGGGTGCTGGCGGTCGCCGCGTCCAGGAGCGCGTGCAGCGACTGTTGCGGTGCCTCCATGGTCACCCTCCTTCACGGGTACCGGCGGCCGCGGGCGAGGCCGTCAGGCTGTGCTCGACCGCGGCGGCGAGGGTGCCGGCGGTGGTGAACGTTTCCGGGACGAGCAGTTCGGGTTCGAGTTCGAGGTCGAGCTCCCGCTCGATCCGGTCCACGACGGCGACGATGGCGAGCGAGTCGAAGCCGGGCTGGTCGAGCAGCGGCTCGTCGGCGCTCACCGGGCGGCCCAGCCGTCCGCTCACCACGGCGGCGACGTAGGCCGCCACGTCGTCGGGTCGGCCGCGGTTCATGACATCCTCCCGGTGAGCTGGCCGGCGAGTTCCCGGCGCGCGATCTTGCCGGTGCTGGTGCGTGGGAAGTCGTCGGCGACGCTCACCTGTGCCGGCGCCATGTAGGCGGGCAGCTCCCCCAGGCACCACTGGCGCAGTTCGTCGCCGGTCGCGCCGTCGCTGACGGCGAAGGCGTACAGCAGGTTGCCGTGCTCCGGATGGGGCAGCGCGACCACGGCGGCTTCCCGCACCGCCGGGTGGCGCAGCAGCGCCGCCTCGACGTCGCCCAGCTCCACCCGGAAGCCGCGGGTCTTGACCAGGCCGTCACGCCGGCCGAGGAACCGCAGCGTGCCGTCCGGTGCCCAGGTACCGAAGTCGCCGGTGCGGTGGCAGGTCCAGGAGGAGCCGCCGGCCTCGACCGTGGCGCGCGACGCCGCCGTGAGGTCCGGGCGGTCGAGGTAGCCGGGGGTGCGGCTCGGTCCGGCGACCAGCAGCTCGCCGGCGCGGTCCGGCTCGGTGACCAGGGCCGCACCGTCGAGCAGGAAGATCCGGGAGCCGGCCACCGGGTGGCCCAGCGGGATGCGCGGCAGGTCCAGGTGCTCCGGCCGGACGCGCAGCGCGGTGACGACGTTGGTTTCGATCGGCCCGTACAGGTTGTGCACCTCGGCCCCGGGGATGCGGCTCATCAGCCGGCGCAGCGGCTCCGGGTGGAACTCCTCGCCGGCGTAGAGCAGCAGCCTCAGGTCCGGCAGGCCCCCTTCGGCAAGGTCGGTGCGGTGCAGCAACGCGACGAGGGCGGACGGCACCGCGTACAGGACGGTGATCCGCCGCTCCCGCAGAAACCGCAGCAACGCCTGGGGGAAGAGCACGGTCCGCTCGTCCACGGGGCAAACCGTGGCGCCGCTGCCGAGCCCGGCGTAGATGTCGAAGACCGGCAGGTCGAAGTGGAGCGGCGCGTGCACCGCCACCCGGTCGCCGGGGCGGAGGCCGGCGTACCCGACCGCCCAGTCGACGAACGCCTCGGCGTTGCCGTGGGTGATCACGACGCCTTTCGGCTCGCCGGTCGAGCCCGACGTGTAGAGCACGTACGCGGTGGTGCCGTCGTCGATCGCGGGCGGCGGGACCGGTCCGCCGTCGCCGGCGAACAGGGCGGCGAGGTCGAGCACCTCGACGCCGGGCGCGTGCACCGGATCCCGTGCGGCGCGCTCGTCCACGACGAGGGCGCGGGCGCCGCTGTCGGCCAGGACGAACGCCCGCCGGCTGGCGGGTGCGGACGGGTCGATCGGCACGTAGCTCAGGCCGGCGCGCAGGCAGGCGAGCATCAGCATGATCGCTTCGGGCGACTTGGCGGCGCTGAACGCGACCCGCTCCCCCTCGTCCAACCGCGCGCGCAGTGCCGCGGCGACGGCATCGACATGGTCTTTCGCCTGTCGGTAGGTGATCGCGCGGGAGCCGAACTCGAAGGCGTTTCGGTCGGGCCAGGCGCGCGCGGCGGCGGCGAACCTCTCGTACAGTCTCATGCTCGCGTCTCCTCCTCGGGCGGGCACAGGTGCAGGTGCTCCTCGGCGGCCGTCGCCTCCGCGTCCGCGACAGGGCCGTGCAGCTGGTCGATCGGCGCGAGCGGGACCGGCCGGCCACGGCGGGCGCGCTGCTCGGCCAGGTACGCCAGCTCGCTGGCGCGCCGCCACCGCGCGGTCACCTCGGCCTGGAACCGCGCCGCGCTGTCCGCCAGCCGTGCGTCGTGCCGCGCCGCCGCGACCCGGTCGAGCCATTGCCCGTACCGGGTGCGGCTGCGCAGGCCGAGCCAGCACGTCAGGGCGATCTGTGCCGCGTGCGGCTCCCGCCGGCTCCGTTCGGCGTAGCGGCGCAGGGCGCCACCGTCGGCGATGCCGGCCGCGTTGGTCCGGATGACGGCCAGGTGGTCCGGCGGCGTGGGCACCGCGTCCGGCTCCACAGTGGCCAGTCGGGGCCGCTCGCCGAGAATGCCGGCGAGGGCGTCCGTGTCGATGGTGGCGGTGGTCGGCCGGGCCGGCCCCCACGCGGTGTCGTTGTGGTACGCGTCCGACACCCAGATCCGGCCGGGATGTCCGCCTTCGACGCCGGTGACGACGAACGAGTGTGCCATGTGGACATTGCCGGCGTACGGCAGCCAGTGCATCAGATAGGCGTCGCCGACGGCGAACACAGGTCTGCCGTGCGCGACAAGGTCGGCGCAGGTGTCGGCGGGGTGCCGGCCGGGCTCGGTCTCGTGCCAGGTCACCACGAGGCCGGTGTCGTCGCGCAGCCGCCGCTCGACCGGCTCGCGGGCGAACTCGGGTGGCTCGCCGTCCGCGGTGAGCCGGAACGCCCAGTCCCGGGCGAACGGCGTGAACGTGTCCGCCGCACCCGCGTGCCGCGCGAGCGCCTGCAGGTTGTCGTCGTAGCAGTCGAGCCGGTCCGCGTCGAGTCCGGCGAGGTCGACCGGGATCGGTGTGGCGGTACCTTGCGTTGTCTTCACGACTACCTCACTGAGGGTTGGCGTCGGGCTCTGGTCCGGCGAGCTGCCGCCGCAGCCGGTCCGGCAGCTCGGTGGTGGGCATGAACGCGGCGGTCCATACCGCGCTGAGGTCGAGACCCCGGCCGACCGGGATGTCGCGGCTGGCGTGTAGCACGTGCTTGATCCCGTGCAGGACGTGCCGCTCGTGCGCGGCGATGCCGGCGGCTACGGTGGCCGCCGCCCGGTACACGCCGTCCGCGTCATCGGCGACCGACCAGACGAGTCCAATGTGGAACGCCTCGGCGGCGCTGATGCTGGCTCCGGTCAGGGCGAGGTAGGCCGTGGCACCCTCGCCGACGATCCGCGGCAGCCGCTGTAGCAGACCGAGATCCGGCACGACGTCGATTTCGACCTCGCGCGCGGCGAACGTCGCGTCCGCGGACGCCAGCCGTACGTCGCAGGCCGAGACGAGCTCCAGGGCCGCCCCGACGCAAGGGCCGGCGACGGCGGCGACCACCGGTACAGGGCACGACTCGACGGCGCTCACCGCGTCCTGTATGGACCGGGTCTGCGCCATCAGGGCGCGCCGCGCGGCCGCGCCGTCGTCGCCGCGGCGCATGGTGCGCCGGTACAGCGGCAGGTACCAGCGCAGGTCGAGACCGACGCTGAACACGTCGGACGGGCCGCGCAGCACGATCGCCTTGACCGACTCCTCCTCGCCCAGCTCGGCCAGGACGGCGGGCAGGCGGGTGAACACCGCACCGCCGATCGCGTTGCCGGCGCGCGTTCCGCACAGCGTCACTGTCGCTACCGGGCCCAGGCGGTCCGTTCGCACCGCGGCGGTCGGGAGTGCTGTGGCCGTCTGCTCCATGCCACCAACATCCCCGGCGCTCGTTTAGCGGCGCGCAGAGACGCGGTTTACTCCGGGTTTAGTTGGAGGCGTTCGCGGGCGTAGGCGCGTGCCAGCTCGTCCATCGCGAACCACACGCGCCCGTCGTCGGACATGCCGGCCGGCTCGACGAGGTGTACGTCCACGAGATGGTCCAGGACCTTCTCCGCGACGTCGGTGTCGAGTTCGGACACCGTGGACGCGGCGTGTAGGTCGAAGCGGTCGCCGGGCACCAGGCTCAGGCGACGAAACAACTTTCTGGCCGCCACGCCCAGCCGCTCGTAGCTGGGTGCCAGCCGCGCGCGCAAGGTGAGGTCACCGTGGCTGAGCTCGTCGATCGGGTTTCGTTTGGCGAGCCGGTCGAGCAGGAAGTCGACCGGCCGGTGCTCGTGCAGCACGAGGATGGCCCCGGCGATGCGCAGTGCCAAGGGGAGCCGACCCAACCGGTCGACAAGGTCCCGTACCGCGGCGGCGTCGGCGCTGGCGCGCTCCTCGCCGATGATGCCGGCCAGCATCCGCACCGCGGCGGCCTGGCTCAACGGCGTGCACAACAGGTGCTTGGCGCCTTCGATGCCGGCCAGCGTGGACCGGCTGGTGACGATCACGGCACTCCGCGGACCCGACGGGATGAGGTCGCGCACCTGGTTCTCGGACGCCGCGTCGTCCAGCAGGACCAGCACCCGCCGGCCGTGGGTGGAGACCCGGTAGAGGTCGCGCACCTCGTCCCTGGTCAGGTCGGCGCCCACCGCCGGTAGGCCGAGCGCCTGGAGCGCCTGGCGCAGCGCCTGCTCGGTGGTGAGCTCGCTGAGCGGCAGGAACAGTTGGCCGTCGGGAAACCGGCCGCCGAGCAGATGCCCCACCCGCACGGCCAGGACGCTCTTGCCGATGCCCGCCTTCCCGGAGATGACCACGACCGGGGCGGCCGCCGTCGTCTCCGGCGCGACCGGCTGGGTGACGGCGGACTGGAGGAAGGCCACCTCCCGCTCCCGGGCCACCAGATCGGGAACGTCCACCGGCAGCGGCGCGAGACGCCGGCGCCGGGACGGCGTGACGGCGTGCACGGCGCGCGGCTCGACGGGTAGGTCGTCGGTGAGCACCTGCCGATGGACGCGCTGGAGCTCGGGACCCGGCTCGATGCCCGCGGTGTCGATGAGCGCCTCGCGCCCCTCCCGGTAGGCCGTGAGCGCGTCCGCGCGCCGCCCGGTGGCGTAGAGCGCCTGCATCTGGTGGGCACGCAGCCGCTCCCGCTCCGGGTAGAGCGTCACCAGCGCCGCCAGCTCGTCGACGACCTCCGTGTGCCGGCCGCGCCGCAGCTCGGCCTCGATCCGCAGCTCGGTCGCCGCCAGGCGGCGTTCTTCCAGCCGGCGCGCCTCGGCGGCGATGGACGGCGACCGCTCCAGGTCCGCCAGCGGGTCGCCGCGCCACTTCGCCAACGCGTCGGACAACGCCTCGGCTCCCCGCTCCGGACGACCGGCCGAAAGCTCCACCTGGCCGACCCGAAAGAGGCGGTCGAACTCGTCCCGGTCGAGATCGCCCTCCTCGAGTAGCAGGCGATAGCCGCCCGGCATGGTGCGGATCATTTCCGTCCCGGATGATCCCGGAAGTCGCCGGCGGATGGCGCCGACGTACTGGCGGATGAGATTGGCGGCCGATACCGGCGGCTCGCCGAGCCACAATTCGTCGGCGAGTCTCTCCACCGTGACGAAATGGTTGGCGTTGACGGTCAGGATGGCGAGCAGACGCCGATGTTTCGCGGTGCCAATCCGGTGCGGATGCTCTGGAAAGATCAGATACGGCCCGAGCACGCCGAACTTCACGCTCCACCCCCGACGGTTCCACGCTGGTCTGGCTTTACAAGGCGCGATGGGCGAGCGTTACCCGGATGACGAGATCACATATCTCGATGTCACCGACCGAATGCGCTACGCAGTGTGCCCATAGGACACAAACGGACAATGTACGCCTCGCAACGTCATTGCAGCTCGACGACGGCGCTGGTGCCACTGCCCGGCCGAGACTCCCACTGCCACGTCTCGTCCAGCCGCAGGCGGCCGTCGGCGATAGCGCTCACCGCGGAAACGCAGTGCCCGGTCGAAGTCTGTCCATCGGTGTTGAGCTGGACATAGCGAAAATCCAGCCGGTCACCGTCACGGGTGCCGACGAGGTGACCGCGACGGATCGCACCACCGGAATAGTCGGCCCAGATCTCGCCGTCGCGTTCGTGGTAGGTGAAGACGGTGCCGGTGCCGACCTCGCCACCGGCGACGTCAGCCACGGCCCGAAACTTACGTCCGTCCAGCGAAGGGATCATGGCTGCACCGTACCGGCTGGTCTCAGCGCGATGGCCAGCTGATGAGGCGGCGGGCGATCAGCTCGACGACGAGGACCACGGCGAGCGTCTCGGCGGCCAGCAGACCGATCAGCACCAGCAGCTGCGCCGCGCCGGCCTCGACCGGGGACGCACCACCGAGCAGGACGCCGACGAACGCGCCGGGCAGGGTCACCAGCCCCACCGTCCTGGTCTGGTCGAGGGCCGGCAGCAGCGCTTCGGCGGCGGCCTGGCGGCACAGCAGCAGGACCGCCTCACGGTCGGTGAAGCCGATCGCCATCGCGGCCTCGACCTCGCCGAAGCGGGTGCGGAGGATGTCGATCGTCCGGCGCCCGGCCAGCGAGGTCGCGGTCATGGCACCACCGATCAGGATGCCGGCGATGGGTACCACCGAGATCGGCTCGAGCGGCACCGCACCGGACAGCAGCAGCAGAGCCAGCACCGGGGTCGCCCCGGCGGTCACCGCGAGGCAGGCCAGCAGGGCGCGCCCACCGATCCGGCGGGCCGAGGTCGCGGAGGCGATGGCGAGCATCACGACGACGAACGCGGCGGTCAGCCCCCACGACCGCAGCACGACGACGATGACCGCCGACACGGCAGCCAGTTGGACCGTGGCCCGGACACTGGCGACGACCAGCTGGCGGCTTACCCGAAGCCTGGCCACGACAGCGACGGCCGAGGCGACCGCGACAAGAGCCAGCAGGACGACCACGTAACGCGGGCCGGGCGTGATCGTGCTCTGCGCACTGTAGGAGGCGGTCACCGCTGCCGCACCGTTTTCCTCCTTCTCGCGAACCCACCAGGACCACGTCGTACGCCGGCCGGCGGGTCAGGTGGTGAAGTCGACGTTTTGGGCGAGGCGTAGCTCGCTGGAGTAGTTGACGGTGTTGGTGGCACGGCGCATGTACGCGCGCCACGCGTCGGAGCCGGACTCGCGGCCGCCGCCGGTTTCCTTCTCGCCGCCGAACGCGCCGCCGATCTCGGCACCCGAGGTGCCGATGTTGACGTTGGCGATGCCGCAGTCGGACCCGTCCGAGGCCAGGAAACGCTCGGCCTCGGCGTGGTCGCGGGTGAAGATCGAGGAGGACAGGCCCTGCGGGACGGCGTTGTGCGTCCGGATGGCCTCGTCCAGCTCGCGATACGTGAGCACGTACAGGATCGGTGCGAACGTCTCACCGCGTACCAGATCGGTCTGTGCCGGCATGCGCACGATGGCGGGCTCGACGTAGTAGGCGTCCGCGGCCGCTTCGGCGAGCCTGCGGCCGCCACCGACGAGCACCTCGCCACCGTCTCGGCGCGCCTGGTCGAGGGCTTCACGCTGCCGTTCGTAGGAGGTGGCGCTGATCAGCGGGCCGACCAGCGTGTCCGCCGCGAACGGGTCGCCGATGGGTAGCGCGCGGTAGGCGGCGCACAGCTTGTCGAGCAGCGCGTCCGCGACGTCCGCGTGCACGATCAGGCGCCGCAGGGTCGTGCATCGCTGACCGGCCGTGCCGGCCGCGGCGAAGACGATCGACTGGGCGGCGAGATCGAGGTCGGCGGAACCGGTGACCACGGCCGCGTTGTTGCCACCGAGCTCCAGGATGCTCCGGCCGAACCGGGCCGCGACGCGCGGACCGACCGACCGGCCCATCCGGGTCGACCCGGTGGCGCTGACCAGCGCGACCGGGGGCGCGTCGACGATGTGCTCGCCCATACCGCGGTCGCCCAGCAGCAGCCGGTGTACGTCACGCGGCGCACCGCTGTCGGCCGCCGCCCGTTCCAGCAACGCGGTGCAGGCCAGAGCGGTGAGCGGGGTGAGCTCGGAGGGCTTCCACACCACGGTGTCGCCGCAGACCAGCGCGACCGCGGTGTTCCAGGCCCAGACCGCGACCGGGAAGTTGAACGCGGTGATCAGGCCGACGACACCGAGTGGATGCCAGGTCTCCATCATGCGGTGGCCGGGTCGCTCGGAGGGCATGGTGCGCCCGTACAGCTGGCGGGACAGACCGACCGCGAAGTCACAGACGTCGACCATCTCCTGCACCTCGCCGAGCGCCTCCGAGCGGATCTTCCCGGCCTCCAGCGTCACGAGGTCGGCCAGATCCTCACGGTGCTCGCGGAGAAGCTCGCCGAGGCGGCGGACCAGCGCGCCGCGCACGGGCGCCGGCACGCCGCGCCAGGTGCGGAACGCTTCGTGAGCGGCGGCGATCGCGGCGTCGGCGTCGGTCGGACTGGCGGTGGCGACATCGCACAGGTCGCCACCGGTGATCGGGGTCCGGGCGGTCGACGCGCCCGCGGGGCCGGCGCCCGGCGTCCACGTCGCGCCTGGCGGGACGCCGCACCGCAGGAGCACCTCGCGGGCACGCTCACGCAGATCGGCGGTGCTGGTGATCATCGTCTCTGTCCTCTGGTCGGTGCCGCGAGCGCGCCCTGGCCCAGCCAGACCCCGCGCCGAGCGTCGCGGCGGGTCAGGGTTGGACGAGAAGATACCCGCCGCCGACCGGGGTAGGAAGTCTTCGTCCCAGCTCCGGAGCTCCGGTGTCGCGATCAACTGACGCGACGGCGGGCCCGGTGGTGTGCCGGGCCCGCCGTCGTAGGTGTTCAGCGTTGCAGGGTCAGGAGGCCCGGTCGGTATGGGAGGAGGCCGTAGTCGCCGCCGGAGTTGGGGGCGCGGCCTTGGTAGAGCAGTTGGAGGTTGCAGGGGTCGACGGTCATGGTCTGGTCGGCGTTGCTGCGGATGAGTTCGCCGTGGCTGATGTCGTTGGTCCAGGTGGCGCCGCTGTTGGCCTTGCCGGCGAAGGGATTGCTCTCGCTGGTGGCCTGCGGCGTCCAGGTGCCACCCAGGCTGGTGGCCGTGAACGAGCGGAAGTAGCGGCCCTGCGCGCCGATGGCTTCGACGATCATGAGGTATTGGGTTCGGCCCTGGAGTTTGTAGACCTGGACCGCTTCGAACAGGTTGTTCGTGGTGTCGGTCATGATGACGGTGGCCTGGTTGCCGAAGCTGCCCGGGAAGTTCCCGATCGGCATGCTGGCCCGGTAGATGCGGCCGTTGTCGCCGGCGAAGAACAGGTACATGTTGCTGCTGTCACCGATCAGCGCCTGGTCGATCGGACCGGTGCTGGAGTTGGAGATGGTGGCGGTGGACAGCACCTGCTGAGACGACCAGCCATTCGGATTGGTCGGATCGCTGGAGGTGCGGTAGGAGAACGCGGTCCCACCCCACTGGTAGGCCAGCACCCAAATGTTTCTGGGAGCGAAGTAGAACAACGACGGCGCCACCGTGCCCGACGACATCGCATTCTGGCTGGCCGAGGCCATCTCGGACCAGTTGGAGAAGAGGCCGAAGTTCATCGAGCCCCAGGTGGTTCCGGTGTCGTGGGTGGTGGCGTAGACCAGATGCCGCCCGTTGTACGGGGCGTAGGTGAAGTCCTTGAGCGACACCCATCCCGACCGCGGGTTCGCCAGCGAGCCGGTCGAGGTCCAGCGGTACGTCGACGGCAGAGCACACCCGCTGGGCGGTGGCGTCGTCGGATTAGTCGGCGTCGTCCCGCCGATGCGGACGAGTTGCCACTGCTGGTTGCTGCCGCCCCAGTCCGTGTACTGCACCACGTTGCCGCCGTCGTTGGTCGCGGCACCCTGGATCTCGACCGCCTTGTTGCTGTTCCGGTTGATCAACCGGACGTGGCCGCCGTCCGAGTCGGCCAGCCGGAACTGCTGGTTCGCCCCGTTGTGGTCGGACCATTGCACGATCGCGCCACCGTCCGCTGTGGACCAGTTGTAGACGTCGAGCACCTTGCCCGAGTGGCGGGACTTGAGCCGGTAGTACCCGCCCCCGGAGTCGACGAACTGCCACTGCTGCTGGGCGCCGTCGTTACGCGTCCACTGCGTGATCCGCGCGCCGTCGTTGGTGGCGAGGTTGTACAGGTCCAAAGCCTTGCCACTGTTCCGGTTCACAAGTACATACCAGGCGGTGGTGTCCACAGTGGCCGCCGACGCCGACGTCGCGGCCACCGTGACGAGCGCGCCACCCACGACCACCGCGGCCGCCGCCGCGGCCACCCCACGACGCCACCTCACAGCACGCGCCGACCCGACCGACATAGCGTCACTCCTTTCCGACAACAGTATCGACACCGTCCGTTGTTAGCGTTAACATCTCCGGGCGGCATCCGGGCAGAAACATGTAGGGCTGTACGGCGATAGGTAGCCAACCCGGGCGGTGCGAGTGAGCGCACCGCCCTCATGGGACTGTGAACGAAGACAGTGACCCACGTCAAGATGTTTCGGAAATGTTTCGAAAGAAGTCTTGGCGCGCGGTGACCGTCACGCTAAACCGATTCGCAAGACTCACGACGCACTCACGTCGGTCGCGGTTGACGTCATGGCCGATGTCCGGAGACTGGGTGGTGTGAGGTTTGCGGGCGTCATCGGTGAGGATGAGCCAGACCCGCGCGTGCGATGGCGGGAGCAGGCGCGAGACATGCCGGTGCCGGTTGTCGGCATCACGTCCCAGCCTCATCTGGAGGATTGGGGCGCGATCGGGGTGAGCACCGGCGGCGCGCTGGATTGGTGCGAGGTGAGCATCAGCTACACGCTGTGGCGCAATCCGGACGAGCCCGACGATCCGGCCAACCTCGCCGAGTTGGATCCGGAGCAACGCCACGCGCTGGAGGCGGAGCCGCGCTGGCCCCGACCCCAATGGCTGGTGGAGCAGGTCCGGCGGATGCGCTACCCCATTCTGTGGGAGTGTGTGCGCACCCGGTGGAGCCGGCGGCCGGGCGCGTTCGACACGATCGAGAGCGTGCTGGCCGCACACGTAAACCACGTCCTCGTCAACCAGTTCCGCCAGACCCGCGTGGTGAGCAGCCATCCACCGTCCGAATTGGACAGCCCGGTGTACGAGCGCTGCGTCGACCACGGCATCCCGGTCTTGGTCGACGGCGCCGTCCTGGACGGCTCGCGCATCGACACCGACCCGGACGTGTACGGCGTCGGCGTTGAGCTAGGCGCCCACACGGTAGTCACGGCGGCGATCCCCCGCGACGCACTGCCGCACGTGGAGGTCGCCTTCGCGGTCCGACCGATCTGACCCGATAGCGAAGCCCTGCCCGTCGATGCCTCCCAGCACGCGTCGAGTGGCGTACCGTTGGCCGATGGCCTACGCGGGCTCCCGCACCGTAAACGTCGGCATGTGGCTGCTGCCGGACGACGAAGACGCGTTCGATCTGGCGTTGCGCATGGCGTTTCCGGCGACCGCGTGGCAATGCGGGCAGCCCGGGGCGCCGGGGCTGCACCCGATCCACCTGCACGAGTCGCTGGCGACCGCGATGAGGTGTGGCAGCCGCGGCGTTCAAGCTTTCCTGCACCTGCCAATCGGCGCGCGCCCGCCGGACGGCGTCACCCTCGCAGACGGGGTCACCGTGCCGGACGGTCCTCCGGTCGCCGCGGCCTTTGAATTGTGGCGTTCTTGTCGTCGACATGAGCTCGACAACACCTACTGCGACCACGATCCTGGCTATCGGCACGCCGCGGGCGGCGCGTACTTCGACGTCGGCTGGCTGGACGTCCGCTGGTTCGAGGACGAGGTCGGCGCCGATACGCACCAGCTCCTTCTCCAGCAGGCCCGAGCGATCCGGTCGGTCCTGGTCGCCGCGACCCGACCGGCACGTATCAAGAATCAATTCGGCAAGCCGCTGACCGGTTACCGGATCGGTCACGCGGCTCTGACGATGGTCAGCACTACGGGCATCCGGCTCGGGCGACCTGGCACGGAACGGTTCACGCTCACGTAAGCCCAGGCACGCCTTCCCTGTCGGCGGCTACCTCGGCGGCGAGGGCGGCGACGACGCGGTCGATGTCGTCGTCGGTGGTACCCAGGCCGAAGCTGATCCGCAGCAACGCCGCGGGATCGGCGGCGCAGTCGGCGCCGCCCGCCGCCGTGGTGCCGGTCAGGCGGCGGGCGAGCGGGTGCGCGCAGAACTGCCCGGCCCGCACGCCGATGCCGTGGTCGGCGCCGAGCCGCTCCGCGACCGCCGCGACGTCGTAGCCGGGCAGCGCGAGGGAGACGATGCCCACCCGCGGATGGGCATCGTCGAACAGGCTCACCGGCACCGCGCCCCGCACTGCCGCCAGGCCGGCCCGCAGCCGCCGCAGCAGCTCCTGCTCGCGCTCGTGGATCGCGTCCCGGTCGGTGCCGGTGAGGGCGTCGCACACGGCCGCGAGCGAGACCGCGCCGAGCAGGTTCGGGGTGCCGCCCTCGTGGCGCGCCGGCCCGGTCGTCCAGGTCACCTCGCCGGGGTGGTCGCCGACGGCCGCGCTCGCGCCGCCACCGCGCAGGTACGGCTCGCCGCCGTCCAGCCAGTCGGATCGGCCGACGAGCACGCCGGCGCCGAACGGTGCGTACAGCTTGTGTCCGGAGAACGCCAGGTAATCGGCGCCCAGTTCGGCCATGTCGACCGCCCGGTGCGGCGCGAGCTGAGCCGCGTCGACGACGGTCCGGGCGTGGTGTGCGCGCGCGACGTCGGCGAGGCGGCGTACCGGCCACACCTCGCCGGTGACGTTGCTGGCGCCGGTCACCGCGAAGATCGCCGGCCCCTCGATCCGGTCCAGCGCCCGGTCGAGCAGGTTGGCGGCCGCGTCCGGGTCGGGCGGTGCGGGCAGGCGCACCGGGTTGGGCCACGGCAGCAGGTTGGCGTGGTGCTCACCGTCGAACACGACCGTGGTGGTGCCGGCGGGCAGGGCGTGGGCCAACAGGTTGAGCGCGTCGGTCGTGTTTCGGGTGAAGACGACCGCGTCACCGGCACGCGCGCCGACGAAGTCGCCGACCGCCTGACGGGCCCGCTCGTACTCCAATGTGGACCTGCTGGACCGTACGCCGGCGCCGCGATGCACGCTGCCGTACCAGGGCAGCAGCCTTTCCACCGCCGCGGCGGCGGGGCGGGCGCACGGCGCCGATGCGGCGTAGTCGAGATGGGCGAAGCGGACGGTCGCCCCCGACCGCAGCCGCACGGGCAGATCGGCACCGACGATGTCCAGCGTCATGGGGCAGGCCTCCGAGGCTCACGCTTACCCGCGGCGCGGCTCGGCCACGGGTCTGGTCGTCACCCGGGGCACCCCACCGTGAACACGAGGGTTGCCGGCCAGCGAGCCGGGGCTTGACGCTGGCGCTCTTGACCTTCCCCGGACTATACAAGACCGCCACCGCGGTGGACGGTCGGTGACCTGGCTGCAAGACTCGCCACTGATGACAGTGCTCCGCGGCGCCGCCCGAGTGGCGGGCCTGCTGGTCGTGGTCGTCTGCCTCGGCTACGCCCTGGGCGGCTGCTCCGGCGACCCGGCCGGCCCGGCGGCGAGCAGGCCGGCAGCAACACCGCCGCCGGCTCCTACGGCCTCGCCGACGGCGCGCGGCACGTCCCCCAGCCCGACGCCCACCCGCGTCGGCGCCGCCACCGCCGCACCACAGTGGCTGGGAAAGCGGGTCCTCCCGGTGGGGCCGAACGGGTCCGCCGCGGCCCAGGACACCCCGCCAGAGCTGCGCAACCGGTCCATCATCACGGTCGACGACCTGCCACCGCCGCCCGACGGCCGCTTCCACGCGACCGTGCAGGCGGTGCCCGCCAGCGTGCTGGCCAGGTCCAGCTGGAGCAAGGGCTGCCCGGTGGCCGCGGCGGACCTGCGCTACGTCACGGTCGGCTTCCGCGGCTTCGACGGGCGCGCCCACACCGGCGAGCTGCTGGTCAACAGGCGGGCGGCCGACGACCTCGTCACCGTGTTCCGCCGGCTGTTCGCCGCCGACTTCCCGATCGAGCGGATGCGGATCTCCAGCGCCGCCGACATGAAGGCACCGCCGACCGGTGACGGCAACACGACCGAGGCGTTCGCCTGCCGGCCGGTGCGAGGTCAGACCGCGTGGTCCCAGCACGCCTACGGGCTGGCCGTAGACCTCAACCCGTTCCAAAACCCTTATCACAAAGGCAAAGTGGTGCTGCCGGAGCTGGCCACAGCGTACCTCGACCGGGCCAAGACACGGCCCGGGATGGTGCGGCCCGGCGGGCCGGCCGTGCAGGCCTTCGCCGCGATCGGCTGGCCGTGGGGCGGCGACTACCGATCGCTGAAGGACTACATGCACTTCTCCGCCAGCGGCGGCTGACCCGTCAGACAGGCGAGTCGTCACCCCGGACGCGGGCGTGCAGGTGCATGTCGTGCCGGCCGTCGGAATGGACGGCGGCACTGCGCTGGGTGCCCTCGAGAACGAAACCGGACTTGACCGCCACCCGGCAGGAGGCATTGTTGCGCGTCGAATGATCCAGGTACAGCCGGTGGAAGCCGGCCTCGCCCAGCGCCCATTCGCTCAGGGCGGTCAGCGCGCGGGTGGCGACACCCGCGCCACGAGCGGCCGGTAGCACCCAGTAGGCGCACGCCGCGACACCGTCATCAAGGTCCATCTGGCTCAGGGCGACACGTCCCCACACCTCACCGCCGCCGCGGGTCACCGCCCAGGACGCGGCCGTCTCCCCCGCCCAAGCCTGGCGATAGCCGTCGAACCATTCGAGCACCTGCTCCACGGACAAGGGCTGGCGGGTGTGCCAATGCTGGATGGCGGGATCCCGGTAGGCGCCGAAGAACGCCGGCGCGTCGGGAGCCTCCCAAGGGCGCAACAGCAGACCGCCGGAAGCGGGAAGCACGGGTTGCGGACCGGGGCCGAGGGCGCCGGCCGGGATGGCGGGCGGCGTCGAACGGGTAATCCTCACGCCTCAACCTTTACTTCGATGTTGCCGTTCCGTCACGCGAAAGGCGCCTCGGAGTTCCGTCCGCAGGGGTTGGCTGCTCGTGGTAGCACCCCACTTGAACAGGAGCTCAACCTCGTGCCTGCCTCTCGTCGTAACTTCCTCGCCGGCGGCGCGGCCGCCGGAGTAGGCATTGCCGTCGCCGGGGGCTTTCCGTCCCTGGCACAGGCCCACCCCAGCCGGCCTCGGCCGCCGGCGGGGCGGGGTCACAAGCCGTTTCCGCCGCTCGTCGACGACCCTGATGGGATTTTGGCCCTTCCTGAGGGCTTCAGCTACGCGATCGTCACCCGGACCGGTGTCACGAAGCTCGACAAGGGTCAGGGGCTGACCCCGTCCGACCACGACGGCATGGCCGTCTACGACGCCGGTCACGGCCGGTACACCCTGATCCAGAACCACGAGGTCGACCCCGGCGCCGAGTTCGGCGTGCCGCACGTCAAGGGCACGGTCTACGACCCCGGTGCGGTCGGCGCCGGCGGATGCACCGTGATCAAGACGGACCGCGCGGGCCGCAACCTGGGCGAGTTCGTCGCCATCTCCGGCACGGTCAGCAACTGCGCGGGCGGGCCCACCCCCTGGGGCACGTGGCTCACCTGCGAGGAGACCGAGGACCGCGCCGGCGACGACTGGGAGGAGGGCGACCAGTCCGGCGTCTTCCAGAAGGACCACGGCTACGTCTTCGAGGTCTGGGCCGACGGCAGCGCCGACCCGCGGCCGATCAAGTGCCTGGGCCGCTACGCCCACGAGGCCCTCGCGGTCGACAAGGACCGCACGAAGATCTACCTCTCCGAGGACGCCGACGAGCCCAACGGCCTCTTCTTCCGGTGGACCGCGCCCCGTGGCGTCAAGCTCGGCCCACGCGTGCTCACCCGGCTCGCCCCGGACGCCGGCACCCTCGCCGCGATGGCCATCATCATGGACGACGGCTCGGTGCTGCCCGACGTCGCCTACCTGACCTCCGCACAGCTGGGCCGCCCGTTCCCCGTGCGGTGGGTGGAGGTGCCCGAGCGCGACGCGCAGACCAAGCCGGTGCGCGAGCAGTTCGCCGACGGCCAGGTCACCCGCGGCCGCAAGTTCGAGGGCGTGTGGGGCACCGACGAGGGCGTGTACGTCGTCAACTCCTACGCCTGGGACGAGGGCGAGCTCCCCGTGGACGCCGCGCCGCACGACGGCATGGTCTGGTTCTACGACTACCGGGCGCAGACCATCCAGCTGGTCACCTACTTCCCGCACCAGACCACGGCGGAGGAGGGTGAGCCGGCCAAGTACACCGACCTCACCTTCGACGGCCCGGACAACGTGACCGTCACCCCGTGGGGCAGCCTGGTGCTCGCCGAGGACGGCGCCGGCGCCTCCCACGTGCTCAGCGCGATCCCGGGCGGCCCGACCTACGCCATCGCCCGAAACCAGCTCAACGACTCGGAGTTCTGCGGCCCCACCTTCACCGACGACGGCAAGGTGCTCTTCGTCAACATGCAGGACCCGGGCCTCACCCTGGCCATCACCGGCCCGTGGGAGAAGTACCTCGGCTGAAAGCAGGCATCTCCGGTGGGGCCAAGCGCATCGCTTGGCCCCCTTGTCTTCACGGCGCGGCCCCTGTCGCACGGCGCGGTCCACGCCGTGAGCAACCGCCGCGACCGTGCGAACGGCGCACGATTCGGCCCACGGTCTCGAGACCTTTCGCGGTCGGGGTCGCCGCTCGTCGTGCGTTACTTCGAGGCAGATTTGCCCGCGTCCGCGTCAGCTGCGGACCGTATGCTCCCGCGGGCACCGCTCCCGGCCGGCGGCTCGCAGCGCTCGCCGAGATCCCCGGCCGTCCACTGCCAGGTCCGCGAGACAAGCCCCGAAGGCGGTCTTCGCGGCCCCTACCTCCGCCATCCTGACGCAGCGTCACCAGCCCAGAGGTCGGGACTTGCATTCCCGGATCGCCGATCCGGGACCAGACATTGTGGACAAACGTCGACCGCCGGCGCGACCAGCGGCGGACGGGTGAGGCCGCGGGAGCAGCGGTCTGGACCACGACGGACGTCGCGGTAGCTCAAATCTCTGTCTGAATAGGTGGTTTCAGGGCTCGAAGCCACCCCGACTCCGGCCGGGGATTTCGGCTCGCCCCACCGAGCCGCCGGCCGGAGCGATGCCCGTGGGGGCATACGGTCCACCGCTGAAGCGGCCCACATACTTCAAGCCTCTCAGCCGGTGGAGGTGTCGAGGGCCGCGACGTCCGGGGCGGTGGAGCCGCCGTAGGTGGCGATCTTGTACTCGGTCGCGGCGATCGAGTCGGGCACGTCGGCGAGGTCGGTGAGGCGGTGGATCGCCTCCACGGACAGCGGATCGTCTTCGCCGAGCGCGTCGAGCGCCCTGGTCATCAGATCCTCGGTAGCCATGCCGACCAGCCTAGATCGGCCGGCTCGAGGCCGGGGCGTTCGGGAAGTCGGCGGCGGCGGCCGTCTCGGACCACCGTTCGACCTCGGCCAGGCCGCGCCGGTACACGCCCGAGATGCGCTCGGTCGCCTCCCGGCCGAGCGGGAGCCGCAGGGGCACCTCGTCGCCGTGCACCAACGACACGATGATCTCGGCGGCTCGGGCCGGGTCGCCTTCCTGCCTCCCGTCGGCGCCGGCCATGTCGGCGCGGACGGCGGCGAGCAGGTCGCGGTAGGTCTCCGAGGCTTCGGTGAACTCCAGCACGTCGCCGGCGTTGAAGTCGGTACGGAACCGGCTCGGCTCGACGATCATCACCCGGATCCCGAACGGGGCGACCTCTCCCGCGAGCGCCTCCGACCAGCCTTCCAGGGCGAACTTCGACGCCGAGTAGGTCGACACGCCGGGGAAGGACATCCGCCCGCCCTGGCTGCTCATCTGCACGATCGTCCCGGCGCCCCGCGCGCGCATCGCCGGCAGCGCCGCCCGTACGAGCGCGGCCGGGCCGAACAGGTGCAGGTCCATCAGCTCCCGTAGCTGCGCGTCGCTGACCTCCTCGACGGCGCCGACCACCGCGCGCCCGGCGTTGTTGACGAGCACGTCGAGCTGACCGAACCGGTCGAGGGTGGCTCGCACCAGGCCCGCGGCGGCGGTGACGTCTCGGGCGTCGAACCTCGCGACAAGGCACGTCTCGGGGTATTTCGCCGCCAGGTCGGCCACGCTGTCCGGGCGGCGTACCGCCGTCACGACGCGGTCGCCCGCCGCGAGGGCCGACTCGGCCAGGGCGCGGCCGAAGCCGCGGGAAGCGCCGGTGATGATCCAGGTCTGTGCCGTCATGGCGGCGACGCTATGGGTTTGAGCGCGCTCCAACGCAAGTACGCGGCTCCCCGGGGACCCGGGGAGCCGCGCCTCGGATCAGCTGGCCGCTTCTTCGATCTTGCCGGAGTACCCTTCGACGTCGCTCACGCCGCCCCACGCGGGGGCCAGCTCGTCGTGCTCGGCGTCGATGGCGTACATCTGGTTGTCCTGCGTGCCCTGAAGCCACATCCCGTCGGTGTAGGCGTAGTACAGCGGCACCCCCGCCGGGATGTTGGCCGGCCGGACGACGGTCGCCTCGGGGACCGGCCGCCATGTGCTGATGTCGTCCAGTACGGCGACGATGGTGGCCTGCGGGTTGAGAGCGGTGAGCCGTTCCGTGGTGGCCCCGCCGCCCACCGGCACGGCGATGTAGACCTTGCCGTCGACGACCCGGCCGGCGTCGCCGTCGAGCACCTTCTCGACCGCGACCACGAACGTGGCGTAGTCGTCGGCCTCCCGCTCGGTCAGCGCCGCGTTGGCCGGGTACGTGACCTGGATCCCGTCGCCCACCTCGACGAGGGTGCCCTCGACGATCAGGTCGCCCTGCCCGACGGCGTCCCGCGGCGAGGTGAGTGGGGTGTAGTTGTTGTGCGCGCCGTGGCCGGCCACCGCCACCAGCTCGTGCACCGAGCCGGTGGGCTTGCTCGCGGAGGCGTTCGCGCGGGCGCAGCCGGTGGCCAGACCCGCCAGCGCGACGGCCGCCGCGGCCACCAGGATGGTCTTGTTCATCTCGGTCGTCTCCGCTCAGTACGCCGCGTTGATGTGGCTGACGTCGTGGCTGTGGTACGAGCGCCACTTGATGTCGGTGCTCGGCACGTCGGTGACGTAGTTGAACATCGCGCAGTCGTGGGCGTAGTCGCCGCCGACCGAGTGGTGGCCCAGGCCGATCGTGTGCCCGATCTCGTGTACGACCACCGCCTGCTGGTCGTACACGTCGTTGGCGCCGACGTTGATTTCGGCGAAGTCGAGCCAGACCACATTGGAGTCGCACCTGTTGCCGCTGAGCCACTGCTGGCACGAGGCCCGCCCGCGGGTGCCGGCGGGCAGGTCGACCCGGGAGAACCAGATGTCGGTGCCGCCCGCGCAGCCCTCGAAGATGGCGGTCATCTGCGTCTGTGCGTCCAGGCGGTCCATCCCCCAGTGCACCCTGGACCGGTGCTCGGGATAGTTGTCGAAATTGGACAGCAGGCAGTACGCGTGGCCGGCGCTGTCCGCCAGATAGGTTTCGGGAAACGGCGTCGCGTGCGCCGCCGACGGTGCGACCAGCACGCCGCCGAGCGTGATGACCGCGACCGCGAAGACGTGTCGCAGAAACCGGAAGGGCCGTTTGGCCATGGTCGTTTGCTCCGTACTCGCCTCGTTGGGTAGGAGTGGCTCCGGAGGCCGTGACGAGAGTAGGAGGACCCGCTCCGAAAACGCTCCGATTCCGCTACGCCCTACCGGACGCTGAGGCTGAGTGGGTTGGAGATGCCGACGCCGCCGTTGGAGTCGTAGACGCGCACGGTGAAGGTGTAGGAGGTGGCGGCGGCCAGGCTTACCGGAAACAGGTAGTGCAGGCCGCTGTTGGTCGCCGTCGTGGCGATCCGGGTCGTGCCGAGGTAGAGCTCGGCGCGGTTGATGACGTCGCCGGCGTCGGCGTCGGTGGCGTCGGCCGCCAGGGTGACCGTCGCCGGTTCGAGGAAGAACGTCTGTCCGGTCGGGTTGCGCAGCGCGACCGCGGGCGGGTGGTTGGCGCTCCCGGGTGCCGGCGTGGCTACCGTGATCAGGACGGGCGGCGCGCCACCGGGCAGCGACTGGCTGGTGCCGGCCGAGACCGACACCACGAAGGTGCGGCTGGTCCCCGGCGCGACGGCCGGGGGTGTCCACTGTGCCTCGTAGCGGTCGCCGGTCGTCCGGACGCCCTGGGCCACCGTGACGCCGTCCACGCGGAAGGTCACCGAGGTGATGGAGTGGCCGCCGCCGACGGTCGCCGTGGCCGCGAGCGGGATGCTGTCGGGCGTGGTGTACACGGCTCCGGCGGCCGGGCTCAGCAACGTGACGATCGGCGGCCAGTCGGCGACCGGCGTCGACGTCGTGCGGCTCGGCGTGACGCTCGGCAGGATGCCGCCGGTGCACGGCACACCGTTGAGCGTGAACGACGTGGGCGCCGGGTTGCTGCCCGACCAACGGCCGATGAAACCGACGCGCACGGACCGGTCGGTGTCCAGGGTGGTGTTCCAGTCGAGGCTGGCCGCGCTGACCTGCTGGCCCGACTGGGTCCAGCGGGCGTTCCAGGTCTGCGCGAGCTGCTGGTCGAGGGCGGGGAACGCGAACCGCAGCGTCCACCCGTCGACGGTGTCGCCAAGGTTGGTGATCGTGATGTCGGCGCTGAAGCCGCCGGCCCACTGGCTGTTGACGACGTAGCTCACCCGACAGCCGGCGGCCGCGCTCGCGGTGCCGGCATGCGCGATCCCGACGACCGCCGCACCCGCGGCGACAACAGCGGCCACCACGGCCTTGAGCGACTTTCTCATCACGCACCCACTCAAAACGACATTGACCATTGCCGATGACTAGGACAACGGTCCCCGTGGTGCGGGCTTCCTGTCAAGGCACCGGGTCACCGCGCGATGCCGCGAAGCACCTCGATGCGGAAGGGCCCGTGGACGCGCGGGCGTGGATCAGCGGTGTGCCGAAAGCTCCGCCGCCACCGGCGGGCAGGCGAGGTAGTTCGTGACCAGGTGGAAGTCGAACGCGTGGATCGCCGACGTGTGATCGGCCGAGACGCCGGTGAACCTTCGCGGGATGCCGCCGGGCGGGATCGCGACAAGGTCGCCCACGTCGGCGATATTCACCCAGCGTCTCACGTTGGGTGGGCAGGATCCGAGGCCGTCGACCGGGGCGGGGTCCAGTCGTGGAAACACCGCGTGGAGGAGGGCCAGCGGCGAGCCGAGCGTGACGAAGAGGTCGAGTTTCAGGTCTTCGTTGTGCCACAGGGCCTCGTACGCCACGACGCTGCCCAGGGAGTGGGCCAGCACCACCGACGGCTGGTGGGTGCGGATCATCGCGGCCACCGTGTCGCGGCTGGCGGTCCGGACTTCGCCGGCGCACATGTAGCGGGCGACTTCGCGGAAGAAGGTCGCTACGAACAGCTCCACGAGGCGTGGCGCCAGCCGGCGGCGCTCGGCGATCCACGCGAGGGCCTGGCGGACCGGTTGGGTGACCCGGCCCTGGGCCAGGGCGGGCGGCAGGTCGAGCTGCCTCAGCCACGCCACGAGCATCTCGTGCGCTTCCGGCGGCAGGCTGTCCGCCGTGCCCTGGCGGCCGCGCGGGCCGAGCTGGTCGGCGTAGTAGGCGACGGTCAGGTCGACCGGTGCCGGAAAGCCGCGGGCCAGCGCGCGCCGCCAGATCGCCGACAGCTGCTCGACCGCCTCCGCCGAGGTCGCGGAGGGGCGGTGGTTGCCGACACCGTGCACGCCGACGACTCGCAGCATCCGCGTCACTCCGCCCGGTCCAGTACGACGATCTCGCGTTCGTAGCACACCACGATCCCGCCGTCGGGCGCAATCACCACCGCTTCGACCTTGTCGGGCAGCGCGTGTGTTTCCAGGCACTCACCCGTGGCCAGGTCCCACAGCCGCACGACGTCGTCGGAGCAGGCGGCCGCGGCCACCGCCCGGCCCCGGCTCACTCCGCACGACAGGTCGCGTGCGACCCAGTTCGCCGCCGAGGCGGCGAGACGCAGGCATTCGCCGGTCCGCGCGTCGAAGACACCGACACCCACACCGGCCGCGACGACGACCGGGCGACCGGCCAGCGTCGCGCAGGCCACCCGCCGCACGTCGAACTCGGGCTCGATCCGGCACCGCTCCACGCCCGCCGCGAGGTCCCACACCGAGAACCCGTTGTCGTTCTCCCAGCATGTCGCGGCGTACGGGGTGCCGCCGTCGTCACCGATCGCCACGCTGTCGATGGCGTCGCTCGGGTCGTCCTCCGCCAGGGTGACGCAGCGTCGGTCGCTCAGGTCCCACACCCGCGGTACGCCTTCGGTCCCGCCGGAGATCACCAGCGGTCGCCCGCCGACGGTGGCCGCCGCGACGTCGTGCACGTGATCCTTGTGCCCCTCCAGCGGGGCGCCGAACGGCTCTCCGGTCGCGATGTCTCGCACGTCCAGCGAGTTGGTCTCCCCGGTCGCCAGCACCGCCACCGCCGTGTCGCCGACCGTCACCGTCGCCACCGCCGACACCCAGCCGGTCCCGCCGCCGAGCCGCCCGCCCACCGGTTTGCCGTCCGCGAGATCCCACACGCCGGCGCCGACCTGCCAGCCGCCCCACTCTCCGCCCCCCGCGACGACCACCGTGCGGCCGCCCACGACCGCGCAGGCCGCCGCGTTGATCGGCTCGGCATGGCCCGGCCGCCCAGCCAACCCGCCGGCGACGACCGCGTCCAGGTTCCACACGCGCACGTTTCCGTCCATCGAGGTGCTCACCGCGACGGCCCGCCCGTCGATGTCGGTGCACTCGATGTCGGTGACGTTGTCGGGATGGGGCAGCGGGTCGCCGACTCGCTCGCGGGTGCGCAGGTCCCACACGAGGATGTCGTCGCCGTGCCCGACCAGCGCGATCGGCCGGTCGTCGACGACGGCGCACGCGACCGCTCGGAGAATCCCCTCGGTGCGGGCGAGGACCTTGCCGCGTGGTCGTTCTGACTTCTTCAGCTTCCACAGCCGTACCGTCTGGTCGTCGGCGGTGCTCACGACGTACAGCTCACGGCCGTGCGCCACACCGCCGACACCGTGCACGGTGCCCTCGTGCCCGACGAGGCTTGCGGCGACCGAGTGGCCGGACAGGGATCGCACCTCGATATCGCCGTCCCGGTCGCCGGTGACGACGACCGTGCCTCCGTTCGCCGTGAACGAGTTCACGAAGCGGATCCGCTCGCCGTGGTAGCAGATCGTGCTCGGCTCGGTGTCCTCGTCGGACGGCACCGGCCACGCGTGCACCGCGCCCTCGAAGCCGCCTGCGACGACGACCGCGCGGCCGTGGTCGTCACCGCCCGTGACCGAGAAGTACGACAGGTCTTCTGGTGCGAAGATCTCCTCGCCGATCGGCTCGCCGGTGATCAGGTCGATCAGCGAGATCCCGTCTTCGACGTCCAGCGCGGCCGCCACCGGCCGGCCGGCCGCGACGAACGCGGCGACCTCCGCACGCCGCTGGTCGAGGACGATCCGCGCCGGCTGCCAGGGGCGGCCGCGGCGCAGGTCCCACAGGCGGACCGTGCGGCCGTCCGAGGTGACCGCGACGGGTTCGTCTCCGATGCGCAGGCAGTCGACCGACCGCGCGCCCGCGACGTGCCCGGTCAGGACGTCCCGCAGCGCGGGGTGGACGAGGGCACCGGTCGCCCAGCGCGGCACCAGGCCGGCGCCGGCGAACACCCGCGAGAGCGCACTGCTGCCGCCGCGCCACGCGTCGATCGCCAGGATCTGGCGGCGTTCGTCGGGCGTGGCCGAGCGGTGCCGACTCGCCGAGGTCCGGTAGATCATCGCCGCCTCGCGCGCCGCGGCCGACCGGGCCAGCCCCAGGTGCTCGACCAGCGTGCTCGGGTCGGCCGCGACCAGGAAGTCCGGATCGACGAGCAGGTCGTCGACCCGATCCGTGTCGGCGGCGTGCTCGATCGCGTGCCGCGACAGGTAGGGCGGTGCGGCACGCCAGCTGCGCACGCCCGCGACGAGCCGTTTGTAGAGGCGGCCGGCGTCGTGCTGCGAGCGGAGGTATTCGCCGAGGCTCTCGTGAAACAGCCGGTGCAGCGTCGTCCCGTCGGCGTCGACGCTCGTGCGCAGGTACGGCTCCCCCTGCCGCAGCGCGGCGGTCACGTCGGTGCCGACCAGCTTCGCGACCACCTCCGCGGGCATGCCGTCGCCCTTGCCGAACGCGATCGCGGCCAGTGCCCAGCGCAGCGTCCGGTCGCGGCCGAGCGCGTCCAGATGCAGCTCGAAGACCTCGGGCAACCCGGTGGGCACCGACGCGCCGAGCCGCTCGGCGGCCGCGGTGTCGGGCGGTACCGGGACCGCGGCGAGGTACCGCAGGAAGATCTCGGCGAGCAGGAAGGCGCCCCAGCTCCGGGACGCGCTGGCCAGCCGGTCCGCGACCGCCCGCGCTAGCGCTTCGCGCACCAGCCGTGCCGCCCCCTCGCGGTAGCCCGGCGCGTCGGCGAGCCGGCCGGTGAGGTGGTGCTCCAGGTCGGTACGCAGCTCGTCGGCCTCGACGCCGTCGAGGTCGACCACGTCCGCCTCGGCCAACATCCCGTCGAACCTCGCCTCCGGGCGCATGGCCACCAGCAGCCGGCAGGCCTCGGTACGGGCCAGCGGCAGAAGCAGTTCGTTGAGCAAGCCGATGGGGTCCAGTGCCTCGTCGAGCGCGTCGACGACGATCACCGGCGCCTCGGGCAGCTCGGCGACGACGTCGACGAGTGTGGCGGCGCTCCAGCCCGCCCTGCCCGGCTGCTGCGCGGCGGCGAGGATGTCCTCGACCGTCCACGCCCCGTCGCGTGTTTCATCGAGCAGGTCGGACAGCTCGGGCATGCCACCGCGCCAGGGCGCGGGCAGGTCGAGCTGGTCGGCGATGGAGTGGACGAGTTGGAGCGTGTCGCGTCCCCGGGCGTGTACCGCCGCGAGCTTGTCGTTGCGCGAGGGACGCGACCGGGTGTCCAGACGCGCCCGGACACCGGGTGCCTCCTCGACGAGGCGGGGGTGTGCCGCGCACACGAGCACCCCCAGCAGCGCGGACTTGCCGGCACCGGGGCTTCCCGTGACGACGGTGGGCCTTTCGCCGGCCGCGCCGTCCAGCCACAGCGACAGCCGGCGCAGCTCGCGGTGCCGACCGGTGAAGTGCGTGCCCGCGCGGTCGAGGAAGTGGGCGTGATCGAGGAACTCGCGCAGCGGCGGGTCGAGCGAACGGCCGGCGACCTGGTCGGGCGCGTAGCGCGGATTGGGGAAGAACGGCGGCTCGTCGGCCGGCTGCGCCGGGTCGACCGGCGTGGCGAACACCCGCTGCGGCAGGCCGGGGTAGCTGGCGACCCGCTCCGCGATCCGCCGGGCGACCACCTCCAACGGCACAAAAGGCACGCTGGGGTCGGTGCCCAGACCGTCGACGGCGAGCCGGTCCAGCACGTCGGCGACCGCCCGGCTGAACCGTCCGTCGAAGGCGTCCTCGTCGGGGCCCGCCGCCGCGATCACCCACGTCCGGATGTCCGGCCCGGTGCGCTCGAGCAGCCATGGCAGCCGAGTGATCCGGCCCGACCGGCACAGGTCGAGTAACAGCAGCACGGGCCGCTCGCGCCGCTGCGCGGCGGACACCCACTCGCCCACGTTGGTGCCCAGTCCGGTACGCCCGCACGCGGGTACGACATCGAGCCGGGTGCCGTCGCCGCCGACCTCGCCATGCGACAGCACATGCAAGATCAGGCCTTCCCGGTCATCGTCCAGCGCCGCCCGCACGGAGTTGACCATCTGGCCGCGATCGGGGTCGAGGCGCACGTCGATGTGCAGGCCCAGCCTTTTCAGCGCGGCGTGCACCCGCGCCACTACCTCGTCGACGAACGGGAGAGGTTCTCGGTTTTGGTGCTCCAGCGGCGATTCCGACTCGGCGGACACCCGATCCGCGAACCGGCGCACACCCAGCAGCAACGCCCTCCCACCCACGCCGCGCGACTCTACCAATGGTCCCGGGTCCGCGTCACTTGTAGACCGTCGCTCCCGCCGGAGACTGCGCAGGCCGGCGGCTCGCGGAGCGAGCCGAGATCCCCGGCCTCCGCTGCCATGTCCGCGGTCCAAGACCCGACCGCGTGACCAGCAGCGGACGGGCAGGCCGCGGGAAATGCACCCCAAGAAAACGCTCCGCTGCGCTCCACGTTTCCCCGGGGGCCCCGCGCGGCGGTCTGTACCACGACGGGCGTCGCGGTAGCTCCAATCTCCATTGTGGATCTCTGGGTCAGAGCCAGCCGTTGTCGTAGGCGACGCGGGCGGCGTCGGCGGACGAGCGGCTGCCTGTCTTGCTCTGTGCGGCCGCCAGGTGCGCCTGAAGGGTGGCGCTCGACAGGCCGAACACCGACCGCAGCGACGGCAGCGAGGCGCCTTCCCGAAGCGCGGCGAGGATGCCGCGCTCGCGTGACGACAGCGGCCCGGCGGAGACTCCGGCGACGGCGGCGACCGGGGCCGGACCGCCCGCGGCGTCGGCCAGTTCGACGTCGATGACGCGGCGGCCGGCGTGCACGTCGCGGATCGCGCGGGAGAGGCGGTCGCTGGGTGCGTCCTTGACGAGGAAGCCGGCGACGCCGGCCTGCATGGCGCGGTCGAAGTTTCCGGGCGTGCCGACGCTCGTGAGCACGAGGATCCGCACCGGGGAGCCGGCGTCCTTCAGCCGCTGCGCGGCCACGATGCCGTCCATGCCGGGCAGGTCGATGTCGACCACGGCGACGTTCGGGCGGCTGCGCTCGATCTCGGCCAGGATGGTGTCGCCGCGGGCGGTCTCCGCGACGACCGTGATGTCTGGCTCGAGCGACAGCAGGGCCACCAGGGCGCCACGGATGAGATTCTGGTCCTCGGCGACGAGTACGCGGATCACGGATTCCTCCCCTGGATGATGGGAATGTCCACAGTGAACATGAATTCGCCGTTGGGTTGGGCTGCGGCGGCGAGCCGGCCGCCCAACGGGTTCAGGCGCTCGGCGAGCCCGGCCAGGCCGCTGCCGCCGTGCGTGTCCGGCTCGGCCTGGCCGGCGCCGTCGTTGACGACGGTCAGCCGCGCCGCGGTGTCGGTGGCCTCGACCGTGATGTCGCAGCGGCTGGCGCGGCTGTGCCGCAGCAGGTTGGTGGCCGCCTCGCGGACCGCCCACGCCAGTGCCTCCTCGACCGGGGCGGGCAGGCTGGCGACCAGCGGCGAGATCTCGCACCGCACGCCGGCCGACACCAGCACCGACTGGACGCCGGTCAGCTCGCGTTCCAGCGAGTCTCGCCGGTAGCCCTTGACGACGGTGCGTACGTCGCGCAGCGACTCGCGGGCGATGTCGTGCACGTCGAGCAGTTCGGTGCGGGTGCGTACCGGGTCGGCGTCGAGCAGTCGCAGCGCGAGCTCGGACTTGAGCGCGATCGCCGACAGGTTGTGGCCGAGCGTGTCGTGCAGGTCGCGGGCGAACCGGCTGCGTTCTGCGGTAACGGCCAGCCGGGCGATCTCGGCGCGCGCCGCGAACAGCTCCTCGACGAACGCGACGAGCACGATGATGCCGGCGAGCGTCATCCCGGTGAGCAGATCCTGCAAGGTGAGGAAGGCGGCGCCGCTGACGCCGAGCAGTCCACGTTCGACGGTGAGTACCGCCAGCACCGCGAGCGCCGCCAGCAGGCCGTAGCGTGGCCGCAGCGACACCGTCACCGCGGCCACCGGCAGAAACCCGATGACCTGCCAGTCGGGGTCGACAAGGACCGGCAGCGCGATCACGATGCCGACCACGACGGCTGTCTGGCGGAAGGTGCGGTTGCGCCACGGGTGCTTCATCGCGACCGTCACGACGCGGACGAAGGCGAGGGCGGCGATCGCGAACATCACCGAACCCACGACGAGCGTCCACAGCGGACGGTCCCGCACCACGGCGTTGACGATCGGGAGCAGGCCGAAACCGAGCATCCCGACGGCGAAGACGTATGCGATCGTGCGTGTCACGACGACGGCCCGGGCCCGGCGCACCTGCCCCTCGGCGGGGGCGCCGGCGGCGACCGGCGCGGCGACCACCGTGGGCAGCGCGGCCGCTCCGTCGCCGGCCATGGTCAGCTCAGCCCGATGCAGGAGCCGGGGCAGCTGACCGTGCCGATCGTGGCCATCGCCGCGCCGGCCGACACGCCGAGGTCCTCCACGGCGACGTCGCCGGGAGCCGGCGGCAGCTCGGGTGCGTCGCTGTCGCCGTCGAGAACGATGCCGTACTCGGCCAGCACAGCCGCCGGCTCCCGTTCGTAGCGGGCCGCGACCTCGGGGTCGGACCACGCGTCTGCGATGAGCCGGGCGAACCGGGGCCGGTGCTCGGCCGGGATGGAAGCCATCTGACCCTCCTCGGAGTGCTGGGGTGGGTGTCCGGAACGGGGCGCTGGCGCGGCCGGCGCCCCGATCCGGAGTGCGTCAGGCCTGGGCGGCCGAGCCGTAGCTGCCGAAGCAGGCGGCGGTGCCGGCGGGGCAGCTGACCGAGCTCGCGCTGCCCAGGGTGCCCGCGGTGCCCTCGGCCTCGGAGCCGGCGGCGATCGCCTCGAGGCTCTCCAGGCTCAGGTCGCCGGACGGCTTCTCGGGCACCAGCGGCGGGGGGAAGCCCTCCGGGTACTCGATGTCGTGCTCGGCCAGTACGGCGAACGGCTCGTTCTGCCAACGCTCGGCGAACGTCTCGTCCGACCAGATCTTCGACACGATGCCCGCGAACTTGCGGCGCTCGTCCTCTGACAGAACGTAGTAACCCTCGGCCATGGCCAACCTCCTCCTACAGTGCCGGCAGGGAGCCGACTCGTGACGGTGCGGGGAGCGGGCATCTGGACTGTCCGCTACACCGGTGTTCGACGTCTCGCCGAACACGTTCATCGTGCCGAGTCCCCTACCGCCGCCGACAGTCACGCGCGCAACGACCCGCACATGACGAGTGTCATGCTCAGGTACGAGAACTGTCCGCTGTGGACCGTCGGGAGAGGGTCAGGCGCCGAGCCAGCCGCGGTCGCGGGCGATCCGCACGGCGTCGACGCGGTTGCGGGCGCCCATCTTGGACATGATCGAGGAGAGGTAGTTGCGCACCGTGCCCTTGGCCAGGTAGAGGCGCGCGGCCACGTCGCTGACGTCGGACCCTTCGGCCACGCAGGAGAGCACGTCGCGCTCGCGGTCGGTCAACGGGTTGGCGCCCTGCTGGAACGCCGCGACGACGGCCTCGCTGTCGAGCACCCGCTCGCCCCGATGTACGCGCCGGACGGCGTCGGCGAGCCGGGCCGGCGGCGCGTCCTTGGGCAGGAACGCCGACACCTGGGCCAGCATCGCGCGGGCGAGGTTTCCCGCCTCGGCGTGGCTGGTCAGGATGATGGTGCGGCACGACGGCATCCGTTGGCGCAGCTGGAGGGCGGCGCTCACCCCGTCGGCACCGGGCATGTTGATGTCGAGGACCGCCACGTCGGGCTTTTCCCGCAGGGCGGCCGGCAGCACGGCGGTGCCGGTGGCGACGTCGGCGACGACCTCGAACTCGTCTTCGAGCGACAGCAGGGCCACCAGTGCCCCGCGCACCATGTGCATGTCCTCGGCCACGAGGATGCGGATCATTGAGCCTCCACCAGGTGCGAGCCACTTCGCAACGGCATGTGGATGGCGAGCTCGAACCGGCCGCTGGGCAACGGTCCGGCCCGCAACCGGCCCTGGCCGCCGGCCACCCGCTCGCGCAACCCGTGGAGCCCGCTGCCCGGCGGCCCCTCCGCCTCGGACGGCACGCCGTCGTTGACGACCGTCAGGTCGACCCCGCCGTCGGCGGCGCGCAGCGTGATGTCACACCGGCTGGCACGGCTGTGTCGCAGCACGTTTGTCGCGCTCTCCCGCAGCGCGTACGCCAGCGGCGCGGACACCTCGACCGGCAACGCGTCGAGCGGTGCGGCGTCGACCACGCAGTCGATGCCGGCGGCGGTGAGCACGGTGGTGACCCCGGTGAGCTCCGCGCTCAGGGTGGCGGTGCGGTAGCCGCTGACCACCTCCCGCACCTCGCGATGAGCTGCCCGGGCCAGGCCCACGATCTCGGCCAGCTCCCGCTCGGCGTCGTCGGTGCGGGTGGGCATCATGGCGCCCGCCAACTCTCCCTTGAGGACGATCGCCGCGAGCGTGTGACCGAGAACGTCGTGCAGGTCGCGGGCGAAGCGCAGCCGCTCGGTGTCGACGGCACGCTGAGCCAGCGACGCGCGCAGCCGGTGCACCTCGAGCACGAGCGCGGCCATGCGGATGAACCCGTACACGACGAGCCCGGTGACGGTCGTGGTGAGGAACGCGTACGCGATGTCGCCGACGCCCCGGTAGAACAGCGCGGCGAACGGCACCTCGGCGACCACCACGGCGGCGAACACGAGGTAACCACGAGGCGGCCGCAGCACCACGAGCGCGGAGGCGGCCAGAAACGAGGGGACGCCGAGCCACGCGTCACCGGCCAGGTACGCCGGCAGGTACGACAGCAGCGCCTGCCACAGCAGCGTGTGCGACCACGCGACCTTCGGCTCGGCCCGCAACCCGTGCCATGTGTGCCGGAACTGCAACGCGGCCAGCAACGCCAGCGCCGCCAACGCACCGGCCGCACGCAGCGGTGGCTCGTGGCTGAGCACCCGCGCGGCCGGAAAGCTGAAGTACGCCACCGTGAGCAGCAGGACCGCCCACTGCGCGATGCGGACCGCCAGGTCCGGGGTGACCGGCGCCCGGTCGGGCGACTCGTCGACAGTGACCATATGCGACGACCCCCTTACCGCGGCCCATCCTTACATGCGCCTATTCACCTGAATAACCGTCCGAACGGCCAACCTGTCCAGCCTCCCGTTCGAGCGCGGCGGAAGCCCTGGCCGCCCAGTCCGGGTTGTTGTGCGCGCGCCAGTGCGGCCGCCCGACACCGGCCGCCTCCGCACCACCGGGCGACGGCGGCGGCATGCTGCCGAGCTGGAACTCGCCCACCGACGACTCGCGCGCCCAGTCGAGCCCGAGCACCCGGGCCGACAGCTGAGCGTCGCCACTGCCCAGGCCGCACGGCGCCAGCCGCATCGCGGTCGCCACGAGATAACACGTCTGGTACAGCACACCGGCGTGCTTGAGCGTCGCGGCATAGGCCATACCGTCGTACTTCCACGTCATCCGGCCGAACCGCGACGTGAAGGTCAGCAGCACGTCCGGAGTGGGCGTCCCACCCGTCGAGACGGCGGCGCCGCGCAGCAACGCGTCCAGCAGCACGGTGTCGGCGCACACCCGCACCAGCCGGTGCGCCACGGCGTCGTAGTGGTAGGCCGCCCGGTCGAGTCCGGCCACGCGGTGCGCCGTCACGTATATCTCGATGTCACCCGACGCGCCGCCGGTCGGGTAGGGCCGGTCGAGCGCTTCGTACGGCATCCCCACGGCCGGGCCGTACACCGCCCGCACCCGGCCCACCCGGTACAGGAACTCCCCCAGCTGGTCGAGCGTGAGCGGGTCGGGTCCATAGTGGCGCACCGAGCGGCGCGCCTCCTGCACCATCACCAGCGGCGGATCGCGCCTCGCCACCTCGTCGAGGGCCACCCGGGGCAGAGCCACCGCCGGGCCCTCGCGCGCGGGGTACTCGGCCGGCAGCGGGTCGCGCTCGCCGAGAAACGGGAACGTGGCCCCGAACGGTTCGTCGTGCCGGCCGAGCCGGCTCCGCGCGTGAAACAGCAGCTCGTGGAAGTTCCACTGATCGGTGCCGGCGTCGCCGGCGTCGGTCATGTCCGCGGCGGTGAAGGCCGCGACCAGGTGAGCGACGAGGTGCACGTCGAGTTTGAGCGCCACCGCGAGCGAGGAGACGTCGGTGACACGCGTCAACGCCGCGGCGACGGCCACCGCCTCGGGAGCGCACAGCTCCACCCGGTA
The DNA here is from genome assembly GCF_052068095.1 of Phytohabitans sp. LJ34. NCBI lineage: Bacteria > Bacillati > Actinomycetota > Actinomycetes > Micromonosporales > Micromonosporaceae > Phytohabitans > Phytohabitans sp. LJ34. The sequence continues at coordinate 177,240 of NZ_JBQHDG010000011.1, read as the reverse complement.
GGCCGCCCGTCCGGACTCCAGCACCGCGTCGGCGCCGCGCCGGCGCAGGAACGCCAGCCGCGACAGCGCGACCGGGCCGGGCGGTGGCGGCGCGGGCCGGTACCCGCCGTCGCCGGTCAGCGGTACCACCCGGGCCACCTCGCGTCCGTCGACGGCCACCGAGTGGACGAGGGCGCCGCGCAGCTTGGCCAGCAACCAGTCCAGCCGTGCCAGCACCGGCACGGCGTCGCCGCCGGACGCCAGCGCCGCCTCCTCCAGATCGGCGCGCGTCACCGACCCCGCCTCGAGGGCGACCAGCACGGCACCGAGCGCCATGTCGCGCGCCCCGAACGCGACCCGCCCGTGGCGGAACACGACCACGCACTTGTCGTCGGTCCGTGCGACGGACACGTCGTCGGCGAGGCCGACCTGGTCGGCTACGACGGAAGTGAGCACGCCAACTCCTACAGGAACATCGGGATCGGGTTGAGGTCGGCCTCGTCGATCGGGGTGTCCCGCCAGCCGAGCGCGACCGGCGCGTCGTAGAGGCGGCCGGGGCCGAAACGGGCCCAGAAGTGGCGCATGCCGGGCACGATCACCTTGACCACGGGCAGCCCGATGTCCGGCCGGGTCTGGTCGAGCACCAGAAACTCCATGCCACGCGACTCCACGAGCCGGCGCGCGGTCAGCACGTCGTCGCGAAGGTCCGACGAGGACAGGTTCGGGTGGTCGCCGGCGCGGGTCGCCGGCAGCCGCGCCGGTGACAGGTACGGGTGGTCGGCGATCCGGGCGCGGCGCCACCACTCCTGCTGCACCGCGTCCGGGAAGGCGTAGCCGGTGCCGTCGGCCTTGACGTCGATGACGGCCGGCAGAAACTGGTTCTGCTCGGCCAGCGCCCGCTGCACGGCGAGCTTGGCGTCGAAGTGCGCGCCGAGACCGATCAGGATGTCCTCGGCCGGCTTGTCGACCCGCCAGCTGATCGCGGCGGCGGCCGGGATGCCCAGGTCGGCGGTGATGTCCAGGACCCGCACCTCGCGGTGCAGTCCTCTGTAGACCTCCACGAACTCGTCGAACCACGGCTCGCCGAAGCTGGCCAGGTCGTAGGCGGGCCGCTGGACCCGGTTGTACCACCACAGCGCCACCGAGTCGCGCTCGACGAGCTCCAGGAACCCTTGCAGGATCGCGTCTTCGAGGCTGGCGCCGGCGGCGTTGCCGTTGGAGCAGGCCCACGCCCAGAGCTGTCCGGGCGGCAGCGTCGGGTAGCAGAAGAAGAGCTGCGCCGTGGCCACGTACCGGGTGCGCTCGCCGGTGAGCGACCACACCGGACTCCACTCGATCGGCTCGTCGGCCGGCAGCGGGTCGCAGACGGTCTGGAACGACCCGCGCTGGGCGCTGTTCCAGGCGGCGCGGTTCGCGTACTGGCGCTCGCTGTAGAGCTGGATGGCGTTCGGCGCCACGGCCTGCTCGCCCAGCTCGGCGAGCGTGGCCGTGCGCCGTGGCTCGTCGCCGCCGAACAGCCCGGAGTACCGCTCGATCGCCTCGCAGATCGCGCTGGCGCGGGCCTGCGTGTCGGTGGTGCCCTTGCCGGCCGCCATGCTGCGCAGGCCCTTGCGCAGCTGGCTCAGGCGCTCGACGCGGCGGGCGAAGTTGTGGCCAGCGGAGTAGCCCTTGACGAACGGGATGCCGGTCTCATATGGACGCAGCTCCCGCACGACGCCGGTAACCGGGCTCACCTGCGGCCCGTACGTCTCGAGCACCTGGTCAGGATTCTTGGCCCGGTGGCCGCCGTCTCCGGTGTACACCTTCGGGCGCGAGGCGAGCACCACCGGTGCCGACATCCGCCGCGCGGTCAGCGCCTCGTCCCCACACTGTGGACACTGTGGACGGCGGTGCAGGGGGTGCCGCTGGGAGCTGAGGTGGACGGTGTCGAGCGTCAGCACGCCGTTCTCCTCGGCCGTGCCGAGCCCGGCCAGATACTTGGCGGTTTCGAGGGCGACCAGCCGGGCGCCCATGTCGCGGGTGACGGCGAGGTCGGCCAGCGGCACCCGCAGCGGCCCCTGGTGGTCGGCGCGGTCGCGCAGGTACTCGTCGACCTGGCGGTGCCCGCTCAGCCGGTACGCCAGGCACGCCCAGCATCCGCCGCCGGGCTTGAACACCGGGCCGACCCACAGCGTCGAGCCGATCGGCTTGGCCAGCAGCCACGGCTGTCCACTGTGCAGGGCCGCTTCGTTGTGCCGGGCCAGGTCGGGGTTGAGGTAGTTGTCGGTGACGACCACGCGGAAGCCGCCTTCGCCTGTTCGAACCCCGGCGCTCGCGAGCGCGTCGAGCACCGGCGCGGCGTCGACCTCGCCGGCCACCGCGAGCGCCACGGTCGTCGCCGCCAGCCGTGACCGCGCGTCCTCGGCGGTGACACCGGCGACGTCCCAGAAGCCGGCCTCCCGCTCCGGCAGGTCGGGGTCGGCCCACACGACGGCCTTCATCGCGACGAGCCGCTCGATGAGGTAGAGCACCTGCTCGGGCGGCACGTCGTCGAGCTGGTCGAGCAGGTCGTCCACGTCGTGCTTGCCGTCGAGCAGCGGCAGGACGCGCTCGACCAGCGCACCCTCGACGACATGGTGCTCGCGCTCCGAGACGAGGTACACGGCCTCGCCGGGCACCGTCTCGACGCGGTGTCCCCGCCGGATCCGTGGGCGGCGCGTGTCCATGGTGGTCCTCCTCAGGCCATCGTTCGCAGCGGGGTCACGTCGTCTTCGGCGAGCGCGAGGCAGGCCAGGCCGACCGCGGCCACACCGTCCACGGCGGACAGTTGCATCTGGTCGGTGCGGCGCCGGTCGGGCAGCCACCGGCCGTGGCTCGCGCGCCGGTTGAGCAGCAGCCGCATCGCGGTGTGCGCGGCGACCCGGTGGGCCTCGCCCGCCTCGCGGTCGCCGGTGGCCCGCGCGGCGGCCAGCGCCAGCTCCACCCGGTCGAGCAGGTCCGCGGTGCTGCCCGCGCCGGCGAACGGTGCCCCGCCCGGCGGCGGCGCGTCGAGCACCTCGGCCAGCGCGATCGCGGCGAGCCGCTGGCCCGGTGTCTCCGGGGCCGGTACCGAGCCGGCGATCCGGCTCAGTTCCGCCGGGCGGTGCGCCGCCGCGTACCGGGCCAGCGCCAGCGCCACCCCGGCCGCGCCGGACGGCAGCGCCTCGACGATCCGCACGCCCTTCGGGTACGCCGGGGCGATCCCGGCGTCGAGCTCGGCGGTCAGCTGGTCGTAGAGCCGGGCCGCCAGCTGCTCCGCCGCCGGCGACGGCCGCGCGTCGATCAGCTTCAGCAGCGCGAGCAACAGGCCGGCCCGCCCGACGATCGGGTCGGCCGGGCTGCGGCCCCCGGCCACCAGCGCCGCCGCGACCGGCACCAGGTCGTCGGCTTGCTCCAGCAGGTAGGGGTCGCCGATCACCTGGCCACACCGGGCCAGCGCGTAGATGGCGGCGCCGATCCCGACGAAGCCGCCCACCGCCGGCCGCCCGCCGCTGAGCCGCGCGTACGCGCTGGACCGGCCGGACACCGAGACGAACTCGGTCGTGGCGGCGAGCGCGTCCTGCGCGAACGCCCAGTAGGCCGGCTTGCCCGTGGTCTGGTACAGCTCGGCCAGGAACACGGCGATCCCCGCGGTGCCGGTGAGCAGGTCTCCCTGGAGCGGCTCGACCTGGTCGAGCCCGAAGACCGGGTAGTGGACGACGCCGAGCCACCCGTACCGGCCCGACCCGACCGACACCGCCGCCGAGATGATGTCGTCCGCGGCCGCGCACGCGGTGGCGAGCAGCTGCGCGTGGTCCACCTCCGGCCGCAGCGCCTTCGGGTCGTAGACGTAGACGCCGAGCTTGCGTGGGTCGGGTGGCTCGCCGGTGTCGCCCGGCGGCTCGGTCCACAGGGGATGGTCGCGGGCGGCGAAGTCGAGGCAGGTTCGCAGGATGTCCTCGGCCGGCGGCGCGCCGGTCTCGCCCCGCTCGGCCAGGTCGGCGAGCCGCTGGGTGAGCCGCCCCCACGCCGTTCCGCTGAAGTGGTTTTCCACCGTGGCGCCCTCGGGTGTCCGGACGTCGCTGGTGTTCGTCACCGACTGGAACAGCGGGATGTCGAGGCGGCGCAGCATCTCGATCTCGCGCTCGATCATCTCCAGGCAGTCGGCCCGCTCGGGGTCGGTGCGCAGCACCTCTCGGGTGCCGCGGAACAGCCGCGCCAGCACGAGCTCCCGGGCCACCCCGTCGGTGAGTGCGAGCGGGCTCGTCGATACCCGCTGCACCGCGATGTAGTCCCACGTGCTGCGGAAGATGTAGCGCACGCGGGCGCCGGCGAGCAGGTGCAGCGGGCCGCGCTCGTCGCCGAGGCCGGCCACGTTGGCGACCAGGCAGGCGTCCATCTCGCGGTAGCCGGTGACCACGTCGTCGGTGTGCGCGGCCGGATCCACCGGCCGGCCGTCCACGACGGGGCGGTACGGCGGCGCCTCCCAGCCGAACGGGAAACCCTCCGGGTCGACGGCGAGCTGTTCCTGGATCGGCGCGACACAACCGATGTCGTGCGCGCGCCGGCCCGGGGTACCGACCCGCGGGAACGAGATCATCGCGGTCTTCGCGACGCTCTCCTCGATCTCGTGCCACAGTGCCTCGGCCCGCTCGCCGAGCAGCGCCGGCTTGCGCATCCGGCCCTGAAGCACGTTCTCCAGGTCGATGAACATCGGCGCGTCGCCGATCGCGATCAGGTTGTCGAGCCACAGGTCCCGGCACTCCAGCAGCTCGGCGAGGCGGGCCAGCATGCCCAGCCGGCGGTAGAACCGGGACGGCTCCTCGCCCGGCTGGCACGGCCGGGCGACCACGAACTCCTCCCAGCCGTAGCCGTCGCGCAGCAGCACGCGGCGGGTCGCCAGCGGCAGCGGGAGGCCGTGCGAGTTCAGGTACGTGAGGACGTCCATGAAGCCGGCGACGCTGCGAAGGTCCTTCGGCTTGTACACGACCCGCTGGCCGCCCGCGAACGTGAGCAGGCTGACCGTGCGGCCGCTGTCGTGCAGGTCGCCGGAGTCGCCGGAGTACGAGGCCAGCGGGCCGGGGTCGGCCCACGCCCACAGCTCCCGGCGCAGCGTCGGCAGGTCGGCGTGCAGCCGGTCGAACACCTCGGCGACGTTGCGCTTGTAGTTGAGGCAGGTGACGCCGATGACGTAGGCGAGGCCGGGCAGACTCTCCAGCCGGGAAAGCCACCCCAGCCGGCTCACGTCGATGCCGGCCCGCCCGTACCACTCCGCCGGCGCCGAGGCCCCGTCGGCGATCTGGATCTCGAACGCGATCGCGGAGTCGGTGACCTGGAGCAGGCGCTGCACCAGCTGCCCGGCCACGTCCTCGGCGGCGTCCTGGGTCATCCGCACGCCGCGCAGCTCGGCGCCGTCGTTCACCCGCCGCACGCCGGTGAGCCGCACCGCCGCCCGCTGGAACGCGACCAGCACGCCGCCGACGAGCTCGGTGGCCCGGTCGTCGGCCGGTGTGGGCGGCTGGGCGAGCAGGAAGTCGACCAGCGCGTACGCCCAGTCCGGCAGCCGGCCCGGGTTGCGCACCTTGACGTCGACAAGTCCGGCGCCGAGGTCCCGGCCGGTCTGCTGGCGGTGCAGCAGCAGGGCCCGCCGCGACACGTCGTCGTCGGCGACGGCCGCCCGCAGCCACCGTTGCGCGCGATCGGCGAGCTTGCGCCGGCCGCCGGCGCGCACCGGCACGAAGTGCACGCCGGACTCGCGTTCGTCGAACGGCGCGGCGGCGGCGATCACGGCCAGCAGTCGGTCGTCGGCCCCGGCGAGGCCGAGCAGCGTGTCCGGCGCGGCAGCCGGCTGGCTGAGGCCGAGTGGCGTGGTCGTGGTCATCAGTTGACCTCCTGCCGGGCGACGAGACGGGCGAACAGCGGGCTCGTGGCGGCCAGTTCCGCGTAGCTGCCGCGGGCGGCGATCGTGCCTCCGTCGAGGACGTAGATCCGGTCCGCGGCGCGGATCGTGCTGAGCCGGTGGGCCACGACGATCCGGGTGACGCTCAGCGCGGCGATCCGGTCCGACACCGCGCGCTGGGTGATGTTGTCCAGGGCGCTGGTCGCCTCGTCGAGCACCAGCACGGGCGGCCGCTTGACGAGCGCCCGCGCCAGCATGAGGCGCTGGATCTGGCCGCCGGAGAACGACGCGTTGTCCTCGCTGACCATCGTGTGCAGGCCCATCGGCATCGCGCGCACCTCGTCACCGAGACCGGCCAGCTCCAGCGCCTCCCAGACGCGGTCGTCCGGCACGTCCTCGGCGCCGGCGACCACGTTGTCCACTATGGATCCTCGAACCGCGCGCGCCAGCTGGAGGACGACGCCGAGCTGTGCGCGCACCGCGCGGAGGTCGAGCTCGGTGAGGTCGCGGCCGTCGTAGCGGACCGCGCCACTGCTCGGCGGGACGAGCCCGAGCAGCAGCCGGATCAGCGTCGACTTGCCCGCGCCGGACGGACCGACCACGGCGACGAACTCACCCGGCTCCGCCGAGATGCTCACCTGGTCGAGCACGGGCCGGCCGCTGCCCGGGTAGGTGAACGTCACCTCGTGCAGTTCGACGCGGCCGTGCAGCGGGCCGGGGTCGGCGGCGCCCGGTGCGACGTCCGGCGCCGCGTCGAGCAGTGGGCGCAGCTGCCGGTGCGCCGACACGATCGAGAACGACGACATCACCGCGCCGTGCAGCAGCCCGGCCGACGCGGCGAACTGTCCAACCGCGACACTCGCGGCGACGAACGTGCCCAGCTCCACGCCGGGCCGGAGCAGCGCGACCGACACGCCCAGCGCCGCGAGCGCGGCCGGCTGCATCGCCAGCGCGAGCCCGGCGACGACCGCCCGCCAGCGCAGCGCGGCGGCGTCGGTGCGCCGCTGGTGGGCGTAGCGGTCGGCCCAGCCGGCGAACACCCGCTCCTCGCGCGCGGCGACCTGGAGCTTTTCGATCGCCAGCAGCGCCGCGTGGAGGAAGGACGCGACGCGGCTGAACGCCTCGCGGTTGGCCATCTCGTGCCGCTGAAGGTGGCGGGCGGCCCAGCTGGCGGCGCCGAGCAGCACCAGGGTCGTGGTGAGCACCGTGCCGCCCACCAGCGGGTCGACGACGAGCAGCACACCGAGGCTGACCAGACCGAACGCGCTGCCGAGCACCGCCGACGCGGCGCTGTCGCTCAACGACCGGCGCAGCTCCGAGACGGCGTTCGCGCGCTGGGTCAGGCCGGCCGTGCCGAGCTCCTCCAGGAACCGGACGTCGCGCCCGAGCAGGTGCCCCCACACAGCCGGCTCCAGCCGCAGTTGGAGCCGGCCCTGTAGCCGCACCAGCGCGGCGTTGCGGACCGACAGCAGCAACACGTTGCCGATCACCAACCCGGCCAGCAAGGCCGCGGTCCACCAGACCAGCCCGTTGCCGGCGGCGCCACCCACGGTCCGGGTCAGCAGCCATCCGGACAGCAGCGGCATCGCGCCGGCGAGCGTCGCGGCGAGCAGCCCGGCCAGCAGCAGGAACCGGATGTCCGGGCCGGCGCCGCGGGCGGCGAACCGCAGCAGGCCGCGCGCCGTGCGGTCGCGTTCGGCCAGCGGCGGGTACACCTGCCAGGCGACCTCGTCGAAGCCGGCCGCCTCGCCGTCGGTGACCCGGGCGCCACCGGCGTGCCGGTAGCCGCGCGGACCGGGCAGCAGCGTCTCCGGAACACCGTCGCGGAAGGCGACCAGCGGCGCGACGCCGGTGCGGTGCCAGCCGTCGGCGAGCCGCACCTCGACCCAGTGCACGCCGGCCGCGCGCAGCGCACGGCTCAGCGTCGGCTCGGTCGGCGCCGGGATCCCGAAGTGTTCCGCCAGGGCCGCCACCGCGGTCGGTACCGGTGCGTCACGGCGCTCGGCCGCGGCGCGCGCCAGCGTCCGCCAGGCACTGTCGACGGCGGTCATGCCGCACCCCCGGTCGCCAGCCGCCGGTATAGGCCCGGCGTCGCGATGAGCTCCTCGTGGCTGCCGCGCTGGGCGACCGTTCCCTTGTCCAGCACCAGGATCAGGTCCGCGTCGCGCACGGTGGAGATCCGGTGTGCGATGAACAGGCAGGTGACGCCACGGCGGCGCAACGCCTCCAGTACCGCGTGCTCGGTGGAGCTGTCGAGCGCGCTGGTGGCCTCGTCGAGCACCAGCAGCGGTGGGTCGCCGGCCAGTGCGCGGGCCAGCTCCATCCGTTGCTGCTCACCGCCGGACAGGTTGCGGGCGTGCTCGGTGACCTGGCCGCCGTCGAGGCCGCCGCGCTGGTCGACGAGCCGGTCGAGGCTCGCGTCGAGCAGGGCGGCCCGCAGCCGCTGCTCGGGCACGGTGTCGTCCCAGAGCGTCAGGTTGTCGCGCAGGCTGCCCTCGAACAGGCGCAGTGTCTGCTCGACGTACCCGATCGACGTGGCGAGCCGCTCGCGGGTGTAGGTGTCGCGCGGTTGGCCGTCCAGCAGGATCCGCCCGGTCCAGGGGTCGACCGCGCCGACGGCGAGCCGGGCGATCGTCGACTTGCCGCTGCCGGTCGCGCCGACGAGCGCGACCCACTCCCCCGGCTTCGCCGCGAACGACAGGTTTCGCAGCAGCGGCTTCCCGTACCGGTCGTAGCCGAAGGTTACGTCGTCGAACTCGATGGCGCCGGAGAGCCGCGTCGGGTCGGCCGGCGGGACCGGTGCGCGGTCGAGGACGTGGGCGCGCGCCGGGTGCGGCTTGGCCTGGAGGGCGTCGTCGATGATCGACATCTGGACGCGGGTGACCTGGACCTCGGAGCCGAGCCCCACGAGCACGCCCAGCGGGCTGAGCAGCCCGCCGGCGACGAGCTGCGCGGTGAGCAGCGTGCCGAGGGCCAGCTCGCCGGACGCGACCTGGTGCGCGCCGACGATGACGAACGCCGCGAGCGCCGCCGGTGCCACCGCCGAGCTGACCGCCAGCAGGCTCAGCGTGGCCGAGCCGAGCGCGTTGCCGGTCCGCAGGGCGCGGGTCGCCGACCGCACCCACGAGCCGAACAGCCACTGCTCGGCTCCGTCGGCCTTGATCGCCTCGATCATCGTCAGTCCACTGTGTGCGGTGGCGTCGCGGCGCACCTGTTCGAACAGCAGCCGTTGCTGGTGTGGGCCGGCGACCCGCACCACCGCGCGGAGCAGCAGCAGCTGCGCGGTCGCCGCGACCGCCATCACGGCCAGCAGCGCCGGCGCCAGCACGCCGAGCAGGCACGCGTACCCGAGGATCGTCACGCTCGCGGTCACCGGCACCGCGAGCCGATCCGACAGCATGATCGCCAGCCCGTCGTTCATCTGCGCCCGTTTGACCAGGCCCGACAGCTGCCGCCGGTGGAAGAACTCGCCGGGCAGGCGCAGCAACGCCGTCAGGTACGAGCTGCTGAAGCGGGTGGCCATCACCGACAGCGCGCGGGACAGGACCCGTTGCTGCGCCCAGCCGGTCACGCCGGCCAGCACCGCCCCGACGACGAGGATCGCCAGCAGCGCCGGGCGCCACGCCTGGTCGCCCATCATGAGCACGCGGTTGAGCAACGCCCGCATGCTGAGCGCCGCGAGCACGGTGGGCACCGCGGCGAGCGCGCCGAGCAGCGCGGCCACCGCGACGATCGGCAGGTACGGCCGCACCCTGGCGACCACGGCCCGCACGAACGGCAGCCGCGGCCCGCCCGGCCGAAAGTCCGGTGTCCGCGTGGCCACCAGCACGAGCCCGCTGGACCGCGCGGCGAACTCCTCGGCGGTCAACCGGATCCGGCCCACGGCCGGGTCGTTGATCCAGACCCGGTTGCCGCGCACGCCCTCCAGCACCGCGTAGTGCCGCCCGTCGAGGAGCACCACGGACGGGACCGGCACCCGCGCCACACTGTCCAGATCGGACGGTACGACGTTGCGTCCCTTCACCTGCAACCCGAACGCGGCGGCGGCCCGGCCGAACCCGACCGCGGTGGTGCCGTTGCGTCCGGCGCCGCACAGCTCGCGCAGCTCGGGCAGCGGCGCGCGGCGCCCGTGCCGGGTCAGGATGATGCTCAGGCACGCCGCGCCGCAGTCGGCGTCCTCCATCTGCGGCGCCTCGACGGTGCGGCGGGCCTTCTGGCGCGGCGGTTTCGGCTCGCTTTTCGCCGCCGGGGGCTCGACCGCCGGCTTTGCCCGTTCCGCGATGACCATCACGCACCCCCGTGCCACAGCAGGTCGGCCGGGCGCCGCTCGCCCAGCACCAGGTCGAGGCGTACCGGCGTCAACGTCGCGCCGGCGCGGGCCGGCACACCGAGGTCGACGTGTACGGCACGGACCAGCCGCTGCCCGTCGCCGGTCAGGGACCGCTGGCCGAACCGGGCGGCGAGGTCGTCGGCGCGCACCGGGTACGGTTCGACGCCGGTGACCCGGCCGGTCAGTCCGCTGCCCCGCACCTTCGTGCCGGCGGGTACGGCCGGCTGCCCGGCGTCCAGGAGAAGCAGCGCGCCGAGGCGCGCGCCGGCGGGTTCGACGGTCGCGAGGACGTCACCGCCGGATACCGCGTTGCCCGGCCGCACCGCGACGGACGACACCGCACCGGCGACCGGGCTGGTGATCGCGCGGCGCTCGCCGTCGACGTCGAGGACGATCAGGTCGGCGCCGGCCCGGACCGCCGAACCGGCCTGGGGCGACGACACCACCGTCGCCGCGGCCGGGGCGGTCACGAGCGTCGGGCCGGCACCGGCGACGAGCACGCCGTCGAGCGCCACAGTGGACTCCACGCGGGCCAGCAGTCCCCACGTGGCCAGCGCGCCGAACAGGACCAGCACCGCCACGAGCATCGTCCACACTCGACGGGTCGTCAGGTGGACGACCTCGTCGAGCTCCGCCACGTTTCGCGTCATCGGGTCACTCCCGCCATCAGTGGCTCCGCGACGACGCGCAGTGCCGAGAATCCCGCAATGGCCGCACCGGGCAGCCGGGGTGTGCCGGCCTCGTCGGTGCGGCTGGTGAGCCGGGCCCGGGTCACGAACGCCCGCAGGACCGCCGCGCCCTGTTGCCCCGCCAGCGCCGCGCCGAGGCAGTGGTGCGGACCGGCGCCGAACGCGAGGCTCCGCCCCGGGCGTCCGGGGCGGAACGTGTCCGGATCGGTGAAGACCCGCGGGTCCCGGTTCGCCAGCGACCAGGCGAAGAACACCGGTGCCCCTGCCGGGATCGCGTCGATGGCCTCCACCGTCCGGCGCGCGCCCAGCCGGACCGGGCTGTGCAGCCGCATCAGCTCGGCGAAGACATCGCCGGCCGTTCCCGGTTCGCGCCGGATCCCGTCGGCGAGAGCGGGTTGCCAGGCCAGGGCGCCGATCGCGCGGGCGATGCCGGCGGTGACCGTCTCCAGGCCGTTCATGAACAGCAGCACGACGAACGCCACGAACTCGTCGTGGTCGAGCGCCGCCCGCAGGTCCGCGACGAGGTCCCCGTCGCGGCGCCTGCGGGCCAGGTCGTCGATGTAGGCGACCAGCTCGTCGAGCTGGCGCTCCACCGCTTCGACCGCGCCCGGCGGCTGCCCGAACGTGAACAGCTGGGCGCTCATCACCGTCGCCCAGCCGGCAACCCGCGGCCGGTCCGAGGACGGGATGTCTAGCAGGGCGCACGTGGTGTGCACGGGCAACGGGACGCCGACGTCGGCGACCGCGTCGAACTCGCCGCGCGCCACGGCGGCGTCGGCAAGCTCGGCCGCCACCGTCGCGACCGTGTGCGCTACGGCGTTGGCCCGGCGGGCGCTGAACGCGACGGTCACCAGGCGCCGCAGCCGGGCGTGGTCGGCCCCGTCGCGGAAGTTGAGCATCCGTCCGAAGACACCCTCCAACCGCTCGGACTGGGTCAACGGCACCGGCGGGTCGCCAGCGCGGGGATCGATGACGAGCCGGCGGTCACCGGCGAGGCGGCAGATCTCCGGGTGGCCGGAGATCACCCAGCCGTCCACCGTGTGCAGGACCGGCGCCTCGGCCGGCAGCCGATCGGCGTCCCGTGGATGTTTTCCGCGCAGGAAGGATCGTGCCGCGGGCTCCAGGGCCGGTGCGGCAGGTGGGGCGGCCACGGACTACTCCCGGTGGGTGCGGGGCGGGAGGGGCGGCCAGCAGAACGTGCCGGCGCAGAAGCACAGCTCGCTGCCGGCGTCACCCCGCAGCGGCTCGATCCGCAGGTGGTCCTCGGGCGGGGTGGCGGTGCCGGCGAGCCAGGCGGCGACAAGTCGCTGCGCGCGCGCCCTGTCCTCGGACCGGGTGTCGGTGTGCGGCGGGGAGGTTACGGTCGGCGCGTCGGACATGGCGACTCTCCCTTGTTCGACCGGAGGCATGCGTGACCTCTGATACTCGGGGTACCATCGGATGAGCGCTGCGGGCATCTGGACTGCCCGCAGCGATCTTTGTCTGGTGATCCGTTCAATCGGTGGTCATCAGTCTGCGACCTCGGCTCCCGCTGCGGAAGTGCGCGGGCACACGTGTGCACCCATGACGTTCGTCATCCTCAGCGAATCTTCGGCTAGCCCGCCCGCTGCACGGCCTTGCGGGTCATGGTCTTCGCGAAGGCGCGGCTCCCGCCCAGGTCGGACCCGGGTTCGACGACGACCACGAGGTCGCCGACCCGGGCGACACCCACCCACCAACCGGGGTAGCTCGGCTCGGCGGCGGTGCCGACTCCGACGTAGACGAGCAGGCTCTCGTCGCCGGTGAAGTCGCGCTCGGCGATCTGCGCCCGCCACGTCACATCCCCGCTCTGATCGGGTGAGAACGTGGCACACCGGGCGACCCGGTCCCGCACCTCGTCCAGGAACGCCCCGGCGCCGCCGGCCCGGTAGCGGGTGACGGACTCGTAGCCGAACACCTCCGGGCCGCCCGCGAACCGCCGGAAGCGGCCGGCGACCCGGTCCGAGTCCGCGCGGTACGGCTCTTCGTCGAGGCACAGGTCCGGCTGCGGCCTGGGCAGCTTGCCCCGCTCCCAGGCCGGGTAGCCGGCGTGGTCGCCGACCATCGCGTAGCACCTGCCCCAGTCGCTCGCGCGCAGCATCACCGAGGCGGGCAACGCCTGGCCGGCGGGCGCCGGTCCGTCGTACGGGAACACCAGGATCTCGTCACAGCCGGCCGGCATCGACAGCGGCGAGCCGACGGGATAGGGCTCCTCGGAAACCGGCGCGGCCGGGGGTGACGGCGCCGGCGTCGGCGTGGCGGTTTCACCGGGCTGTGGCGCCGGCGCGACCGGGCCGGCGAGCAGCTCCCGTGCGCCGATCGACACGCCGCCGACAAGCACCGCGATCGCGACCAGGCCCGCGATGGCGCGCCGCCGGGTGCGCCTGTCGACACGCTCGCGCAGCCCATCCGGCGCGGACAGGCCCGCGCGGTCCACGTCCGCCCGCAGCGCGGAGAACATCCGGTCCAGGTCAGGCGACATCGTTCGCCTCCCGCATCAGGTCGTCGAGTACGGCGGCCAGCCCCGCCCGCCCGCGGGACAGCCAGGACTTGACCGTTCCGGGAGAAGATCCGGTCTCGACGGCGATCTCGGCCACCGACATGTCACACAGGTAGTGCAGCGCGACGGCCCGGCGCTGGGCGGTGGGCAACCGGCGCATCGCGGCGACGAGCAACACGGTGTCTTCGCTCGGTGGAGGGATGTCGCCCGGTGGACCGGCGCGGCGCGCGGCCAACCGCCTGTTGCGCAGGCGCCGCCAACTGTCGGTGGCGAGCCGGGTCAGCACCAGCCGCACCCACCCCTCGACGTGGTCGTACCCGGCCAGCCGGCGCCACCGTTGCCAGGCGCGCACGTACGCCTCCTGCACCAGATCCTGCGCTTCGGGCAGGTCGCCGGTCAGGGCAAACCCGTAGCGCAGCATCCGGGCCGATGTCGCCCGGTAGAACTCGTCGAAGCCGTCCGCGTCGCGCATCTGCCCTCCCGCATGTACATCAGACACGACCGGTGCGGCGGCACGGTTGCACCAGGTTCGCGCGACGGCCATCCACGGATCGGCCACTGGTGAGAAGCTGACGTGTCGGGGCCCCCAAACCACAGAGGGGCCTGACGCAGATGGAGGCCTGCGATGCCGCGAGTCGAGTTCGACATCAAAAGTGGGGTTTCGCCCGAGCGGTTCATCGGTGCGCTGACCGACTTCTCCGCTGCCCGCGCCGACGTCTGGCCGAACATCGACGCCCAGCACCTCAAGGTCCACGAGGTCGCCGCGGACTCGGCCGACGTCACCGAGGGCTCGTCGCTGGCCGGCGGCGTGTGGGAGCGCAACCGCTACGACTGGTCCACCCCGGGCACGGTACGGGTGGAGACCACCGAGTCGAATACGTGGCGTCCCGGCAGCTCCTGGCTGTACCGGGTGACGCCGGACGGCACCGGCAGCCACATCCACGTCACCGTCGACCGCCGGCCGGCGAGCCTGAAGGGAAGGCTGATAGCGGTCCTGCTCGTACTCGGCGGGCGCCGCGTGCTCCGCCAGGCCACCGAGCAGGTCCTGCGAAAGCTGGAACAGCCGACCGGCTGACCGTCCCGCGGTTCGTGCGTGTGCCGCTACATCCGGCAGGGTATAGGCAGCGGTGAATGCCGCAGGACGGTGCGGGCCTCACGTCCAGGGGAGAACCATGCTGAGCCACGACCACCGGCTGGCCACACTGATCACCGCTACTCTCGTGCTCGCGCCGGCCGGGGCCGTCGCCGGCGCCCGACCGGCGGCCGCGGCCGCCACCATGTACTACGTGGACAGTGTCAACGGCGACGACGCCCGCGACGGCGCGTCTCCGGACCGGGCGTGGCGCACGCTGTCCCGAGCGAGCGCCGCCGGCCTCACCCCTGGCGACCAGCTCCTGCTCGCCCGCGGAAGCCGCTTTCCGGACCAGCTCGTGGTCAGCGCCAGCGGCACCCCGGATGCTCCGATCGTCGTCAGCGCGTACGGCGCCACCGGAAACACCCCGGTCATCGAGTCCGTGGGCACCGGCGGCCACTGCGTCACCCTCGACGGGTCCTACGTGACGATGACCTACCTCGACATCCACAACTGCGCCGGGTCGGGCGGCGTGCTGATCCGGGGCGACGCGGTGGTGGTGAGCCACAACATCGTCAGCAACAACACCACGGGCATCGAGGTCGACCAGGGCTCCGCCGACGCCCGCATCCTGGACAACGACATCGTCGACAACAACCGCATGGTCGTGAACACGCCCGGCGGGGACGACGACTACGGCGCCTTCGGCATCCTGCTCCACGGGCTGCGGACCGAGGTCGCCGGAAACCGGATCTCCGGCAGCGACGCGTTCTCCCACGACTACGGCCGCGACGGTGGCGCGGTCGAGGTGTACGGCGGCCGGGAAAACGTCATCCACCACAACATCGCCGTCGACAACGTCGCTTTCGCCGAGCTCGGCAGCGCCGGCTCGCACGGCAACGTCTACGCCTACAACGTCGTACGCTCCACTCTGGACATCGCGGCGGGCCTTGTCACGCGCGGCTCGAGGGATCCGTTCGGCCCGGTCACCGGCACGGTGTTCCGCCACAACACGGTCTACCTGACCGGCACGCAGAGCTACGGCCTGGCCTGCTACGGCGGTTGCGACGCCACGATCCTCGAGGCCCGCGACAACGTACTGGTGGCGGGATACCGCTCCGGATACACCGACGGCGCCTACGCCGGCGGCAACAACATCTACCACGGCGCCACATTCGACGGTGTCCCCGCCGCGGACGACACATGGGCCGACCCACTGTTTCGCGACGCGGCCGCCGGAGACCTGCGTCCCACCGCCGGCAGCCCGATGGTCGACACCGCCACCGACGCCAGCTACCCGACCGACCTCGACGGCGTCGCCATCCCCCAGGACGGCAACGGAGACGGCGTAGCCGCCCCCGACCGCGGCGCCTACGAGTTCCACTAGAGACGTTTCCGGGGTCGGGGCGCCTGTCCTTCGTGACCTTCTCAAGACAGATTTGCCCACGCCCGCGTCAGCTGTAGACCGTATGCTCCCGCGGGCACCGCTCCCGGCCGGCGGCTCGCAGCGCTCGCCGAAACCCCCGGCCGTCCACTGCCAGCCCCGCAGTCCAAGCCCACGGGCAAGACCATGCCCGCCCCCAGATCTTGGTATCCATTGGCCCCTCGACTTTCGGATTTGAATCGCTTCTCCGCTCCTTCCGGGTTTGTTTGTGGTTGCGGTTGGTGCGCCTCCGGCGGGGCCTCGGGCTCCGGCCGGGGCCCACCTTCTCACTGGTTGGGGATGCGGCGCAGCATGTGGGCGGCGCCTCACCCGTCCGCCGCTGGCCACGCTCACCCAGGGACGCACGGTTCCTTTGTCCACGATGTCCATTGCCGAGGGCGACGGGCACCAGACCCGACAGAGGCGCCATCACCGCGAGTAACCGCCACAGGGCCGTGAACCGCGTCCGATGCCAGATCTTGGAGAGTTAGGGCGCCATAGCAGCCCTAAGTCTCCTAGATCTCAAAGCCCGACCCCCGGCGCTGGTAACGCCGCGTCAGGATGTCGCAGGTAGGCGCACGCGGCTGTCCGCGAACATACCCGGAGGGCTTGTCGCGCGGACCTGGCAGTGGACGGCCGGGGAATTCGGCTCGCCCTGGCGAGCCGCCGGCCGGGAGCGGTGCCCGCGGGAGCATACGGTCCGCCACTGACGCGGACGTGGGAAAATCTGCCTCGAAGTGACGCCACGACGGGCGGCGACCTCGACTCGCAAAGCGCGTTAGGCGGATCGTCGCGGGGTTGCGGCGCGGTGGACGCGCGGACGACCAGCTCGACCGGTGGGTCGGTCGCCGGCGGTGGGTCGGCGTTGGGGTTTCTCGATGGCCTGGACGAGGAGCATCAGGCCCTCCCGCGCGACGGCGTCGAACGGTTGGCGGACGGTGGTCAGCGGCGGCGACACGTACGCGACGCCGCCGAACAGCAGTGGCAGCTCGTCCAGGTGTCGTGACGGCCTCCCCGCGCTCAGGGGCGCAGGGCGAGCTTGCCCACCGTGGTGCCCGCGGCCAGCGCGGTGAGGGCCCGCGGCCCGTCGGGCAGGGCGTAGACGGTGGGCTGGCCGGGCGGGTAGACGCCGGCGACGCGCAGCGCGGCCAGCTCGGCCACCAGCCGCGCGAAGAGTGCCGGCGCGTGCGTGGCGAGGCTGCCGATGTGAAGACCGGTCAGCTGGACGGGGTAGACGAAGTTGAGCTCGCGGTTGGTGACGGTCGCCTCGCCGCCGGCCATGCCGTACACGACGATCCGGCCGGTCACCCGCCGGGCGGCGGTCAGGCTCGACCGAAACACGGCGCCACCGACCGACTCCAGCACCAGGTCGGCTCCTCGGCCGCCGGTCAGGTCGAGCACCTCGGCGGCGAGGTCGGCCGTGCGGTGGTCGACAGTGTGGTCGGCGCCGAGCGCGCGTACCGCGTCGTGCTTGCCCGCCGAGGCGGTGCCGATGACCGTGGCGCCGTAGTGCTTGCCCAGGCGTACGGCCGCCTGCCCGACCCCGCCCGCCGCGGCGTGTACCAGCACGGTCTCGCCGGCGGTCAGGCGGCCGAGCGGGCGGAGCGCGGCCAGCGCGGTCGCCCAGTTGAGCACCATGCCGAGCGCCTGTTCGTCGGCCCAGCCGGGTGGCACCGGCGCCAGACCGGCGGCGGGCAGCACCATGTAGTCGGCGAACGCTCCGTATCCGGTGCCGATGACGTGGTCACCGACCGCGTGGCCGGTGACCGCCTGGCCCACGGCGACGATCTCGCCGGCGGCCTCGAAGCCGGCGATGTACGGCGGCCGTGGTCCGTCGTGGTAGGCGCCGCGGGCGCGCATGACGTCGGCGAAGTTGACGCCGGCGGCGCCGACCCGGATCAGCACGTCGTGCCGGCCCGGAGACGGGACGGGCGCGCCGGTCACCAGGCGCATGTCCGCGGGGCCGTTCCAGGTGGGCTGCTCCAGCGCCCGCATGCTGGTGGGGATCTCCATGCCCGGACGCTAGAACCCTCACGCCTACGGGAGGGTCAAGCCGCGGTGTCCGCCGTCTCAGCCGCCGACCGGGCCGCGCGCAGGTAGGCCTCGAGCGCGTCGCGGTTTCCCGTCAGCGCCTGGATGCGGCGGTCGAGCAGGTCTCGCTGCCGGGCCACTTCGCCGAGCATGTACGCGCACGGCACCTCGGGCATCAGCGCCGCGGGGCCGTCGAGGTAGGGCAGGATCTCGCGGATGATCCGGGTCGGCAAGCCGCTCTCGATCAGCCCACGGATCTGGTCGACGGCCTGGACCGCGCCCTCGTCGAAGGCACGGTAGCCGTTGGCGCTCCGGGCCGGTCGGATCAGCCCCTCGGCCTCGTAGTGCCGCAGCGCGCGGACGCTGACGCCGGTCCGGCGCGACAGCTCACCGATCTTCATGCCACCATCTCCGCCACACTCGCCCGTCCTCGACGCGGGCTCAACGGTAGCGCCGCGGCCAGGGCGGAGGTGGACGGCCTGTTTGAGGCGAACCGCCCCGGGCATCACTGGCGTCACCCGTTGCGAGCGGTGACCGGTGGTGTCCGATCTCCACGTCGATCGCATCGTGCGCTCGGCACCGTCGAACGGGCGAGGAAAGGCACCGCGATGAGCGACGAGTCAGGTGAACCAGCGGTACGCACGCGACGGGTACCGGACCGGCCGAGCAAGCTGACCGGCCGATCCTGGTGGGGCGTGCTGAGGCGGACCGTGCGGGAGTTCGGTGAGGACAAGCTGACCGACTGGGCGGCGGCGCTGACCTACTACGCCGTGCTGTCGATCTTTCCCGGGCTGCTCCTGCTCGTCTCGATCCTCGGCCTGGTCGGCACCCCTGCCCTCCAGCCACTGATCGACAACATGGGCACCATCGCTCCGGGACCGGTGGGCGACATCCTCGCCGACGGAGCGCAGAGCCTCACCGAGGCTCAGGGCGCCGCGGGACTGCTGGCCATCGTGGGTGCCGCCGGCGCCCTCTGGTCGGCATCCGGGTACATCGCGGCGTTCATGCGCGCCGCCAACGCGATCTACGACGTACCCGAGGGCCGACCGTTCTGGAAGACCGTGCCGATCCGGCTCGGCGTCACGGTCGTGGTCGGCGCTCTGCTGGCGGTCAGCGCCATCATGGTCGTCCTGACCGGCGACCTGGCGCAGCGTGTCGGCGACGCGTTCAACGTGGGGTCCGTGCTGGTCACCGCCTGGGGCATCGTCAAGTGGCCGATCCTGGTGGTGATCGTCAGCCAGATGTTCGCCCTGCTCTACTGGGCCTCACCCAACGCTCGGCAGGGCGGCTTCCGGTGGATCAGTCCGGGCGGTCTGCTGGCGGTGCTGCTGTGGCTGGTCGCCTCCGCCGGCTTCGCGCTCTACGTCGCCAACTTCGCCTCGTACAACAAGACCTACGGTGTGCTCGGCGGCGTCATCATCTTCTTCGTCTGGCTCTGGATATCCAACATCGCCGTCCTGCTGGGCGCGGAGTTCGACGCCGAGCTGCACCGTGCCCGCGCGATCGCCGCCGGCCACCCCGCCGACCGCGAGCCGTACGTGGAACTGCGCGACACCAGGCGCCTCAAGGACGAGGACGACCTGGCCTGACCCGGTCGAGCGGGGCGGGTTCAGCTAGCGGGGTCGGCGGGCGCGGGTGCCGCCGGGCCGCCGGTGCCACCGTCGTGCCGGGTCGAGTCGGAGATCCGCTGGGGCAGCGTGACGGTGTTGCCGTAGAAGTTGCGGATCTCGGCCACCACCCGTTCGAAGTCGATCAGATCGATGGGCTTGGTGACGTAGGCGTTGGCGTGCCCGATGTAGCTGTCGGCGACGTCGTCGGGGGTCGCCGAGGTGGTGAACACGACCACCGGGATCGCCTTCAGATCCGGGTCGGCCTTGATCCGCGTGAGAACCTGTCGGCCGTCGACACCGGGCATGTTGAGGTCGAGCAGGATCAGATCCGGACGCGGCGCCTCGGCGTAGCCGCCTTCCCGGCGCAGGAACTCCAACGCCTCGGCGCCGTTTACCGCGTGATGCAGGACGGTCTGGACCAGATGGTCGGCGAACGCGGTCTCCACCAGCGCGAAGTCACCCGCGTCGTCCTCGACGACGAGGACCTGCAACGGCGCCGGCTCGGCCTCGGACCGTCCCTTCACGACCGGCAGCCCCGCGCGGCGGGGAGTCGAGCTGGATGGTGGACGGCGGCAGCCTGATCAACCCGCATGGGCACACTCTACGACCCGCCGGGCCGCCTACCGGCACCCCGACCCGCCGGCCTGTCGTCCACCCGCGCGGCGACGGTAAACACGATTTGATGGCCCGAAGGCGGGCATTTACCCCGTATGGAGCTGCCGACCATTCACGACCTTGACGAGCTGGCCGATCTGGTCGAGCAGGTACGCGGTCGGGAGCACCTTTACGTCCGGTGGTCAGAGGGGCCGGACGCCGACCTGAGCGGCGATGGCGGCGGTGACCAGTCCAGCCGCGACTCGCTCACCGGCGTGACATTGCCGGGCCTCTCCGCCAACCCCCTCGATGTCGAGCAATGGTGGGAGGACCGCCCGATTCGGCTGTGGGTGGCCCGCCGCCTCTACGACTACCGCCACCTGCGTGACCTCCGCGGTCCCGGCGTACGCCCGTGGGTCCTGGCCGGAGATGAGCGTGGTCGGGGGCCGGACAACGAGCCGCTGGTGCGCTGCCGCCGCCCGATCGCGTGGGTGTCGGAGCGGGCGCTTCGCCAGTGCGAGGAGGCCGTGCAAGCGCAGCACTCTCCCGAGTGGGGCCCGCTGCACCGGGTCGACTGAGCGGGTCTGAACGTCGCATACCGGACGCGATGGGCCTCAGAAAAGGCTGAGCTTGAACACCTCGAAGGCAGCCGCGTACTTGACGCCGAGGCGGTTGCCGGTCTGCCGGGAGAAGCCTTCCAGGAACTCCTCGGGGTCGAAGCCGCCGGAGCCCAGGCCGCGCAGGTAGGCGTCATGCGCCTTGAGCGACTGGACGCCCAGGTCGAACGTGTCGGTGGTGTCGACCGCGTGCTTCGACAGCGGTGAGGCGGCGGCCCAGACCTGCCGGACGCCGCCCCACTTCTCCAGGCCCTCGTCGATCTGCTCGCGGAAGACCCACCGGTTGCCGGCGTCGCGGGCGGCGTCGAGCACGGCCCGGCCGGTGACGATGTGGTCGGACATGTTCAGCGCGTCGCCGGCCTCGTCCCAGCTGTCCCGGAAGTTGTTGGTGATCACGATGTCCGGTTTGTACGTGCGGATCACCCGGCACAGGTCGCGGCGCAACGCGACGCCGTACTCCAGGACGCCGTCGGGCAGCCCGAGGAAGTCCACCTGGGTCACGCCGACGATCTCGGCGGACGCGCGCTGCTCCGCCTCGCGTGCCGGGCCGGCCTCCGCCGGGTCCATGCCGTCGATGCCGGCCTCGCCGCTGGTGAGCAGCGCGTAGGCGATCTGCTTGCCCTGCCTCGTCCAGCGGGCGATGGCCGCCGCCGCGCCGAACTCCAGGTCGTCGGGGTGGGCCACGATGGCAAGCCCGCGCTGCCAATCCTCGTCCAGGGGCTCCAGCGGCTTGGGCACGATGGGCGCGTCACCAGTCATGCCGCCAATCCTGCCTTGACTCCGTCGCGAACCGACAACCACCCCACGCGCGAAGGCGACGCCGTCCTACGGCTTGGCCGCATGGGGGCCGAGGATCTCACCCGAGCCGCGCGGGACGAGCCGGGTCGGTACGAAGTGGACGGTCGGCTCCCAGCGCTCGCCGTCGAGGCGGCGGAAGATGAGTGACGCGGCGAGCCGTCCCATCGCCGCGGGATCTTGCGCGACCACGGTGACCGGCGGCTGGAGCAGGTCTGCGAGGGGGAAGTCGTCGTAGCCGACGAGCGCCACCCGGTGGTGCAGGTCGAGCTGGCGCAGCGCGCGCACCGCGCCGATGGTGACGAGGTTTTGCGCGGTGAAGAGCGCGGTCGGCGGGGACTCGCCGGTGAGCAGGTCGTGCGTGGCCCGCTGGGCGGCCTCCTCGGTGTGCAGGTCGAGCACGATGTGCTCCGGTGCGGGCCGGATGCCGTGGTCGCTGAGGGATTCTTTGTAGCCCAGCAGGCGTTGCCGCGCGGTGGCGATCGACGTCAGGTCGCCGAGGAATCCGATGTCGCGGTGGCCGTGGGCGACCAGGTGGCGGACCGCCTCGGCGGCGCCCGCGTGGTTGTCGACCAGGACCGCGTCGACGTCGATGCCGACCGGCGGGCGGTCGACGAAGACGATCGGGGTGCCGGCGTTGACCTCGCTGGCGAGGTAGCGCTGGCTGTCGCTGGCGGGCACGACGACCAGGGCGTCGGCCTGCCGCGTGGTGAACGCGTGGATCAGCGACCGCTCCCGCTGGGGATCCTCGTCGACGCTGCCCGCGAAGATCATGACGTCGCGGCCGTGTGCCACGTCTTCGAGCGCGCGGTGCAGAGCCGACGAGAACGGGTTGGAGACGTCCTCCAGCACGGCGGCGATCGCGGCGGTGCGGCCGTTGGCGCGGCGCAGGCTGCTCGCCGTGAAGTTGGGCCGATAGTCGAGCTTGGCCACCGCCTGCTGGACGGCCGCGACCTTCGCGGCGGTCACGCCGCCCTCGCCGTTGACGACCCGGGACGCGGTCTTGGTGCTGACACCGGCCAGCAGCGCCACGTCACGCAGCGTCGGGCGGCCCTTGGGCACGGACATCTCGGAGGGGGCGGGCGAGGGCTCCGCGGGTGTCTCCTGCGTCATTTCCGTCCCCCTTCACCGGACAGTTTCGCATCCCATGCGGGCGAGGCGTCGCCCCGCCGAAGCGTGAACCCATTCGACAACGATGTCAAGTAACCTATTGACACACAGCACAGCGCGAGGGTTAACCTCCTCGACATCGTTGTCGAGCTGGTTTGGCTGGGTTCGGCGACGGCTCACCCCCGAATGAAGGAGCGGACATGAGAAAGCGCACCGGCCGTCGGGCCGCGCGTCTGTTCGCCGCCGTAGCCGCCCTGAGCCTGCTGGCCACCGCATGCGGCGGCGACGACGCGGGCGACGACGGTGTGGCGGTCTCGCTGATCACCAAAAACTCCACGAACCCGTTCTTCGTCACCATGCAGGACGGCGCCAAGAAGGCCGCCGAGGCCGATGGCGTCAAGCTCACCGTCGCCGCCGGCAAGGAGGACGGTGACGAGGCCGGCCAGGTGCAGGCGATCGAGGACGCGATCGCCCGCGGCGACGAGGGCATCCTGATCACGCCGAACGGCCCCGGCGTCAATCCCGCGATCAAGAAGGCGCGGGAGGCCGGGCTGTACGTCATCGCTCTGGACACGCCGCCCGACCCGGCGGACACAGTGGACATCACGTTCGCTACCGACAACTTCAAGGCCGGTGAGCTGATCGGCAAGTGGACGGCGGCCCAGCTCGCCGGCAAGCCCGCGACGATCGCACTGCTCGACCTGTTCAACGACAAGATCGTCTCGGTCGACTACAACCGCGACCAGGGCTTCCTCACCGGCATGGGCATCGACACCGGCGACAAGGCCAAGAACGGCGACGAGGCGCCGACCGGCAGCTACTCCGGCGGGACCTACACGATCGTCTGCAACGAGCCGACCGAGGGCGCCGAGGACGGCGGGCGCACCGCCATGGAGCGCTGCCTGGCCAAGAACCCGAACATCAACGTCGTCTACACCATCAACGAGCCGGCCGCGGTCGGCGCGCAGAAGGCCATGCAGGCCGCCGGTACCAAGGACGTGCTCGTCGTCTCCGTGGACGGCGGTTGCCAGGGCGTGCAGCAGGTCAAGAGCGGCCTGATCAACGCCACGTCACAGCAGTACCCGGTGAAGATGGCCGAGCTCGGCGTCAAGGCGATCAAGCAGATCGCGACCGGCGGAGCCAAGCCCGCCGTCACCAGCGGGCTCGACTTCTACGACACGGGTGTCGCGCTGGTGACCGACAAGCCGGCCACCGGCGTCGAGAGCATCGACAGCACCGAGGGCGCGAAGATCTGCTGGGGCACGGCCTGACGTTGCTCATCCGGCCGCGGCGCCGTCCGGGCGTCGCGGCCGGCCGCCCCGGGCGGCCACCGAGCGACGCGAGCGAGACCCAGCAGAGCCCCCGAAGGGAGTTGGCGTGTCCACCACAACCACACCGGCCAGCACCGCCAGCGAGCAGTTCGCACTGCGCCGGCGAGCACCGGCGCAACGGATCCAGCACCTGCTGCACTCGCATCCGGCGATCAGCCCGTTCCTGGTGCTGGTCATCTCGTTCATCGTCTTCTCGGCGATCAACCCTCGGTTCTCCTCGGCCAACTCGCTGTCGCTCGTCCTACAGCAGGTGGCGGTGATCGGGGCGCTGGCCGTCGGGCAGACGCTGATCATCCTGACCGCCGGGATCGACCTGTCCGTCGGCGCGATCACGATCCTGTCCATGATGGTCACGGCGAAGCTCGCCGAGGGCGCCGGCCTGCCCGGCGTGCTGGCCATCGGCGTCGGCGTCCTGCTCGGCGTCGCGGCCGGCCTGGTGAACGGCGCCCTGGTCACCCGGATCAAACTGCCGCCGTTCATCGTCACCCTCGGCACGCTGAGCGTCTTCACCGCCATCGGCCTGCTCTACTCGCGCGGCCAGAGCGTGCAGGCGGTCGACATGCCGGACCTGCTGAGCTGGACCGGTGAGTCCTTCCGGATCGGCGACTTCCGGATCACCACCGGCGTCGTACTGGTCGCCGTGCTCTACGTGGTGGTCGGGTTCGCGCTGGCCAACACGGCGTGGGGCAGGCACGTGTACGCGGTCGGCGACGACAAGGAAGCGGCGCGGCTGGCCGGCATCCGGGTCGATCGCGTGCTGCTCAGCGTGTACACGGTCGCCGGAGCCATCTACGGACTGACCGCGTGGATCCTGATCGGCCGGGCCGGCGCCGCCAGCCCGAACGCCATCACCGACGCCAACCTGGAGAGCATCACGGCCGTCGTCATCGGCGGCACCAGCCTCTTCGGCGGCCGGGGCGCCGTGCTGGGCACGCTGCTCGGCGCGCTGATCGTCGGCTTCTTCCGCAGCGGACTGTCGCTGGCCGGCGTGGACGACCAGTACCGCGTGCTCGCGGTCGGACTGCTGGTCATCCTCGCGGTGGCCGTCGACCAGTGGATCAGGAAGGTGAAAGCATGACCGCCTCCCCCGTACTGTCGGCACGCGGCATGGTCAAGACCTTCGGCCACGTCGTCGGGCTCGACGGCGTCGACCTCGACCTGTACCCCGGCGAGGTCCTCGGCATCATCGGCGACAACGGCGCCGGCAAGTCGACGCTCGTCAAGTGCCTCACCGGCGCCCTCGTCCCGGACACCGGCCAGATATTCATCGACGGGCAGCCGGTGCACTTCAAACGGCCGCAGGACGCCCGGGACGCCGGCATCGAGACCGTGTACCAGACCCTCGCCGTCGCGCCGGCACTCGACATCGCCAGCAACCTGTACCTCGGCCGGGAACGCCGCCGGCCCGGGTTCCTCGGCAGCGTGCTGCGGATGACCGACAAGAAGGGCATGCGCCGCGATGCCGCCAAGGCCATGGCCGACCTTGGCATCGGCACGCTGCAAAACATGGCCCAGCCCGTGGAGACCCTCTCCGGCGGGCAGCGCCAGGCGGTGTCGGTGGCGCGCGCGGCGGCGTTCGGCAGCAAGATGATCGTGCTCGACGAGCCCACCGCGGCGCTCGGCGTCAAAGAGTCCAACCAGGTCCTCAAGATGATCCGTGAGGTCCGGTCCCGAGGGCTGCCGGTCATCCTGATCAGCCACAACATGCCGCACGTCTTCGAGGTCGCCGACCGCATCCACATCCAGCGCCTGGGCCGCTGCGCCGCCGTCGTCACGCCGGCCTCCCACACGATGTCGGAGGCCGTCGCCATCATGACAGGCGCGACGACCCTCGCCGAGACGCCCGGCCGCTCCTGACCGCGTCGTCAGGCGCGGCGGTGACTCACGGCATGGGGTCGTCGTCCCGGATGTATATGCCGCCGTCGTAGTCACCGATCACCGTGCCGCGAAGCGCCTTCGCCGCCACGATGATCTGCTGGTCTCCGTCGAAGGTGGTGTTGCCGGTGACCTGGATCGGCACGTCGATCCGGGTGACGCCGGGCCGTACCGTGACCAGCCGCTCGGTCACCTCGCCCTTGCCGGACGAGTCGACGATCAGCAGGCGGACCTCGCCGTGGCCGCTGCCGGAGACGGTGAGCGGCACCTGATAGGTGACCGTGCCCGAGTCGCCTTCGTCCACAGCGAACTGTCCAATGTCGATCCGGGGCAGGCGCACCGGCCGCGGATCGGGTGTGCCCGCTCGCCAGCCCCACGCGTCCACCAGCCACGCCTGTGCGGACGGGGCCGCCGGCGCCAGCTCCAGGGCGGCGATCTGGCCGAGGTCGACCGTGGTGCCTCGCGGGATCGGCACCCGCACCTCCCGCGCCCAGTGGGCCGTCGTGCGCTGCGTGGCCGGTAGCCCGTCGACCCGCACCTGGCCGAGCACGGCGCGGCGGCCGGCGGTGTCGGTGACGGCCACGTCGAACCGGGCGCCGGCGGTGTTGGGCGGCAGGATCAGCCGCAGGGCGACCGCGCTCGCGCCGACCAGCGAGGCCGGGGCGGCGGGTCGGATCGTAGCCGGCCCCGTCCCGGTCAGCGCGACCGAGTACCGGCCGGGCTCGGACGAGAACCAGCCGAACGGCACGAAGTGCGGCGACTGGCCCTGCGACCGCCCCGGGTCGAGGCACGCGGCCGCGCGGTCGGTGTCGACCTGCGTGCAGAGCCGGGCCGCGCCGCTCGTCCGAGTGGACGCGTCCGGCGTGACCAGCGGGCTACGGACGCCGCCGACCGCGTGGGTGTACACGCGAGCCGATCCGGCCGAGGCGGCGCGGACGGGCGTGCCGTCCAGCAGCGGCCGCACCCGGTCGTCGCGGTGGACGAACAGGCGCGCCGCGGCGGCGACGTACGTCGCGCCGACGGTCTGCTGCTGCCGCGCGGTGAGCCGGATCCCCTTGCCCGGCGAGCAGACCTGGTCGTCGTCCGCTTCCCAGAAGTCGTCCCATGCGGGCGCCACGGCCTGCCCCGGCGTCCACTCCGTGTTGTAGAAGTTGTGGTTGGCGCCGACCATGTATACCGCGCTGTGCAGGCCGGTGCCGCCGCTCACCCCGCGCGTGCCGTCCACATAGATCTGTCCTTGCAGGTCGGAGACGTCACCGTCACACCCGGGCAGAAACGTCACCGACGGCACGTCCGGCGCCGGGTTGTGCCCGAAGACAGTCGGTCCGATGAGGACGGTGCCGCGGATGGTCCAGCGCACCGCCCCCGGGTAGCCCGCGGTCGAGCGCGGGCTGAGGCTGTCGATGACGGCGCGGTTGACTCCCTCACCGCCGCGGGAGTGGCCGACCAGGAGCACCCGCGACATGTCGACCGGCGGCGACTGCCGCACGACGGCCGGGGCGCCGGACCGGGCGGCACCCGCCCAGCTCGCCCAGCGGCCCAGGTGGTGGCGTACCAGCGAGGACCGGGCGTGCGCGCCGCCGTCGTCGATCGCCCAGTCCTGGCCGTTGATCCCGTTCGCGCTGATGGAGACCGTCACGTATCCCTGCGAGGCGAGCAGCTGCTGTGCCTGGAGGTAGCCGCGGTAGCTGGGGATGGGGCGCCAGCCCCGGGGGCACGGCCAGTCACCGGAGGATTCCTTGCCGAGATAGCAGGTGCTGTGCCGGCCGTGCAGAAACAGCACGAGCGGCCGGGCACCCGGCGCACCGCGCGGCGCGACCACGACGCCGGTCATCTCCGCCGCCGCCGGGAAGCCCGGCAGCTTGACGCCCGCCAGGTTGTACTCGCCGGTGACCGTCTGGTACGCCCCGGGCTTACCCGGATCCGGATAGACGGGGAGCGGCGCCGGCAGCGTCACCGCGGCCGCCGCGCCCGCTTGGCTCTTGGGGGCGGCGGCGTCGAGCCGGCGCCCGCCGGCGTGTGCCTCCAGCCGGGTCAGGTCGGCGGGGCTGGCATCCAGGTCGAGCCGGAACGTGCGCCCGTCGCGCTCCGCCATCGGCCGTCCGAGCGGCCGGTCGCCGACCCGGAACTCGACCGCCGCGTCGCCCATCGGCACTGGCCGCGGCGACCGCCACACCAGCCGTACACCGTCTCCGATGTGGACGATCGTCCATCCCGGTGGGACCGCGCCGCCGGAGTCCGGCGGTGGCGCCTGCCCGAGCGCCACACCCGCCGCTCCGAGGAGCAGACACACCACCGTTGTCACCGATACCAGGATTCTTCGGGCACGCACCATCGTTCCTCCCCCGTGAACGGTGTCCCTTCCTCCCTAGACGCTCGGCGGCGCGGCCGGGTTGCGTCTATCCGCGATCAGTTGAGCGAGTCGGACCCGGGCCGTGGCTTTCGGGCGGTCAGCCGCCCTGTGTGAAGGGACATGGGGTCGCGGTGGGCAGGGGTCCGAGGGGACCGCCGCCGCTGCCGCCGGGGGTGCAGGAGTTGGGCGGTGGGGTCCAGCCGGGAGGCATCGGCGTCCATTCGACCTCGCCCTGCGCGTTCGTTTCCATCTTGAGCCACTTGCCGGACGGGTCCTGCATGTAGTAGCTGAAGGCGGGGCCGTTGTCCGGCGGCGGGTTGCCGGCGTTGGCCTGGGCCAGTCCGAAGTAGGCGCCGAACATGTAGTCGGTGATGTACCCGCCCGGCGTCCCGGTCGCGCCGCCGGTGGGCGGTACGGTGCCCGGGTAGGTGAGCGTGCCGTTCGCGTCGGCGACCGCGGTGTTGCAGGTCTGCGCGCCCTGCGCGATGGTGCACAGCTCGTCGGTGTGGCTGTCGAGCCAACTGTCCAGGTCGGTCTTGACCAGCGTGTCGTTGGGGCCGTACCGGTGCGGATCGGTGATCACGCCGGTGAAGTTGGGCCCTTCCGGAAACATCGCGGGAAATTGCTGGGCGGTCCAGGTGGCCAGCGCCTTGCCGACCGCGACCGTGCCGAACTGGTTGTAGTGGAAGCTCTCCTGGGTGGCGTGCAGCTTGTGCCGCTTCCACAGTTCGTCGAGGTTGATGTGCAGTCCGTTGAAGTAGGAGCTTGGCTGGCCGAGCTCGTGGCCGGCGATGAGGCCGCCGGCGTTGGGGTCGAAGATGCGCGGCTGCGGCGCGGACGGGTACCTCTGCTGGAACGAGGCGACCGCCTGCCGGATGGCGTTGTTGAGCGCGGCGCCGAAGGGGTACATCTTGTCCAGCGCGCTGCCGAAGATGAACGGGATGTCCGGGTTGCCGCTTGGTTTGAGCCCCAGCGGATAGAGCATCACCACGATCTGGGCGTTCGGTGCCCGCTGCCAGGTGCGGGTGAGCGCGTTCTCGATGTTGAGCTTGACCTGCGGCATCAGGGCGAGCAGCTGCTGCGCCTTGCGGGCCACGGCCGCGGTCTGCACAAGGCGGTCGATGTTGGGGACGGGGATCGGGTGCAGCCGCTGTTCCAGCTTCGCCGCGATGAGCCAGCCGATGGCCGCCTCGAAGAGCTCGGCGTAACGGGCGTCGTTGCCGCCGAAGCCGAAGAAGACGAGGTTGCTGAGCGGGTCGATGCCGTCCAGCTGCGGCCCGGAGCGCGGCAGGTTGGTGTCCGGGTCGATCTGGCTGGTGGTGAGGTGGGCGGTGGTGGCGCCGGAGGACGCCACGAAGCTCAGGCGGTCGCCGCCCCAGGCGCTCTCGACCCGGTTCGAGGCGACCGTGTACGGCGCGCGGGGCCAGCGCTTCGCGGACAGGTAGAGCCAGGCCAGGTGCGCCTGCGAGTACCCGGACTGATGCCGCCAGTCCTGCTCCCCGTTGGGCTTCGTGGGGTAGACGTTGCCGCCCGTTCCCTCGCCGGATATGTAGCTGTCGCCGGCGATCGCCGAGGTGAGCGGCGGCGGGTTGAAGTGCAGGGTGGTGGAGATGACCGGCGGCCGGCTGAGTGAGGGAGACGGGACGGGCGGCCGGACCAGGTCGGCCCCGGCCTGGCCGGCGAACGCGAGCACGCCGGCGGCCGTGACGACCATGGCGGCCAGCGCCGCGACGAACGCGCGTCGTGGCCGGCGCTCCGGGCCTTTTGGCGGGTACGGGACGGCGTCCGGTCGATGCGGTCGGATGCTGGGCTGCTCCACGTCTGCCTCCCCAAAGTTGCCGTGAGTATGGCGTGAAGATCAGCCGGTGAGCATCGGGTAACTCCCCAATGGACACCCCAAGCCGGCCGAACGGCGGTCGTTGCCGCGCGCGGTGGTCAATACCGTGCGGTCTATGGACGTGGACGCCGATCCGGTGCCGCCGCGGGAGTTCGAGGCCCTGCCGGAGACGGTTCGCCGCTTGGCCGACGCGGCGTCGGTCGCCGGCGACCACGCCCCACTCGGGCTCGTCGCGTACATCGCCCAGGTCACCACCGCGGCCGCGGCCGCGGGGCTGGACGTGCTGTGCCGCGCCGGTATCGGCTCGATCGTGGGCACCGACTTCGTCTTCCCGAGCCCGTCGTCGCGCGCCGCCGTCTACGCGGCCACCGGGCCGGGCTGGCGGATCACGGCGCACGCCAGGGCGGCGGACTACCTGCGGCAGCGCGGCGGACCGGTCGCGTCGCTGGCCCACCACACCGAGCGGTCCGCGCAGTACGGTGACGAGCGTGCCGCCCGGACGCTCGGCGGCGCCGGCACGGACATGCTGGAGACCTCGCCGGAAGCGGCGGCCCGGCTGCTGCGGGCGGCCCTCCGGGTGTTGCCGGAGCGGACGGACCTCGCGGCCTACCGGTCCACGCTGCGGGTCGCGCTGGCCCGCGCGACCGGCGTCATGGGCGAGCTGACCGAGAGCCGGCGGCTGCTGCACGAGACGATGCGGGCGCCCGACCAGACACGGGCGTCGGCGGTGGCGTTCTCCTCGGTGGTGTCCCGGCTGCTCGGCCACCTCGACGAGGCGGACGCGCAGCTCACCACCGAGATGCGTGACGGGGCCGGCCAGGGTCGCGTGCGCGCCCAGCTGCTGACCGAGGTCGCCGCCGTCGCGGTACTCCAGGGCCGCCCGGACCAGGCACGCCAGCCGGCGCTGCGGGCGATCGCGCTGGTGGCGGGCACAGCGGATCCCGCGCTGGAGTCCGCCGGCCACGCGGTGCTGGCATTGGCGCATCTGCTGCGCGACGAGGTCCAGGAGGCCCGTACCCACATGGAGCGGGCAGGTTGGCTGATGGACAGCGCGCCGGACACGGTCCTGCTCGAACACGTCGAGCTGGTCGGGCCGCTGTCCTGGGTGGAGACCGACCTCGGGCACCGGCGCCGCACGTCCCGCCATCTGGCCCGCGGCATCGAGGTGGCCAGCCGGGCCGGGCGCACCCACGCCCTGCCGTACCTGTTCATCGCGCGGGCGCACCTGGCGACCCGGTCGGGCCGGCTCGCCGACGCGGTCGACAGCGCCGCGCGGGCGGCCGAGGTGTCACGGCGGATCGGCAGCGCCGAGACGCTGGCCATGGCCCGGGCGGTGCTGCTGCTGCCGACCCTCTGGCGGCACGGTGTCGCCGCGGCGCGCGGCCTGGCGGCCGAGGTGTCCGCCCACCGCCCGGACTCGCCGTGGTGGGCCGGCCTGACCCGGCTGTACCTGGCCCGGCTGCACCTGTCCACCGGCGACCTCGACGCCTGCCGGGACGAGCTGTCCACAACGGACACCGACGGATACGGGCTGGCGCTGGCCGCCACCGCGAGCGGCGACCGGGACGCCGCGGAGCGGGCGCTGGCCAAGGCTCGGGCGACAGGGCTGGCCCACCTGCTCGGCACCGCGCACGAGGCATACGCCCGGGTCCTGCTTCGCCACGACGACCCCGCGGGCGCGGAAACCTCGGCGCGGTCCGCGATCGACCACTTCGCCGCCGCTGGCACGCCGCTCGACCGCGGCCTCGCCCGCCAGCTCCTCGCCGAGATCCACGCCGCCACGGGCGAGGTCGACGCCATGCGCGCCGAGCTCGGGCAGGCCAAGGCGGCCTTCCACGCGGCGGGTGCCGACTGGCTCGCCGGCCGGCTGGCCCGGCTCGAAGTACGGCTGGCGGCCCGACTCCCCCGGACCCGCACCGGCCCGCTCACCGCCCGGGAGCGGCAGGTCGCCGAGCTGGTCGGCCAAGGCCTGACCAACCGCGAGGTCGCCCAACGCCTGCACGTCAGCCGTAAGACCGTCGAGGCGCACCTCACGCGGGTCTTCAGCAAGCTCGACGTACACACCCGCGCCGCGCTCGCCCGCCGCCTCGCCGCCTCGCCGTAGCGATGTTCAGATCGTTTCGAGCACCTCGGTGAGCGCCGCCAAGGCGTGGCGCAGGGCGGCGCCGGTCGGGTGGCCGTACGCGATCACCAGCGCGTGCGGGGCCGGCGACCCGCCCCAGTAGTACCGGGCCAGCGTCCGCACCCGTACCGCCTTGGCGGCGAGCATCTCGGCGACCTCGTCCGCGTCCGCGCCGGGAGGCAGGTACAGCGGTGTGGCGCCCGTCGTCTCCGGCGGACCGAGCCGGATCCGGTCGCCGAAGGGTGCGAGCGTCGACTCCAGAAACTGGCGCTTGTACGCGTACAGACGGGCGACCCCGCGGCTGTGTGCCTGGATCGTGCCGTCCCGCAGCAGCTTGGCCGCGGCCAGCTGGAGTACGTACGGCGGCGTCTCGCCGCTGTCGCGCAGCAGCCGGGTGACCGGTGCCGCCAGCGCGGCGGGGACGACCGCGTAGCCGAGCTGGAGGGCTGGCGTAAGGTGTTCGCCGATCGTCCCGGCCAGTACCGTGCGGTCGACGCCGGCGGCGGCCAGGAGGCCGGGCAACGAGGTCGGGCCCGAGGACGGCGTCCCGGCCGGCGTGAGCACGACGGTATGGCCGCCGGTGCGTTCCGCCCACGCCACCAGGGCTCGCCTGCGCTCCAGCGGCATCGGCTGGCCCAGCGGCAGCTGGCCGTCCGGCGCGACGACGAGTACCCGGCAGTCCGGCGGTACGCCGTCCAGCGTGGCGCCCTGCCCGTCGACCGGCAGTGGGATGGGCGTGCCGGCCACGGCGTGGATGGCGGGTGGGGCCGGGAGCTCCAGGCCGACCGGGCCGCGGCCGAGCGCGGCGAGGGCGAGCCGCAGGGCGTGGGCGGCGCTGTTGGTGATCACGACGAGGTGGCGGTCCAGCGACACGCCCGTGGGCCACAGCACCTGCCGGACCAGGGCGTTGCGCAGCTCCGGCAGCCCGAGCACGGGTACCCGGGCCGGTGGCGGGGCGGACGCCGCACGGCGCCACGCGGTGGTCCAGGCGGCGGTGGGAAACAGCTCGCCGGCGAGGCGGCCGGGTGTGAGATCCACGGTGGGCGGCGGGCCGAGGGCCGTGCGGCGCGGCGTCCCGCGGGTGCGCGCGGCCACGTAGGTGCCGGATCCGCGGCGCGCTTCCAGGTAGCCGCGGGTCAGCAGCTCGGTGTACGCGGCCGAGGCGACACCGCGGGAGATGCCCAGCTCGGTGGCGAGCGTACGGGTGGACGGCATGCGCATCCCGCCGGGCAGCCGGCCCTGGTCGACGGCGACGATCATCTGATCGGTGATCTGCGCGTGCAACGAGCGCCGCGGTTCGCCCTCCGGGTCCAGCTGGATCGGTATGGTTAGCGGTTCCCTGGATCGCATGGTCTTAGATATAGAGCGACGTGGCTGTGGGGCGGTTGCGTGTCGGTTGTCGATGATCCCCTGGGGAGGGTTCGTGGAGACGACTGTTGCGGTACGCGTGCTTGGACCGGTCCAAGTCACCGGGCCGGCGGGAGTGGCCGTCCTGCCCAGCGCCCGCCAGCGCGCGGTGGTGGCGGTGCTGGCCCTGCGCCCCGGTGCGGCGGTCACCCAGTCGCGCCTGGTCGACGCGCTGTGGGGCCGGGACGCGCCACGTACCGCGGTGAAAACCCTGCACAGCCACATCACCCGGGTGCGCCAGGCGCTAGCCGCGTGCGGGCTCCCCGGGGCGCTGGTGACGCGTGACCACTCGTACGCGCTGGTCGTGGCCGAGGACATGGTGGACGCGGCCCGGTTCGAGGCGTGCGCCGAGCGCGGCCGGGCGCAGCTCGCGGGTGGCGAGCCGGTCGCGGCGGCGGCGAGCCTGCGCGACGGCCTGGCCCTGTGGCACGGCGACGTGGCCGAGGGCGTCGAGTTGGCCGGCTGGGGCGGTGCGGAGGCCGACCGGCTGCACGAGGCGCGCCTGGCGGCCGCCGCCGACCTGTGGGACGCCGAGCTCCGGTGTGGACACCACGACCTCGCCGCCGCCGAGCTGGAGCGGCTGCTGGTCGCCCACCCGACCCAGGAACGCCTGGTCGGCCTGCTGATGCTGGCGCGCTACCGCGCCGGGCGGCACACCGCCGCGCTCGACGCCTACCAGCGGCTCCGCACCGCGCTCGCCGACGAGCTCGGCCTGGACACCGGGCCGGAGCTGCGCGAGCTGTACGCGGCGATCCTGCGCCGCGACCCCGCGCTACAGATCGACGAGACCACTGTGGACGTGCCGCCGGAAGCCCCGGCGCCGCGCCCTGCCCAGCTGCCGGCACCGGCCGGGCACTTCACCGGCCGTACCGATGAAATGAACGCCCTCGACGGCGACGGCCACATCGCGGTCGTCTCCGGCGCGGCCGGGATGGGCAAGACGGCGCTGGCCGTCGAGTGGGCGCACCGCGCCCGGGACCGCTTCCCCGACGGGCAGCTCTTCCTCGACCTGCGCGGGCACGACCGCGAGGTGGCCCTGCCGCCGGCGGCGGCGCTGGCACATCTGCTGCGCGGCCTCGGCGTCGCGGCCGACCGGATGCCCGCCGGCGAGGCGGAACGGTCCGCCCTGTACCGCTCCCTTTTGGACGGCCGGCGGATCCTCGTGGTGCTCGACAACGCCGGCGAGGTCGCCGACGTGCTCCCGCTGGTGCCCGCGGGCGCCGGGAGCCGGCTGCTGGTCACCAGCCGGTCCCGGCTGGCCGGGCTCGGCGCCCACCACGCGGTACGCGCCGTCACGCTCGACGTGCTGCGTGCGGACGAGGCTGAAGAGCTGCTGGGGCGGGCGCTCGGTGCCGACCGGGTGGCGCGGGAGCCGGCGGCGGCCAGCCGCCTCGTGGCACTGTGCGGCGGGATGCCGCTCGCGCTGCGCATCGCCGCGGCGCGGCTCGCCGCCCGCCCGCGCCAGCGGATCGAAGACCTGGCCGGCGAGCTGGCCGCCACCGACCGGCTGAGCGCGCTCGCGCTTCCCGGTGACGAGCGGAGCGTGCGTGCCGCGTTCACCAGCGCGTACCAGGCATTGAGCGCGCCGGCGGCACGCTTGTTCCGCGCGTTGAGCCTGCTGCCGGGCGGCACCGTGAGCGGGCACCTCGCCGCCGCGGTGACCGGCCAGCGCCCGGCCGAAGTGGGGGCCGCGCTCGACGAGCTGGTCACCGCGCACCTGCTCACGGAGACCGGCCGCGACAGGTACCGCTACCACGATCTGATCCAGCTCTTCGCCCGCGAGCAAGCGGCCGGCGAAGATACGCCGCAGGCGCGCGAGGAGGTGGCCGCGCGAGCGGTCGACTGGTACCTCGCCGTCGCCGCCGCGGCCAACAAGCTCGTCGACCCGGGACGGGACCGGGTCACCGCCACCGTCACGTGGCCCCCGGCCGAGCTGCCGTTTCCGCCCGAGCGGTCCGGCGCGCTGGCCTTCCTCGACCAGGAGCGGGACAACCTCGTGCCGGTCGTCCGGCACGCCGCCGAGCACGGCCCCGCGGCCGCGGCCTGGCAGCTGACGTACCTGCTGACCGGCTTCTACGA
This sequence comes from Phytohabitans sp. LJ34, assembly GCF_052068095.1. Taxonomy (NCBI): domain Bacteria; kingdom Bacillati; phylum Actinomycetota; class Actinomycetes; order Micromonosporales; family Micromonosporaceae; genus Phytohabitans; species Phytohabitans sp. LJ34. The sequence continues at coordinate 141,572 of NZ_JBQHDG010000011.1, read as the reverse complement.
CTCGCGCGGTCACTGGCAGGACCGGGTCGGCATGTGCCAGTGGGCGGTGACCGCGGCCAGTGCCGCCGGAGCGGACCCGGCCGTCGAGGGTTTGATGCGCAGCGCCCTCGGCGTGGCCTGCATCATGACAAGGCAGTTCGACGAGGCGCGCACCCACCTCGACCACGCTCTCGCGCTGATGCGGCGCGGTGGTGACCGGCGCGGCGAGGGGCACGCGTACAACAACATCGCGGTCGCGCTGAGCCAGCAGCGGCGGTTCGACGAGGCCGTCGAGGCGTACCAGCGGGCGCTGGAGACACACGCTGCCGGCGGCCAGCAGCTGGGCAAGGCGGTGGTGCTGGTCAACATGGGCGAAGCGTGCGTACACATGGGACAGACCGCGCGGGCCGTCGAGTACCTCACCGAGGCGCTCACGGCGAGCGTGGCGCTGGGCGTACAGCGGCTGGAGGCGGCCGCCCGCAACGGGCTCGGTCTGGCCCGGCTCGCCGAGGGCAAGCCCGGCGCCGCGCTCGACCACCTGCGGCAGGCGCTCGCCCTGCGCGAGCAGGCCGGCGACAACAGGTACGCGGCGCACACCTGGAACGACCTCGCCGCGGCACACCTGGACGCCGGCGATCCGGCGGCGGCCGCGGAGAGCGCGCGGGCCGCGCTGGCGCTCAGCCGGCAGATCGACGACCAGCACGTGGCCGCGGTGGCCCTGTACCGCCTCGCCCTCGCCCGCGCGGCGGCGGGTCGGCGCGATGCCGCCAGGCGCGGTCTCGAGGCGGCTCTCCGGCTGCGGCAGCGGGTGCCGGACGTGTACGAGGAGGCGCGGGTGTTCGCGGCGCTCGGCGACCTCGCGTACGCCGGCGGCGACCGGTCCGCCGCGAAAGGCGCCTGGGACACGGCGCTGGACCTGTACCAGAAAGCCAACGCGCCGGCCGAAGCCGACGCGCTGGCCGCCCGGTCCGCCCCTGCCCGCCCCAGTCCTATTCTTTGGACTGATCGGAGTCCTGGATCGTGACCGTGCCGGACTTGCGCCCGATGTTCGCCCCGCTGACCTGGAGCAGCATCACCGTGAAGAACTCCTCCAGCTCCGGGATCCGGTCCGCCACGATCTCGAAGGTGATGTAGGCCTCGACCGCGCCCGGCACGATGGCGCCCTTGCCCTCGCGTACGTCCACGTAGTCCGCCTGTGGCTTCGCGCTGCCGGCCTCGGTCCGGTAGGTGAAGACGACCTCCCGCATGGTCGGCTTGGAGAGCCCGACCCGCACCTCGCACTTCTCTGTCTCCACTGCGTTGGTGCCGAAGGTGGGCCGCACCTTGGGCATGGTCTCCCAGCAGATGTACTGCGTGGAGAACCCGACCTCAGGCAGATTTACGTCCGCGCCCGCGGCCGTGGCCGGGACGCCGACCAGGGCCGCGACGAGCGCGAGCACGACAGGAAACCGCAAGCGCGATCGCACATCTACCTCCGTCGATAGGGATCTCTATCGTGCGGGTTGCGGCTCGGCCCTGTCTATCAGCTTGGCGACATCGAGGTGCGTGCCGACCGGCAGCAGGTACAGCAGCAGCGCGCCGGTCATCGCCACGGCGAAGCTGACCAGCCCCATGGTGAGCGCGATGGCGCCGTGGAAGGCGATCCCGGTGACCAGCAGCGCCCGCTTGCTCCGCGGCCCCGTCAGGATGGCCAGCGCCAACGCCAGCTCGATCGCCAGCGGAGACCAGGTGAGCAGGGCCACGCCCACCGGTGACCCGCTCAGCGCGTCGGTGAGCGGGCGCAGCCACGGCGGCGAGCCGAAGAGCGGGTGCCGGAGGAAGTAGAACATCGCCGTTCCGTCCGCCCACTCGCGGACACCGAGCTTCGCGACGGACGACTGGAAGTAGACGACCGCCACCTGGACCTGGATCAGCATCAGCGCCGTACCCGCGACGACCCGCCCGGTGCCGATGTCCGGCCCCGGGTCGGGCGGCCGCTGCCAGTGCCACCGGCGCCCGTCGGTCAGCCCGATCGGCACCAGCAGGAGCGTCAGGATCGCGGTGAGCTGGTCACCGCCGTCCGGCACGACGGCGTTCGAGAGCAGGCTCCACGATACGTACCAGTGCGGGATCGCGGTGACGCGCGGGCGCCAGCCGCTGGCCACCACCAGCAGGACCAGCACGCCGCACCAGCGGGCCAGCTGGCCGCCGCCGGCCGGGACGGCGCAGAACAGGCCGGCGGCGCGGACGTCACCGCACGTCCCGCCGGCGTTGGTCGGGTCGAACAGCACCGCCGGACCGGTAGCGGCCAGCGTCGCGGCGCTGCCCAGCGCCAGCGCCGTGCGGGCCAGGCCCAGCCCCGACGACCACGGCGGTACGGCCAGGCGCGGCCGGGCCCACCGCCCGGCGGCCGCCACGAACCGGCTCAGCAGGTCACCGTCACCCGCGCCACCTGGGACGGCATGACCGTCGGCAGATCCCGCCACGCCCATGGCAGTACCTCCTGGAGAATCAGTCCGACGTCGCCGCACAGCTCGCGGCGCGTCGAGTAGTTGACGACGGTGGCCCCGGCGGGCAGCCGGGAAAGGCAGTCGGCCGGCGCGCCGTCACACGCCGACCAGGCCGAGTCCGGCACCTGTACGCGCAGGTTCCGGACGTGCATCTCCTCGGCCTGGCGGACCCGGTCCAGGCCCATCAGGTCGGCCGGCACCGCGAGGTGCCCCGGCGAGAGCCGGCGCCACGAGCCGTCCGCGCCGCGGCCGACGGCCACCAACTCGGGAGTACGCGGGCTGCGGGTGAAGAACGCCCAGCTCTGCGGGGCGAACGCCTTGGCGTAGTGACGCTCGCCGGTGAACGGCAACGAGAACGGCGTCACCGGCAACGCGCCGTGCGCGACGTACACCACGAACACCACGGCCACAGCGGCCACCGCGAGCACCCGGCGGCCGAGGCGGCGATCGGCGACCCACGCCGCGTTGCCGGTGTCCACCTGGTTCACCTCCTCCGGCTCAGGCCCGCAGGTCCATGGTCACGTCGCGGATCATCGTGTCCTGGACCAGCTGCGCCGCCTCCAGCGCGAGGCCGGAGGGCTGCCACACCTCCTGGAGGAACGCGGTCAGCACGCTCGACGAGATGATGTCCACGTAGTTCTCCAGGCAGCACGGCTTCTGGAAGTTGAAGCGCAGCTTGTTCTGCCGGAGGGTGTCGACGAACCGCTCGTCGTAGATGCCGAAGAGGCGCTTGACGGCCTCGTCCACCACGCCCGCGCCCCACCGCTGGTTGAGCGCGTCGCGGGCCGTCGCCGACAGGTCGCGCAGCGCGCCGCGCACCTTCACCGGGTCGCCGCTCTGGAGGTTGGCGGCGAACTCGTTGTCCTTGGCGATGCTCTCGTGGATCGCCTTCTGACCTTCGCGCAGCGTCTGCGTCCACGGGATCCGCCCGCGGCCCAGCGACTCCAGGTATGGGGCGGCGGGGCCCTCGTTGAACAGCACCGCGTCGGACAGCTGGACCGGACTGAACTTCGGCGCCTGCGCGGCCGCGTCCGCCCGCCCCTGCCACAGGTAGACCCCTCCCGCGGCCAGGGCGAGGGCGAGGAGCACCGCCACTCCCCGGGTACTTCGGATGATGCCTGTCACGCTCACGTCGTTCCTCCACAGTGGATCGGCACACGGAGGAGGGCTCTCCCCCGCGTACCGACCAATCTGTGGCACCTACCGAGCGGGCGACAGGTCCACTACTCGTCCGCACCGGACAGGATGTGGCCCTGTGCCGGGCGGGGTCACTTGCCGCCCCATGGACTGCCCGGCCGGAGCGTGCCGTTGATGGGACTTCTCGTGTAGTCGCCGGTGAGGGCTCGGCTGGTCATGTAGGAGTTCATCGCCGTCGTCACCAGCCCGATGAGCGCTCCCAGGCAGGCCCTCTCGTTCGCGTCCGCGTTGTCGACGCAGCCATAGTGGACCTGAAGCGCGGTCGACAGGTTGCCGCCGGCCGCACAGCCCGTGGCCGCCAACCTGCCGTGCACCGCGCAGGCGTCACCCGCGGCGGCGGCGTAGTCGGAGTACGCCATGGAGAGCAGGACGGTGAACCCGTCACCGGTGCCGATGTAGTGCTCCTCCTCGTACGTCACCATCGCTTCGAGAATGTCCTCGGCGTTCACGTATTGGCAGGTGTTGTTGGCGCAGAGCTCGATCTCGACGCAGGCCCCCTCGGTGGCACACATGGCGATGTCATAGAGGTCCGACAGCGCCCTGCTGTACCCGTTGCACCCCGCGTACTTCTCCGAACTCTCGCACAGCAGGTACAGCGCTTTGATCGTGTCCGCCGTGCTGTTGGAGAGGCCGTGCTCATCCATCGTCTCGAGCACGTCGAGCGCGAGCTCGAGGGGATCGCTCCAGGCCCCGGTGATAGGCACTCCGTTGAGGTAGCTGCCGTTGTTCGTCAGGACGAGCTCGTTGTCTCCCGGCAGATGGACGGTCCGCGTCCAGCCCGGATCTGATTTGCTGCACTTTCCCGTCGTTCCACACGGCTTGGGCTCGGCCCTGCCGTTGCTGTCGCATCCCTCCGCACCCGGGCTGCATTCCAGCTCGCGCAGTCCACTGGGGTCGGACGTCGTCACGGGGTTGTTCGAGGCGTACGAGTAGCCGTTGACCTGCTGCACATCCTCGAACACCACGATCGGGTCGCGGGAGATGAACCGCCCGGTCACCGGGTCGTAGAACCGCGCGCCCATCGAGACGAGGCCGCCGAGGTCCTCGGTGCCGGCGTGGTAGCCCTGCTGGTTGGCCGTCCACGGCCGGTTCGAGCCGCGGTCGTTGCCGAACGGGTCCTGGCGCCGGTGGGTGACCGTCGCGGTCGTCGCCGACACCGCCCACGTGGAGGTGTTCTGGTGGTCGTTGCCGATCCAGACCACTCCCCCGGAGGCGGACCGCGTGGCGACCACCGTCCCGTTGTGGCGGTAGCCGCGGACCGCGCTCGTCACACCTGTCGGGCTCGCGGTGATCTCGTGTCCGGCCACGAACACGGTCGCCGAGCCGTCCGGGTCGACGCGGGCCACGCGCTTGTTTCCCGCGTCGTACACCATCCGGGTGGTGCCCTCGCCACCGGTGATGGTCGTGAGCTTGCCCTGCGCGTTCCAGCCGAGCGTCTCGGTGCGGCCGCCGACCACCCGCTTGGTGAGGTTGCCGGCGCCGTCCCAGGTGAAAGTGTCGGCGCCGGCCTTCTCGACGAGGTGCGCCCGGCCCTCGACGTAGGCGTAGCCGTCCTCGCGGCTGGTGCCGTCCGCACGGCGGCCGGTCACCGAGGTGCGGTTGCCGGTCACGTCGTACGTGTACGAGGTCCAGTAGGGCGCCGGGCCGCCGAGGTCGTCGCCGCCCAGGTCGCCCTGTGCCACGCAGTCGCCGGTGCCGGCCTGCGCCCACGCGTCGGTCAGGCGGCGCAGGTAGTCGTAGACGAAGCACTGCCGCTCCGGCGCGCCGGGCGCGTCGGTGACCGCGTCGGCGATGGAGAGGATGTTGCCCGAGGGGTCGTACCGGTACGACAGGTGCGCGACGTTCGTCGTGCCGACCGCGTCCCGGGAGAGCCGGTACTCGGCCGCCCGCCGGGTGCCGTCCTCGTAGGTCCAGGTCTGGTAGACCCGCTTGCCGCCGGCGCCGCCGAGCACGCGCTGACCCAGCTCGCCCCAGGCGGTGTAGGCGGCACCGTCCACATAGTCGACGACCGTGCCGCTGCCGTCGAAGTACTCGCCCCACACGCGGGTGGCCTGGCCGAGGTCGTTGTACTCGAACACCACGCTCTCGCGGGCCAGGCCGCCGACCGCGGGCACGTTCGTGTGCGACACCGAGCCGTCCGGGTTGTAGTACTGGGACGTACGGTACGAGCCGGCGAGCGACTCCAGCCCGGCGATGGCGGGGATCGACTCGACGGTGGTCGCCGGCCGGCCGGCGGCGTCGTACCCGGACACCTGGGTGGTCAGCGGCTTGCCGTCCACATAGGACGTCGAGGTGTAGGGCAGGCCGATCCCGCCGGCCACCTTGTCGTAGGCCCACGCGGCCAGCCGCACACCGGTTCGCGGGGCGCCGGACCAGCGGGCGGTCATCCGGCCGAGCGCGTCGTATTCGGTGCTGACCGTCTGGCCGCGGGCGTCGGTGGTGGCCACGATCCGGTTCGCGTCGTCGTAGACGGCCCTCGTGGTGCCGGTGTCCGGGTCGTGCGCGGCCACCCGCCGGCCGCGCAGGTCGTACTCGTACGACCACTGGTTGCGCGCCGGGTCGGTCACCGTCTCGAGCCGGCCGCGCCGGTCGTAGTCGTAGACCGTCGTGTCGTACGCGCCGTCGGCGGTCGCACCGTGGTAGTCGCGCTTTTCGACCACCTCGCCCTGGAGGTTGACGACGGTCGCCGACGGGGTACCGCCCCGGGGCGGGTCGACGCGCTCCATCCAGCCCTTGGTGGAGCCGCCGTACCGGGTCCGGGTGGTCCACCGGATCTGCTGGTGGGACATGAAGGACTCGGTGGCGACCCGCCCGGCCGCGTCGTACGTGTAGAGCGTGCGGGCGTGGTCCTGGCCCTGCGAGACCGCGACGAGCTCGACGCCCGGCCCGGCGCCGTCGACCCAGTTGGGGCCGGAGCTCCACTCGGTCAGGCCGCGGGTGTCGTAGCGGGTGCTGGTGACCAGCCGCCCGCCCTGCGCCGTGGGTGCCTGCTCCTGCACCGGCCGCAGCAGCGCGTCGAAGAGGGCGATGCCGTCCAGGCGTTGCTCGCCGTCCGCGTTCAGCCCGAAGGACATGACCGCCGACGGGCCGTCGTTCTTCATCCGGTACCGGTACTCCGCCGTCGGGGTGTCGGGGTGGTCGGCGCGTTTCCAGCCCGGTCCCCACGCGGCGACGGTGCGGCCGAGCGGGTCGTAGGCCAGCTCGGTGACCCGCCCGTTGGGGTCGACGGTCCGGGCCGGCACACCCCAGGCCGGTTCATTGTGGACGGTCGTGGCGTGTCCGAGCGGGTTGGTGGTGACGGCCGACTCCGTCACGCCGGAGCCCGCCGGGGTGTACGCCGTGGTGGTGGTCTCGCCGAGCGCGTCCGTCTCGGCGGTCTGCCGGCCGAACTTGTCGTATGTGTACGCCGCCGTCCTGAGCCAGGTGGCGGCGGAGCCGTCGTGCGCCGACACCTCCTCGACGGCCGCCACCGCACTTGTCGCGCCGTCGTAGGAGATCCGCTGGTCGGTCACAAGGTCGCCGGGCAGCGACGGGGTCGTCGCGCAGGGCACCGCGAAGACCTGGACCCGGTGCGGCCGCTCGTACAGGTGCTTGGCGGTGTCGTCGAGGTAGGTGGTGCGGGTGCAGCGCTCGTCGCCCGACGCCGCGAGGTCGCCGGAGTCGGAGCCGGCCACCGGGCGGCCCCGGCCGTCGAACTCGGCGGTGTGGAGGGTGCGCTGCCAGGTGGCCGTGGCGGCGTCGAGCAGCCGGCGGGTGTCGGTACGCGACGTGCCGGTCAGCCACGCCTCGGTGGTCCCGCCGTCGTGCTCGCGCGTGGCGGTCCTCTTGGTCCAGTAGCGGTTGACCGTGGCGTCGATGACGGCCGCGCCCTCGTACTCGACGCTCTCGAACACCGATCCGGCGAGCGCCTCGTGGTCGGTCACCTGGTTGCCCTCGCTGTCGGTGACCTTGACAGCGCGCGACCCGGTGCCCGTCGCGGTGTCGGGCTGCCCGTCGAGTCCGCGGTAGTACCGGGCCACGGAGGTGAGCGGGGTGTCCTGCGCCGGGTCGCCGACCTTCGTGGTCACCTGGGCGTAGCCGCGCCACTGCGAGTAGCTGCGCAGGTCGTCGTCGACCAGCTCGCTGTCGTTCCACGCCCACAGCCGGGACGTGCCGCCGGTGGTGGTGGCGTACTCGTAGTAGGTGCGCAACGGCAGCTGCCCGGCCGTGGTGTCGAACTCCGCGACCTGGGTGACCACGTACTTGTGGAACCACTCCTCGGCCGGCTCCTCGTCGGGGCCCTTGTCGGCGAACATCGGATAGCAGCGGCGGCCGTTGTCCCGCGGGCTGGGCCGGTCGTCCCAGGCGCAGTCTTCGGCGGAGTACCAGACGAGCACCTCCGAGCCGGTCTCCGTGACGATCCGTGACAGCCGGGTGCGCCACAGCGACGGTTCGCCTTCGGAGTGCTCCAGCCGGTTGGCCATCGGGGTGCCGGCGAACCTGACCGGCGGGGTGGACTCGGTGCCGCCGACGTGGCCGGTGTGCTGGACGGAAGCCAGCCACAGCACCGTGTCCTCCTCGTCGCCGTAGTGCAGGAAGTCGTGCTCGAGCGCCCACGAGTCCACTTTGGAGTAGGTGGCGCCCTTGCGCACGTAGGTGGCGATCGAGGTCATCCGCTGGGAGGCGAAGAACGCCATGCTGAGCTTGCCGGTGCACGGTGCGGCGGCACAGTCGAGGTCCCACGGCGTCTCGGGCCAGTTGTCCGGGCGGGGGTCGCCGCCGGACTCGCGGCAGTCGGACTCGCAGCGGTCGGCGTAGGAGAACACGACCCGGCCGGTCGCGGCGACCGATGCGTCGTCGGCGCGGAGCCCGTACTCGATCCGGGTCAGCCGGGCGGCCCGGTGGAAGCCCTTGCGGTTGTCCTCGTCGGCGGCGGCGCCGTAGTGGCCGGTCTCCGTGCTCCACTCGTACCTGGTGACGTTGCCGTGCACGTCGACGACCTGGTCCAGCAGCCACCGGTACGCCTGCGCGCACGCCGAGCCCTTGAAGTCACCCGAGCGGTGGCAGGGCTCGCCGGAGTGGTTGCCGAACACGGGCGCCGTCAGCCGCGAGCCGGCGCGGGACGCGAACATGTACCGGGTGCCGTCGGTGGCGGTGATCCGCCACTGCTCCGAGGTCGCGGTCGAGGCGGTGGCGGCCGCACCGAGCCGTTCCACCTTCCAGCCGGAGTCGGTGGCCACGTGCCACTGCCCGGTGGTGTCGTCCTTGACCAGCGCCGCGTTGACGCCGCCCAGCGACACGGTGACGGCGTCGGAGGCACCGTCCCAGCACCAGTCCCCGGTGGCGGTCGGTGTGTTGCCGCCCTTGTCGCGGAAGCAGCCGGTGTAGGTGCGTTCGATGAGCCCCGGGTTGTAGCCCCAGCCGTCGCCGATGAGGCCGGCCTGGTTGTTGGAGGAGGACGTGTGGCCGTCGACCGCCTGCGAGGAGTACGACAGCGACAGCTCCGGCACCCGCCCGGCGCCGGGCGGCACCCGCAGCGCGTAAGAGTAGCCGAAGCCGCCCGACGAACCCCCCTGCGACCAGGAGCCGGCGTGCGACAGGTCGGTCGCGGACCAGTCGCCCGTCGCGCCGCTGTCCTCGGCGGCCAGCGCGAAGACCACCGCGTCACCGGCGAGGTCCACGGTGGCGGTCACGCTCCGCGCCCGGATGTCGTTGACGCTCTCCACCTTCTTGCCGGTCAGGCAGCCCGGCTTGGCGGGTTCGCTCAGCGCGCAGCCGGGCAACGCCAGCAGCCGCAGCCGCGACGCCCAGCCGCCGCCGAACGCGCCGGCGAAGCGGCTGTAGTCGATCTTGACGTCGGCCTGGCCGCTCCGGTCGGACGAGACCTGGTACACCACGCCGTCGATGCCCAGCTTCGCCGACACGTCCTGGCCGAAGACGCGCAGCGCCGCGGTGGCGGCGAGGGTGCCGGTGCGCGCCGCGTCGACGCCCCGCGCCCGCAGCGGCACCTCCGTCACGCCGGCCGCCGGCCAGTCCGCCGCTTTCGCGCCCGACCAGCGCTGGTCCGGCACGTGCACGCCTTCGGCCTTCGGGTCGACCGAGGCGCCGGTGACGGCCTGGGCCTCCACCGGCGTGCCGAGGTCGGGGTCGAGGGCGCCGGACCTGAGGCGCTCCGGCAGTTGGTAGGCGACGATCGCCGCACCGACGAGCAACGCGACGACCGCGGTCAGGCGGACGAGCAGATGCAGCCGAGATGTCATCGTGAGGTGACCTTTCACTGGGTTTGCTCGTCGCCGTCGCAGAAGCCGCCGTCGGGATCGGGTGGGCGCCGGGCCAGGTCGCGGATGACCAGCGGGTCCACCGCGCCCGACCACACCCGCACCTGGTCGATGACGCCGTCCATGTGGTTGACCATCGCGCCGTTCTCGTAGGCGGCACCGACGACGAACGGGCCGGTGGCCTGCCACGGCGACGCGATCATCCGTTGCTCGCCCTGCAAGGCTCCGTTGACGTAGAGGCGCATCGTGCCGGTGCCGAAGTCGAAGACCCCAGCCACGTGATACCACCGGCCCAGCTCGGGGGCCTGCGCGCCGACCACCCGGTGCCAGGCGCCGCTGCTCGTCCCGTCGGACGACGGCATCGACAGCTGGAAGCGGCCGCCCTCTCCGATCGTGGGGTGGAAGGCCACGTTGAAAGCCATCCGGTTGGCCCCGGTCTGCGAGGCGACGGTGCGGTAGCCGTCGGTGCTGTTCAGCTGGGTCCAGGCCGCGACCGTGAACGACTGGTCGGTGGTCACCACCGGGCCGGCCGTGCTGGCGTAGCCGGCACCGTCGAAGCCGAGGCCGTAGGCCGCCTGGCACCAGTTGTACCGGTCCTCCACCCACCGGTGGCTGCCGCTGAAGGCGAGGTTGTGGTCCGCGCCCCAGCCGTCGGTGCCGAGCTCCTCCTGGCCCAGCTCCCAGTACGCGACCTGCTCGGTGCGCAGCCCCTGGATGGCGTCCGGCGTGGCCACGCCCCGCCACACCCGCACGTCGGACATCGCGCCCTTCCACTTCGACGACCGCGTACCGTCGGCGGTGCCGCCGCAGCCGACCACCATCTCGCCGGCCCGCCACAGCGCGAAGCCGATCGTCTTGCCGGCCGCCAGCGCGCCGTTCACGTACAGCGCGATGTGTCGCGTGTCGGCGTTCACGGTCACCGCCAGGTGGGTCCACTTCCCCGGCGTCGCGGCGCCACCCACGGAAGCGCCCGTGGCGGCCGTGTCGTCCGCGTTGGTGACGGAGAAGTCCCAGCGCGCGGTGGTCGGGTTGTACTTCAGCATCGCCGCGAAGTGCCGGCCGCCGTGCAGGCTGAACACCCGGGAGTGGCCGGTGGTGTGCGCCGGGTCCAGGTACACCCAGGCCGAGGCCGTGAACGAGCCGTCGGTGCGTACCGGCACCCGCTCGGCGGTCGGGCAGGTGCTGCCGTCGAAGGCCAGCGCGCTGGCTGCCCGGCCGTGCTGGTCGGCCACCCAGCTCGCGGAGTCGAGAGTGGACAGCTGTGGGCCGTGCCCGGACTGTTCCGTGGCGTACTTCTGGCGCAGCGGCCACCACGCCCGGGTACCGGCGGGCAGCCCTTCGTTCGTCGCGGCGAGCGCCGCGATCTGGCCGCTGGTCAGCACCTGCTGGACCGCCACCGCGTCGTCGACCGCGCCGTGGATCGCCTCGAACGGGCCGCTGCCGAACCCGCAGCCGACGCCCATCCGGCCGGTGCCCGTCGGCGGGTCGAAGGTGACCGGTCCGGAGCCGGCCAGCGCGCCGTTGACATAGAGGCGGAGCCGCTCGGCCGGCGCGTCGTACACACCGGCCAGGTGCACCCAGCCGCCGGCGCTGACCCCGGACACCGGTGCCGTCGCCTGGTTCCAGTACGCCTGCGCACCCGTCCCCTGGGAATGCCGGGAGAAGTACCACACGGTGCCGTCGCCGTTCAGCAGCAGCTTGACGTTGCTGCCGCCGGAGCCGGGCATGCCGAAGACCGTCTGACCGGCGCCGGCCCCGTACTTGTCGATGCGCACCCAGGCGGCGAGCGTGAACGAGTCGGCGGTGTCCACCGGCGGGCCGCCGGTCACCGCGCACCGCGTGTTGTCGCCGGCGACCTCCAGCGCGCCACCGGCCCGGCCGAAGCGGTCGGTGCCGTAGCGCGGCCCGGCCGTCACGGCCAGCGCGGCCCCGCTGAGGTCGTCGGCGGTGTCGCCGTCGAACCGCCAGGCCCCGACCGGCTGCACCGGCTCGGTGGGCGCGTTGGCGAACCAGGTGTCGGTGCGGGACGACTCGTTGCCGGCCGCGTCGATCGCCCACACCTGAAGGACGTGGTCGATGGTCGTGCTCGACGGCAGGACGTTGATCGTGGCTTTGCCGTTGGTCGCGTTCGTCGTCATGTGGCACGAGTAGTTGTTGCACGACTTGGGCGACACAGTGCCGCCAGCGGCCTCGGGCGCGAGGATGTACTTGAACTTCGCGACGTCACCGCCGCCGACGAGGTTGAAGCGCACCGCGTCGCCGGGAGCCGGATCCACCGTCACCTGTGCCACGTCGGCCGGCTCCGGCGGTGTGGTGTCTATCTGGAACCAGCAGTACGCGGACCAGGGTCCGGCGCCGAACTCGTCGAGCGTCTGCGCCCGCCAGCGGTACACACCCTCGGTGAGCGCGAGCGACTTGTCTACCCGGCTCGACAGCGCGGTGCCGGCCTGGCCGTCCGGCGTCTTCTGGCTCAGCACGGCGCCGGTCGGCTGGGACAGCTCGAACCGCAGCCGCACCTTGCCGCCGTCGGGGTCACGCGGGGTCGCGATCAGCCTCGGGGTCGTCGTGGTGACCATGGTCGGGCTGGACTGGGCGCCGCAGCCCAGCTTCTCGGTGGACATCGCGTTGGGCGCCTGCGGCTGGGCGTTGACCCGGAAGTAGCAGTACGCGGAGTACGGCCCGTGGCGGGCGCTGTCGCCGTCGCTGTCCCAGACCCGGACCCGCCACCGGTACCCGGTGCCCTCGGCCAGGACGCCGGTCGGCACGGCGACCGTCTTCGTCCCGTTCGACGTCACGGCCACGTTGATCTGCTTGAGCACCGTACTGGAGCCGGCCTTGGTCAGCTCGAACCGCAGCTCGGCCGTCGAGGCGAGGTTGCTCGGCGCGGTGGCCTTCAGCGACGGCACCAACGTGTTGAGCCGGTACCCCGGCGCGGACGTCGAGCATTGCTGACCGTTGGTGGACAGCTCGACCGGCTTGTTCGCGGTGTGCCAGATGACGAGCCGCCCGCTGCTGGGCGAGAGCTTTCGCCACTGGTCCCGGTTGCCCTCGTTGTCGGAGAAGACGGTGAACGAGGCGGTGCTCCAGCCACGGTCCACGATGTACTTCAACCGGTTCGTCAGGTGCGAGTCCTGCCATTTGAACCGCTGGTCGCCTTCGTCGCCGCACTGGTCCTCATTGGACGTCGGCACCGTCGTCGTGGCCACCAGGCCGATGTACTTGTCCGGATACGTGTTGGCGAACGTCGCGGTGGAGCGTTTGAAGTAGTCCATCGCGCCGAGCCGCACCTTGTAGCTCGTGCCGCAGCCGCCGGTGTGGTCCTGGGTCATCCAGATCTGCGCGTCCGCGACCACGCGGTTTTTCAGGTCGTCCAGCCCGTTGAACTGGATGGCCGACCGCCACAGGCCCACGGCGTTGTCGTTCTGCCAACCCTGGAAGCCGACCCGCAGGTACGAGTCGCCGGACCAGGTGGTCTTGTTGACGTACTGGCCGTTCGTTCCATAGTGGAGGTTGGCCCACTGGCTGATCTTCCCGGTGAACTTCGGGTCGATGTAGAGCGGATACCGCAGGTCCGGGTTGTTCAGCAGCGCGGCGTCCGGCAGCACGGCCAGCGTGTCACCGTCCACCTCCAGGTCCATCGCGGCGGCAAGGCCAGTCTCGGTGGTGGCGGCGTTCCCGTCCGCCGTGGCGGTCGCGGTGGCGGCCGCCGGCGTCGAGGAGTCCCACATCCACGGCGTCTCCACCGCGTACACCATCTCGCCGCCGGCGTCGGTCAGCTCGGCCGTGTCGGAGTCGGTGTCCGCGGCCACGGTGAGGCCGGCCGCTCGCAGGCCCAGCTCGATGCGCTTGAGGGCCGGGTTGGCGGCCGCCGCGGCGGTGTACACCACAAGCGCGTACGAGAACCCGTCGACGTCGGCGTAGACCTCGAGGTCCACGTCGGGCATCACGTCGTCGAAGACGGCGGTGCTGCCGCTGACCCGCGGCTGCGGCAGCGTGCCCGGCCAGTCCAGGCCCACCTGTTGACCGGTCGGCGCGGTCGCGGTGACGAACGCGCCGTCGCCACCGGCGATCCGCAGCGTCGAGACGGTCGCGGCGGTGCGGAACCCGCCGTCGCCGGCCGGTACGAGCGTCGGGTCGGCGTCCACCCACTGCCCCGACGCGTCCCGCGCCCACTGCGCCGCCGCGTACGCCTCGGTCCGCACCCGCCCGTCGGGCTCGGCGAACCACCGCACCGCGTAGTCCTGGTACGCGGCGATCCGCACCTCGGCACCGCATTCGGCGGCCAGCGCGAGGGCCACGTCCTCGGTCTCGGCGACGAGACCGCCGCCGGGAACGGTGCAGGCGGTCGCGGCCGGCTCGCGCGCCGAGGCCGGTGCGGCGAAAAGGAACCCGCCGGCCAGGATCGCGCACAGCGCCGATCCCAGTCGGCGTTTCGAAAAGAGGGTCACGGCGCACCTTCTCCATCGCGGAGCCAGGGGTCTGGCTGGGCTGGGAACGTATAGCCGTCAATTCATCGAGGCCACAAGACGCACAACGCCCGGGGCGGCAAATGTCCCGAATTCTTTGCAGGCCCCTGCAACGAGGCCATTTGCATGATCCTGCAAGCCTCGAGACCCGGTCTTCACAGCGGTACCCAGAGGTGATCTCCTGTCCCCGCGGGAGCTGTACTGGGTTCGAGACGGGGGGTTCCGTTGGCGTTGTCAACCGAGGTCGTTCCCAGGCTGACCAGGTGGGGGGTGACGCCCGATGCCGATCTCGGCTATCGGGCGTTGCTGATGCTCGGCCCCCGCACGGTCGCGCGGCTCGCCCGGGAGCTGGGCATGTCCCAGAGCCGGGTGAGTCGGGCGCTCGACGAGCTGGTGGCCGCGGCGGCGGTACGCCCCGTTCCTTCGGCCACCGATGCCGGGTACCGGTCTCCGGACGCCCTCGTGTGGGAGGCGGTGGAGGTGGAGCGGGTGCTCGACACGCTGCGGCACCACCGTGTGCCCGCCTCGGCGCTCGACCGGTGGCGCCGGCACGTCACGACCACCACCGAGGTGGGCCTGGCCGCACTCGCGCGCGCCTCGGTGCGCCGCTGGCCCACCCGCGCCGCCGCCCGGCAGCGGGCGGCCGGCCTCATCGCCGCCGAACGTCACGAGCACCTGGCCATCAACACCGAAGAGGTCTTCGACGCCGAGGCGACCACGGCCGCCCTGCCGCTGGACCGCAGCATCCTGGCGCGTGGCATCCGGCTTCGGGTGCTCGGCCTGCCGCCCGGCGACGGCGACCGGTACAGCGCCTACGCCACCGCCCTCGGCCACGCCGGCGGGATGTACCGCGAGCTGTCGGCCCTGCCGCTCAAGGTGATGATCTTCGACCGGCGCGCCGCGATGGTGCCGAGCGACCCGGTGGACCTTGAAAAGGGCTACATCGAGGTCGCCGACCCCGCGGTCGTCCAGGCCCTGGCGAGCATGTTCGACCGGCTGTGGGACGACGGCACCGACCCACGGGAGCAGGGGGTACCGCCCATCGAGCTGAGCAAACGCGAGCAGGCACTGGTGCGCCTGCTCGCCATGGGATACACCGACCAGGCCGCGGCACTGGAGCTGCGGCTCAGCGTCCGCACCGTCGCCTACACCATGCGGCACCTGATGGACCGCCTGGGCGTGGAAAACCGCTTCCAGCTCGCGCTGCTGCTCGGCGCCGCCGGCGCCGCACCCCGGCCACCGCGCTACGGCAGCCCAGGCTCCACCACCACCTGAGGAGACCCCTTGTCACACCCGCTCGCGCGGCCGGTCGCCCGCGCCGCCGCTGTACTGGCGAGCGCGCTGGCGCTCACGCTCGGCACCGCCGCGCAGGCCCAGGCGGCCGGCACGTGGAGCCCGGCATCCTGCGCCTCCGGTCAGTTCACCGCGGTCGGCGCCGCCCGCGCCGGATACACGGCTCTGCACGGCCAGGTCACCGGTTGCGAGCCGTACCGGGCCAACTCAGCCTTCGCCGTGGCTGTCTTCAAGACGGGCGACCCGTTCGCGGTCGCGTTCGTGTATCCGGAATCGCTGGTGCGCTACCAACCCAGCGGGCCGACCCCATTCGCCGGCACGATACCGACGGCACAGCAGGTCGGAGTCTGCGCCATGCGGACCCTCACCGACCGGATCGCCTGCGCGCGGGTGACGTGGCCGCCGGACGGCCCGGCCACGCTCGAGCCGATCGCGACCACCGACCCCCTGGTCGCGGCGACCGTCTGGTACGAGGACGATCCGGACTGCCCGCCAGGGCCCGGCGGGTTCTGCGGCAGCTGCTTGGAAAAGCCACAGTAGTCAGCCGACCGCGCGCGCCGCACAGGTACGGCGCGCGCGGTCGACCCTCGGGGGTGGTTAGTCTGCGAGTCCCCACTCCAGGACGCCGGACACGACACTGCTGGCGAACCCGCCGCCGGTGGAGGCGGAGCAGGACACCCGGGTGTCGTTGACACTGCCGCCGACCCGCCGGCAGTAGTCGGTCCGACCGTCGCCGTTGACGTCCGCCCAGCCGCGACCGGTGTGGAAGCCCCAGTCGAGGGTCGTCGCCGAGTTGACCTCGGCGCCGAAGCCGGTGCCGGTCGACAGCAGGCAGGACACCAACGAGTCGGTGTGGTTGGCCGTGCCGCGGACCCGGCAGAAGTCCGCCTTGCCGTCACCGTTCACGTCGTTCCAGGTGCGGCTGCCGGGCTGGCCCCAGTCGGCCAGGCCGGAGACGAAGGTCGGGCCGAAACCGGTGCCGGTCGAGGGCGTGCACGCCATCCGCGGCTCGGCCATCGAGCCGACACGGCGGCAGTAGTCGGACTTCTTGTCACCGTTGACGTCCGCCCACACCCGGTCGGAGCTGAATCCCCAGTCGGTCGCCGGAGACACGTACGTGGCCCCGAAGTCACCTCCGTTGGAGACGGTGCAGGCCACGTGCGCCGCCGTGTGGTTGGCTGTGCCGACGACCCGGCAGTAGTCGGCCTTGCCGTCGCCGTTGAAGTCGGTGAACGCCCGCCCGGCGGGGAAGCCCCAGTCCAAACTGGACGAGTTGATGTCGGCCCCGAAACCGGTCCCGGTCGAGGGGGTACAGGACACGAACGCGTTGGTGTGGTTGGTGGTCCCGCGCACCCGGCAGTAGTCCGCCCGGCCGTCTCCGTTGACGTCCGCCCAGGCCCGGCCGACGGAGTGCCCGGCGTCGAGCTTCGCGGAGACGAAGGTGGGGCCGAAGCCGGTGCCGGTCGACGGCGTGCAGACCGCGTTGGCGTTGGCGCGGTTGTCGGCACCGCCGATCCGGCAGTAGTCGGCCTTCTTGTCCCCGTTGACGTCTGTCCACTGCCGACCGATGAGCCATCCCCAGTCGGTGACGCCCGACGTGACCGTCGCGCCGTAGCCGGTGCCGGTCGACAGCGTGCAGGAGACCTTGCTGTCCTGGTGGTTGACCGTGCCGAGGCGGCGGCAGTAGTCGGCCTTGCCGTCGCCGTCGACGTCGGCCCAGGCCAAGCCCGCCGGCCCGTACTCGCGTATCCCCGCCAACTGCTTGTCCAGCACCATCGGCAGGCTGGACGAACACGCTGGCGACTCCGGACAGCTCGCCGCCCGTTCGACGTTGCCTTGAAGCGCGTGGTAGAGGACGCTGCCCTCGTTGACCATGAGGGTGCCGTCCGCCGGCGTGAGTGGCATGGCGGTGTAGGCGCGGGTCGGGATCCGCTGGACGCGCTCGGACCACTCCGGGCCGAACACCGCGGTGGCGTCGGCGCCGCTGCTGAACGGGATGCGTGCGCCGCCGACGACCTGCGCGACCGCCGTCAACGTGTCGCCCGACTTCCCCTGCACCAGGGTCTTCGTCGGCGGCGTGGTCGGCAGTGCGTGGTATGCGCGTGGTGGTACCGCGCGTACGTGCAGGGCCCATTCGGCGCCGTAGCCGAGGTCGACGACTTCCTGTGGGTTGGCGAAGGGGACTACGGCGCCGCCGACGATTTTGGCGACCGGGGTGCTGCCGTTGATGCCCTGGATCAGGGTGCCGTCGGCCGGCACGTCGGCGCGGAGTTCGTTGAACGCCCGGATCGGGATGATCTGGACCTTGCTCGGCCAGTCCGTGCCGTACCCGGCGTCGATGACCTCCTGCGGGCTGCCGAAGTTGATCCGCGCCCCACCGACCATGGTCGCCACCGGCGTGGACACACCCCCACCAGCACCCTGGATCAGCGTGTTGTCGGTAGGCACCCGGGCCCTTGAGTGGAAGAACCGGGCCGGGACAGCCCGGACCTTGCTGGCCCAGTTGGTGCCGTGCCCGGAATCGATGACCTCCTGCGGGCTGGCGAACGGGATGACCGCCTTACCGGCGATCGCGGCCACCGCGGTGGAAACCCCACCGGCCACCCCCTGGACCAGGGTGCCGTTGGCCGGGTCCAACCCCAACGCGTGATAGCTGTTCCCACTGATCGCGGTCACCTTCCGAGCCCAGTCCGTGCCGTGACCGGTCTCGATGACCTCCTGCTGGTTCGCGAACGGCACCAGCGCCCCACCCAACGTCGCGGCCACCGGCAGATCAGTGCCGTTCGACACCGCCTGCACCAGGTTGCCGTCCGCGGGCAGCCGGTTCATGTGATCGCGGGCATCGATCGACCAGTCGGACACCTTCACCGGCGTACCGCAGTTGACCGGGGCGGCGCACGAGTCCTGCCACAACGGGGAACCACCCACGAAGATGTATACCCGGCCGCGCTGGTCGATCGCCGACGAACCATTACGCGGCGTGGCCGGACCAGCGTTGATCACCGCCTGCGTCGTCGGCCGGGACTGCGGCTCACAAATCCCGTTGTCGCAGGTCGCCTGCCACACCGGCGCCCCACCCACCATCTTGTAAATCCGCTTGGTATCCGTCGTTGCCAGCACCGTGCCGTCGGCCACGTGCCGCACGTCCGTCACCGGCTGCGGCACCGGCGGCGTCGGCGGTGCCGTCCCACCGGTACCCGGCCCCTGACCCGAACGGATGACACCAGCCCCGCATTGCTCCTCTAACGTCACGTTGTCGCGCACCAGGCATCGGCCCCAGGACGTGGGCACCCGCGCCACCGACGCCGAAAGCCCGCAATGGCCGCTGCCATCGGCCTTGATCCACGCCGTGATCACCTTAATGAACCGGTACAGAATGTACGGTTTCATCGTCACGAACTCACCCGGCACGGTCCGCACGACCTCGGTGTCCGTCACCGACTGCTGCACGCTAATCTGCGACTGATAGGTCCCACTCAGCTCCAGGATCTTCGCCAGGTCCAGCGAACCCTCAACCGTGATCGAGGCCGATCTCGTCGTCGACCAGGCCACGGCGTATGTCTGCTCAGTAGCCCTGTCGCGGTTACCGTACCGCCGCCAGACCGCATCAGGCGCCGCCTCCAGCTCGGTCTCGGCCCACGACAGCACAGTGTTTTCCTGCCGGGCGTTGAAACACGGATCCCGATACCAGTCGTCGGCCGCCGCCGGCGCGGGCCGGACCACCACTCCCACCGCCGACAACAGCACGGCCATGAGCACCAACACGAACAATGGTCGCCCGCGTGTGTGCACATAGCGGAAAAGCCCCGTCATTGTTACATCCCTAATCGTCGCTCGATTTGCCAGCAGCGTAAGGACGCACGCTTACACCCCACTTGCGCGACGCTGACGTGGGAAGCTCGCGCGCCACGGGCTCAACCGTCCGTGTGGTATCTCGCGTTTGAATATGGGTGACGATCACGACGGAGGTGCGGTGGACCGCTACGCGGGTTTCCGGGAGTTCGTGGTGAGCCGGTCGGGGGCGCTGTCGCGCGCGGCGTTCCTGCTGACCGGCGACTACCACCTGGCGGAGGATCTGGTGCAGTCGGCGCTGGCCAAGACCGCCGCACACTGGCCGCGCGTCCGCGACGGCGACCCGGACGCGTACGTACGCCGGGTGCTCTACAACGAGCAGGTGTCGCGCTGGCGGCGCAAGCGGGTCGACGAGGCCCTCGCCGAGGAGCCGCCGCACTGGTCGGGAGTGGACACCACGGCGGATACGGCGCTGCGGATAACCGTGTTGCGCGCACTGGCGCAGCTGCCGCCGCGGCAACGCGCCGTCATCGTGCTCCGGTTCTACGAGGACCTGACCGAAACGCAGGTGGCCGATGTACTCCAGGTGACCGTCGGCACCGTCAAGCGGGCCAAGCACGACGCCCTCCAACGGCTGCGCGCCATCGCCCCTCAGCTGGTGGACGATGACGCGCCGACGCTGAGCAAGGATGTGACGCGGTGAGTGAACGCCTCCGGCAGGCCCTGAGCGACGCCGGCAGCACGGTGCCCCCCTTCGACGTGTACGAGGCGGCGCTGGCCCGAGGCCGGCGCCTGCGCAGAAACCGGCGCTTGCGCATCACCTCGGCCTTGGCGGCCGTCGCGGCATTGGTGATAGCGACGCCGGTCCTGCTTACCGAAACGGGCGACCCGCCCGCGCCGGGCGCCGTCGCCAAGCCGGCGTCGCTGCCCGACCGGGTGAGCATGGCCCACGCCTGGACGGCCACCGCGAAGCAGGCGCCCGCGGGCCCGGCGGCGCTGCTGCTGTCGGGGAAGACAAGCCCGCCGCCGAGCCTGGCGTTTCCAGAAACGACGATGGTGGCGGTCGGCGCCACCGACAACACGTACCGGACATGGGACTACGACGGCGATGCTCCGGCCGGTTTGGACGCCATGCTGTCGCCGGACGGCACCCGGTTCGTCGTATGGTCGGCGCTGTACGACCTGGTGACCGGCCGCTCGGACGACCTGCCCGGTACCGACTCGACCACTCAGTACCGGCCGC
This sequence comes from Phytohabitans sp. LJ34, assembly GCF_052068095.1. NCBI lineage: Bacteria > Bacillati > Actinomycetota > Actinomycetes > Micromonosporales > Micromonosporaceae > Phytohabitans > Phytohabitans sp. LJ34. Next base: position 120,856 of record NZ_JBQHDG010000011.1, on the reverse strand, counting down.
TCGGCTGGGCACCGGACGGCGACACCCTCGCGGTGATCCGGCAAACCGGGCACCAGGAGGGGGGCGCCTTCATCGCCGACGCGGCGACCGCCGGCCTGCTCGACCTGGAGACGGGACGGTTCGCCCGCCTTGTCGACGTCAGCGCGAAGGCGGTAGGCACCATGCCGGGGCACATGGTGGCGTTCACCCCGGACGGCTCCCGCCTGGCGGTACAGGTGGGTGACCAGGTGACGGTGTTCGACCGGCAGGCAACCAGACTCGGCGGATTCACGCTGCGGCACGACAGCCAGCTGGCCGGCAAGGGCGCCTACACCCCCGACGGCAACGGCCTTGTCGTGGTCAGCCGGGCGGCCTGCTGCGCGGACGATCCGGGCCGGCGCGGGTTCACCAGCCGGTGGAGCCTGCGGGTCCTGGACCCCATGTCCGGTGCGGAACAGCGCGGCCTTACCTTCCCGCAGATCACCAACGTGGGCGCGGTACGCCTGCTGGGCTGGTGGCCATCCGGCGACGCGATCGTCGTCGTGAACTACCCGGGCTCCCGCATGTCATCCGACTGGGACCCGGCCAAGGCTGACCCGAACAACGACGCGTGGGGCTACCCGAACCAATACTTCGCCGTCGTCAGGAACGCCGTGCTGGCGCTGAGTCCCGACGGCCGCACCCGCACGCTCTTGACACCGAAGGGCGACGTCGGATCCCTCGACATCGCGGACGAAAGCATCGCCAGCGGAGCCGTCCGACCCGGCGCGAACCCGCCAATACGCCCCATCCGGACCGGCTGGCAAGCGGCCTGGCTAGGGCTCCAAGCCACACTCGCCGCGGTCCTGGTCACCATCGTGCTCGTGGTACGCCGCCACCGGCGATCTACACCGCCCACCACCGAACAAAACCTTCGCTGACTTCACCTACCCCTTCAGGCGCGCGCGGTGGTCGGCTATCCGACAAACGTGTTCAGCGGTATCGGCTCGTGGGATCCGCGGCACGACGCACACTACGCACTGGAGCGCGACGGACACGCTGCCGCGCTGAATGGCGGCGACTCACCTATCCATCGCCCGCCGAGCCCCTACCCCCAGGGAAAGGGAGAGGATGAAAAGTTCCTATGCGCTGAGAGCGTTCGCCGCGATCGGCGCGAGCGCGCTGAGCGTGCTGGCGGCGTCCCCGGCGGCCGCGTCGACCGGGCGTCCTGGACCGCCGGTCAAGACCATCACGAGTGGACTGGACGGACCGTACGGCTTGGACATCGTGTCGTCCACGCGTGCGGTCGTCGCCGAGTCGGACACCGGCGAGATCACGGCGGTCAACCTCAAGACAGGCGCGCAGCGCACCGTCATTTCGGGACTGCCGAGCCCGTCAGGCGTGGCGACGTACGCCAACAAGATCTTCGTCGTGTTGGGCGGCGGGGGTCCGGAAGGTCCTCCGCCACCGACCGGGTACCCGCCGGCGTCGCTGCTGGTGGCCAACAAGGATGGAACGGGTGTCCGCGTCCTGGCCGACCTGATGGCCTACGAGCTGAAGCACAACCCGGATGGACAGGTCCAGTTCGATCCGTCAGGTCAGCCCTACGACGCCCTGTCCAACCCGTTCAGCATGACGTACACCCGATGGGGTCTGCTGATCGCCGACGGTGGAGCCAACGACGTCCTGCGGGTGGATCCGCGCACCGGCAAGATCTCCACCTACTTCGTCCCGCCGAACGCCAAGACACCGGAATGCCTCGCGCCCGGCGCGCAGGCCAACCCCGGCACGATCGGCTGCGACTCGGTACCGACCGGCGTCGCGGTGCATGGCAAATACGTGTACGTATCGACGCTGGGCGCGGAACAACCCGGTGCCGCGGCCATCTGGAAGCTCGACGGCCGGACCGGCAAGGTGCTCAAGGTCTGGCACGGATTCACGTCGCTGACCGGCATCGCGGTGGCGCCGACCGGCACCGTCTACGCCTCCGAGGTGCTCCATGGAGCCCCGCCGGGTGAGCCGCCGCCCGGATTCGATCCGTCCACAGTGGGCCGGATCACCAGGATCGAGCGTGGCAGGATCACTCACGCCCAGGTCACGATGCCGACCGGCCTGGAGTACATCGGTGGACGCCTCTACGCCACGTCGTGGAGCATCGCCGCGTTCCTCGGCATACCGCACGCCGGGCAGCTCGTACAGGTGAATCCCCGCGCGTTCCGCTAGCGAACCGCCTGGGGGTGACGGGTTCACCCCCAGGCGCGGCTGGCCTGCCCGACCGGTCAGGCGGCTCGCACGTGGCGAGTCGCCCAATCGAGCGCGTAGTCGGCCACCTGCTCCCAGCCAGGCTCGACACCGGTGAAGTGTGAGCGGTCCGGAAACTCGTGGGTGTCGGTTGTCGCCGTGGAGTTGCGGTACTTCTTCGCGTTCGACCGGATCACCGACGGCGGCATCAGGTGGTCCTTGCCCCCGATGATGAACAGCAGCGGGGCACGGTCGTCCAGGTCGTAGTCGACCCAGGTCTCCTGGTGGCCCGGCTTCCAGTTGGCTATCAGACCGTAGGCCCACACCCAGCTGCCGGGCGCCGGGATGTGGAGGAGGTCGTACGCCGCGTCGGACTCCTCCCGGCTGACCGTGTTCGCGAAGGCGTAGTGGAACTGCTCCTTGGTGAAACCCACCGCGCGGTGGCGGTTGGCCGGGTTCTTGAGGACCGGAAACAGGGATTTGATCTGCGACGGCGGGTTGACCCGCACACCCTCGGGCGGCGCCGAGTCGATGACCACCGCGGCGGCGCCAAGCCCCCGGTTCACCAGGATCTGGGTGAAGGTGCCGCCGAAGGAGTGGCCCATGATGATCGGCGGACGGTCCAGGCTCTCGATCACCTCGCTGAGGTGGTCGACCGTCGCGGCGACGGACGCCTCGGCGATGACGTCGGGCTTTTCCCGCAGCGCCTCGACCTCGATCTCGAATCCCGGGTACGTCGGCGCGATGACCTCGTGCCCCTTCGCCCGGTAGTACTCCACCCAGCGATCCCAGCTGCGGGCGGTCATCCAGAGCCCGTGGATCAGCACGATCGGCTCACTCATGGTGCTCCTTCCGATGGGCTGCAACGATCGTCGCAACCCTCGGACAGGAGCGCCTCACCCCGCGGGGATGAAGTCGCGGCCCGCCGCCCGGTCAGGAACTCGCGCGGTCGACACCTTTGTGCACCCGCACCGAGCGGTCGACCAGCTCGCGCAACACGCCCAGGTCGACGCCGTCGAGGCTCTTCAGGTAGAGGCAGCCCTTGCCGGTCTTGTGTGGCCCGAGCCGCGCGAGCGTCGAGGCGTGCCGATCCTCGAACCCGCCGACGAGGTAGACCACGAGGTGCTGCTTGCGTGGCGAGAACCCGGCCAACGCGCTGTCACCCTCACGGCCGCTGTCGTACCGGTAGTGATACCGGCCGAAGCCGACGATGCTCGGCCCCCACATCACCGGCTCCTCGCCGGTGATCTCGCGCATGAGCGCGATGAGCTGACCGGCGTCGGCCCGCCGGCTCTCACTCGGCACGGCGGCGAGAAACTCCTCCACCGGCTGCCCGGTCGGCGCGGTCATACCCCACATCCTAGGCCGCCCGCAAGGTGGCGCCTTCAGCCAACCCGCCCCGCCGACCAGTTCAGACCTGCCGTTGTAGTGCTTTGCCTCGGGCGACCCGGTGTCGTCATGTGGACAGTCGCGTGGGTGGGTGGCCGACATTCGTCCGGCTCGGACGGGCCGATACTGGGTCGCAGCAGTGGTCCTGGGCTGTGTCGGCGTGATCCGCCGGAGCCGGGGTCGCGTCCACGCCGCAGGCATCGATGAGCGAGGAGATGCAAGCGATGGGTGAACCAGAAGATCCGGCCGCCGCCGTTCCGGGTGACGCGCAGACGGGCGGGCAGCCGCCAGCGGCGGATGCCGACGTGACGCCGTTCGAGGACGTCGACGTGGAAGAGGGCGTGACGCCGGAGGCGCGGGCGTCGGAGGGCGAGAGGTTGTCCGGCGAGGAGGTCGCGGACATCGCCGCCCAGGTCCAGGAGATCGAGACTGCCAACCGCGGCCGGGGAGCCGGCGAGCAGGTGTCGACCGCGCCCGAGGATGTGAGCTGAGATGACCAAGCTGCTTCAGGTCGGCATGAGCACGGCCGACGAGCTCGACCACAGGTTCGGGCACATCGCCTGCACGCTCGGCGGCGTCAACTACGAGTCGCGGGGTGGCAAGGGGTGCCTGCGCGGGTCGGCCGCGCGGGGTGCGACGCACCGGCTGTTCCGGCACACGTTCCACCTCGTGCTGTCCGATGCCGCCGCGGCGGAGGCCAAGCGGTACGCGGACGCCTGCGTGGGCCAGCGTTACGTGCTGGGCGGAGTCCCGTCGAGAAACAGGGGCGGGGACTGCTCGGGCTACGTCTCGGGCATCATCTGCGCGGCGCGGGGCAAGCCGATCAAGCGGCTGTTCAGCACCGCGACGTGGTTGAGACGGTTCGACGACGGGGACATCGGCTTCCGCAAGGGCCTGGGTGGCGGGGTCGCCGTGGCACCGATCAGCGCGATCGGGCGGCCCGACCGGCCGTTCCCCGGCCGGGATCTGGTGAAGGACGAGAGCCGCCGCAGCGACAACGTCCGCTGGGTACAGGCACGGCTGAACTGCGCTGTCCGCAACAAGCACCCGGAGCTGGGCGGCCGCCGCCTCGACGAGGACGGCCTGTTCGGCAACGACACGCTGAAGGCGGTCAAGGGCTTCCAGCGGCGGCACTCGCTCGACGACGACGGCAGAGTCGGCAGGCTCACCTGGCGCAAGCTCCTCGCCGTCCACTAAGAGAGCGTCTTAGTTGGACCTTCCCGATTCGGCGGTAGCAGACGAGGGTGGCGGAGGCAGAAGTCATCAGGCCGCCCTCAACGCCTCTGCGGGTCTGCGGCCACAGACTTGCTTGTGCCGTTCAGGATGGCGGCTCCAGCCGACGTGATCGTATGTAGGACTCGGTTTTGGTCTCGGCGGCTGGCGACGAGGCCGGCGTCGCGGAGGACCGTGGCATGCTCGCTGGCGCTGGAAGGCGAGATTCCCGCCCGACGGGCGATTTCCGTGGTGGTGACCGAGCCCGACGCGATCACCTCCAGTACCGTCGCTCTGGCGCGGCCCAGCAGCGCTCGCAGAGCCCTTTGGCCGCCTTGGCCAGTCGGCGCCCAGATTCTCGCGACTCTCCGGAGGTCCCGATCGATGGGATAAATCAGTGTCGGGGAGTCGCCGGCGTCGGCGCACGAAGTGAATACCATCGGCCCGGGCTGGCAGAAGAACGACGGCGCGAGAATCACACCGCGACCGGATAGGTGGATGGCCGAATCGACATGCGGCCGATACTCGGTAAGCTCCAGAACGCCGTCCCGCCATCGGATCGATGGATGGAGACCGGCCATCAACATGTCGACGCCACCCTCCAGGAGCAGCCGCGCACATCGGGTCCGCTCGATCTCCAGCGCGGATTCCAGCTCTCGCCAGAACGGTTTGATCGCCACCTGGTGACCCGCGCGGAGCACCGCAGCGAGGTGGTCACGGTCGCCTCGATCCAGAGTCGGCGTCAGCCACGCCGGCCGCGGGTGGCTGCGGTGGCACGGCACCGCCAGTTCTTCGCGCAGCTCGGGCGCGCCAAGCAGCCGGTCCAGCCCGTGGTCGACGTCGGCCACCGGTCCGACCGGGGTGAAAAGGTCGATGGGACCGCAAGTCGTAGGGGCAAGGAAGCGCGCGAGCGCGCGAACCTGCCCCGGCACTCGCGGGGCAACTCTTTCCCGCCAACCCGTGAACTCCACCCTGGCCATCGGATTGTGCAGCGTGCGCATGCTCAGCTGGGTCTCGGCCAAGGGTCCCAACACCACCATGCGAACCCGCGCCACATCCTGTGGCGTGAAGTGGATACGCAGCATGCCCCAGGCCTCGAAGGACGGACGTCACCGATCGATCCGAAGTGTATCCGCACTTGGCCATGTGGGCGTCTGGATGGACGTGCTCAGGATGGCGCACTGGCTGGCGCCTCACTCTCCGTGTCGACGCGGCGGCGCCGGTTCTGATCTTGTCGGCCGACATTCGGCGACAGACGAATGTCCTGTTCCGGCGACCCGGCGAACCCGACAATCGGATGCGCACTGATCCAACAACCAAAGAGGCACGCAAGGAGAGAACAAATGCGAAGCGCATCTCAGCGGATTCGCCTGACGGGGGCTCAGCTAGGTCTCGCGGCCGCCGTGGTCGGCGCGGTCACGGTTATCCCGTCCACCGCCGCACAGGCGGCGTACTCGTGCAGCAACCACGTCGTGGAGAACCTGGACTCGGGCACCGACACCGTCGGCACCTGGACCAACAACGTGAACATGCGGAAAGGCCCAGGCACGGGCTGTGGATGGCTCACCTCGATACCGGCTGCCGCGACAGTGGATCTCTGGTGCTACGACTCGGGTCAGAACATCAATGGCGTTTCCACATGGAGCTACGTCGCCTACGACAATTACCGAGGTTGGGTGTCCGACTACTACTTGACCAACCGCGGCAGTCGCGTCCACTGCCCGCCCTTCCCCGGTAGCTGAGGACACTTCATGCGAAGAATCGCTAGCATCCTGGCATGCGCCGTGATCGCGATCGCCGGGGGACTCGGCCTTGCCGCACCGAGCCAAGCCGCCGTCACATGCGGTTGGCACAGTGGCCACATCGGCGACTCCTCCAATTGCGACAACCTCCCGGTCGCCGAGTGCGCCAACTGGCGGATCGCGCGTACGACGCCCATCGGTCCAGGCATCGCGGTCGACCTGTACTACAGCCCTACCTGCCGAACCGTCGCGGGGAGCGTCCGCGCCACGGTCGGTGATCTCTACACGGAAAACTGCTACGTGAAGGTCCACCGCAACTCCGACAACGAGGTTCTCTACGCCGGCGTGGAGCAGCGGTCGCGCAACCCCAACTTCTACGTCGGCACCACGAACATGCTCTACGACGCCGACGTGACGTCGTACGCGTGGAGCCACTGCGAACTGAGCAACGGTGCCGTCTACCGAGGCGGCACACCGTCCTACTGACCGCGTCGATCGCGGATCATTCGTCAACGTGGTCGGGAGGACCAACATGCGCACAATTCTGCGACGTGCCCTTGCCGCCGGTGTGGCGACCATCGCCACTGCGACCGCGCTGCTACTACCTGGCGCGCCTTCGGCAAACGCCGGCCCGACTGACCCACCCGAAGGCGGGAACACGGCGTGTCCCTTCGACTGGGGCACCTTCTCCAGGGTGCTCGGCGTCGCGCACTGCTATTCCGGTGCCCATGAGCTGTGGCTCGTCGATAGATCGCTCGGTGCGAAGCTCCGCGTCGTGTCCCAGAGGCAATGCTGCCAAACCGGCTCTGAGAGCAGGTTTCACAAGAGGTATGCCGGGGAATGGGCCGACTACATCCGTGCCGGAGGAGGACCGGCAGTGCCGCCTTCATCCAAGCTCTTCGGCCTGGTGAACGCGGGATTCCTGGTCGACGACGGCGGCTCGACATCGCGACTGTCACTCCCCGAAAAGAATTTCGACGTAGTGCAAACTCCAGGGTACGCGTATGACCACCACGGTGACGCCGCATGGGGTTTCCGCAAGCGCATGATTCGACTCGGAGATCCCAACGCCGCTTTCCAACAGGTCGCCTTCGGAGACTTCGGCAACCAATGCGAATGCCCAGATCGGGGCGCATACACCCTGTCCGACATCTTCAACGAGTTCAACGGGTTCTACGAGGCGACGATGGGGTTCATCCCATGGGACGCTCCCAGTGACGCCAACGAGAACAAAGGACGCACCCTGGTGGGTTACAACTTCACCACAGGAAGAATCTATATCCAGATGTCAGAGCCGGTAACCCTCGCGGCGGCCGTCAACCGGCTCTACTCAGTAGGTGCGGAGTGGGTGATTCAGTTCGACGGCGGCAGAAGCTCACAACGCTGGAGCCTCACACACGGGCATTGGAGCCAAAATTTCGGCAGGAGTGTGCCAGAGGTCCTCGCCATCTACGGGGGCTAAAGTCACGCTCCGTCCTCGGACGGTCGCGTCCTTGGTCAGCTCAACGCCGCTACGAGCGCAAAGCAGCGAGTAACGCCGGCGGTGCCGGGGGCGCTGTTTCGGTAGCGGTCGGGACGGGACACCGCCCCCGCGGTGATGGCCCTGCCGGCAAGCTCCCCGAACGCCGGCGGAGGCCGACCCGTCCCGGCCGCCTGACGTCCGCCCGCGTCGCGGGAGCACCCCCAGCGCTGCTGTGGCTGACGCGGGCCTCGTTGCTAGGGCTGGCGGTCCCTGCGTGGTCGCATTGACCGGGCGGTGGTGCCGCTGTGGTCGAGGCTTTCGGCGAGCAGGGCGACGGTGGGCGCTTCGAACAGCGTCCTGATGCTCAGCGGGACGCCGAGCCGCGACCGCACGCGGGCCGCGATCCGGGTGGCGAGCAGCGAGTGGCCGCCGGACTCGAAGAAGTCGCTGTCGATGGAGATCGTGGGCAGGCCGAGTATCTCGGCGAAGACCTCGCACAGCAGCTCTTCTGTTGCCGTCCGGGGTTCGCGGCCGGCCCGCACCGCCTGATGTTCCGGCTCGGGCAGCGCGCGGCGGTCCACTTTGCCGTTGGGTGTCAGTGGGAGCTCGGCCAGCAGCATCATCGACGACGGGACCATGAAGTCCGGAAGGCGTCCGGCCACGTGCCGGCGTACGGACAGCAACAGGTCGCCGTCGCCGCTCGACCGGGCCGGGGAGTTGGCGTACCGGGCGAGGTCCAGGCTCGGCGGGTCCGTGCGGTAGAGGGCCGCCTGGGCGGTCGAAGCTTTGCTGAAAAGGATGTCGAGCGCACCGTCGTCGGCGTTCGCCGACCAGGTCGCCGCCATGTCGTGTCCGGTGCGGTCGGCCAGTCGCTGAAACTCTTCCAGCGCCGGGGCGTCCGGCCGGCCGCGCGACACCCGCAAGGCCTCGGCGATGTCGCCTCCACTGTCGACCACGCACATCGCGCGGTGGTCGGCGATTACCCTCCGGTTGGGCACGGACAGCAGCTGGAGGCCCCGCGTTTCGGTGCGCAGGCGTGCTTCGACGCTGTCCACAGTGTCCTGTGGACTCCACCGGATCTGGGGCACTGCCGGATCGCCGGCGGCCGACGTACGTATCACCACGTCGTACCGGTAGCGGCTCAGCTCGTTGTCGTAGCCGCCCGCCTTGACCCGGACCTCGCACGCCGCGACACCGTCGAGATGCTCTGGCAGGGCCGCGAAGAAGTCCGGATCGAGGAGCAGCTCGGTCTCCAGGCGCAGCGCGGCGTCGACCCCCGCCGTCACCTCGCGCGCGGTGCCGTGCCGTCGCAGCTCCACAGCCGTACGCATGCAGCGGAGCAGGCGGAGGTTGCGCACGTCGCCGACGAAGACCGCACCGCCCGGGCTAAGGCACGCCAGCGCTCCGCGTAGCACCTGAAGGAGGTAGTCGAGGCTCGGGAAGTACTGCACGACGGAGTTCAGGATGACGACGTCGAAGGAGCGCGGTGGAATGTCGTCGAGGACGTCCGCCGGCCGCACCCGGAGATCGACCCGGTCGACGAGGTCTTCGCCGAGCCCGGTGCGCAGCGTCTCGATCGCGGCCGGGGAGATGTCGGTGCCGGTGTACGACTCGCACAACGGCGCCACCGACGACAGGATCAGTCCCGTGCCGACGCCGATCTCCAGCACCCGCTTCGGGCGCAGCGCCAGGATCCGCTCCGCGGTCGAGTGATGCCATTCCCGCATCTCGGCCTCGGGTATGGGTTCTCCGGTGGCGGAGCTGGTCCAGATCGCGTATCCCGCGCCGGCGCCGGGCGATCGGTAGGCGGAGTCCCATTTGGACCGCCACTCCTCCAGCAGGGCCCGCTCCCCCTCGCTTCTGCGATGCTCGTCGTCGGCGACGAGGTAGGCCACCAGGCTGTCGTCTCGGGCGGTCACGACCGCCTGTCTCACCGCGGGGTGGGCGGTCAACGCCGCCTCGACCTCGGCCGGCTCGACCCGGTGGCCGCGGACCTTGACCTGGTGGTCGGTGCGGCCGACGAACTCGAGGGTGCCGTCGGGGAGCCAGCGGACCAGATCGCCGGTGCGGTAGACGCGTGCGCCCGGCACCGTGGAGAAAGGGTTCGGGACGAACCGCTCGGCGGTCAGCTCCGGACGGCCGAGGTAGCCCCGAGCCACACCGGCCCCGCCGATCCACAGCTCCCCCGGGGTGCCGATGGGCGCCAACTGTCCACGGACGTCCACAATGTACAGCTGAGTGTCGGCGATCGGGCGCCCGATGGGCATGACGGCACCCGTTCCCGCCGAGCCGACGACGTGGCAGGTGGAGATGACGGTGGTCTCGGTGGGCCCGTACCAGTGGATCAGCTGGCCGGGTGCGTGCGGCGTGGCCAGGATCCCGTCGACCACGGCACGCGGGACGGCCTCGCCGCCGTAGCACACCGTCTTCAAACCGGCGAGCAGGCGTGGCCGCGCCGACAGGTGGCTGTTGAGCAGCACGGCACCGATCCGCATGACGGTCACGCCGTACGCGTCGAAGGCCGCCCTCAGCCGGTCGGGGTCGACGAGTACCTCGGTGGGGATGACGACCATCGTGGCCCCGGCCGTCAACGCGCCCCAGCATTCGAAGACGGAAATGTCGAAGCTGAACGTGGCGGCCTGACCGACCACATCGGACGGAGTGACGTCCGCCAACCCGTGGATGTACCGCAGGAAGTTGACCACCGCGCGGTGTGGTGTGAGCACACCCTTCGGGACGCCGGTCGAACCCGAGGTGTAGATGACGTACGCCAGGTGGTCCGGGCCCGCACCGGGTGGCGGATCGGTCGCCGGGCACGTGTCGAGCGCCGCGGCGTCGGTGTCGAGCAGGACCATCTGGCCGGCATGGTCGGGCAGCCGGCCGGCGAGGTCGTCGCGGGTCACCACCAGCTCGGCCGCGCTGTCCCGGAGCATGAACGCCAGCCGCTCCGCCGGATAGCTCGGGTCCAGCGGCAGGTAGGCACCGCCGGCCTTCAACACACCCAGAAGCGCCACGACCATGTCGAGTCCTCTGTGGAGGTGTACGCCGACGGGTATGTCGGGCCCGACCCCGCGCGCGCGGAGGTGATGAGCCAGTCGGTTCGCCGCGGCGTTCAGCTGTGCGTACGTCAGCCGCTCCGTGCCGGACACGACGGCGACCGCGCCGGGCCGTACCCGTGCCTGCTCCTCGACGAGCTGGTGTAGACACTTGTCGTCCGCGTGCCCCGCCGCGGTCCCGCTCCACCGCTCCAGCTGAGACCGCTCGGCCGCCGGGACGACCTCGACCGCGGTGACCTGACGTCGCGGATCGGCGACCACGGCCGCGAGCAGCGTCCCGAACCGGGCGACGAGCCGGTCGATGGTGCCTTCGTCGAACAGGTCCGTAGAGTAGGTCAGATGTCCGGCGAGGTCGCCGCCGTCCCGCTCGGTGAGCACGACTGACAGGTCGAACTTCGCGGTGTGGCTGGGCACGTGGAACTGTTCGACGGCGAGACCCGGCAGTGTCCAGCCTTCGCCGGTAGCGGTGTGCATGCTGAAGAGGACCTGAAACAGCGGCTGCCGCGACAGGTCGCGTTCCGGCGCGAGGTGCTCCACCACCCGTTCGAAGGGAAGGTGTTGGTTGTCGAAGGCGTCGAGAGTCGCCGCCTTGACCCTTCGCAGGATCTCCGGAAACGCCGGGTCTCCGGCCAGATCGCAGCGGATGACGACGGTGTCGACGAACAGTCCGATCAGGTGTTGCACCTCGGGCCTGCTCCGGCCGGCGGATACGACACCGACCGCCACGTCGTCCTGCCGGCACCAGTGGGACAGCAGCAGTTGGAAGGCGGCCAGGACCACCATGAACAGCGACGCGTCCTGGCCGCGGGCGATGTCCCGCAACCCGGAGACGATGCCGTCCGGGACGGTGAACAGGTACGCGGCGCCACGCCCGGAGCGGGCGGCCGGGCGGGGACGGTCGGTGGGCAGGTCGAGCGGTCGCAGTCCGTCGAGCGCGGAGCGCCAGAAGCTCAGCTGCTTCGCCGAGACGACCGGCAGCCACTCGCGTTGCCACATCGTGAAGTCGCCGTACTGCACCGGCAACGCGGGCAGGTCGGCACTTCTGTCCTCCACCGCCGCGGCGTAGAGCTCCCGGAGCTCACGTGCGAGTACGCCGAGCGACCACGCGTCGGTGACGATGTGGTGCATGCATACCAGAACAAGGTGCTCGTCCTGAGCCAGGTGCACGACGCTCACCCGCAGCAGGTGTCCCGCCGCGAGGTCGAACGGCCGGTGTGCCTCCGCGCCGATCGCCTCGTCGGCCGCCCGTTCCCGGTTCGCGCCGCCGGCGACGGCGGTGAGGTCCACAATGGTCGCCGCGACCGGCCAGGGCTCCTCGACGACCTGCCGGGGCTCCAGCGCCGGACCGGCCACAAACCGCGTGCGGAGTACCTCGTGACGGCTGACGAGGGCGGAGAACGCGGACTCGAGCGCCGTGACTCGCAGGTCGCCGGTCACCCGGAGGCCGACGCAGACCACGTAGTCGGCGCTGTGCGGGGTCAGCTGGTCCAGAAACCACAGTCGTCGCTGGCCGAAGGAGAGCGGCAGGTCCTTGGCCGATCGCGCGGTCATCGCGGGCGCGGCTTCGCCGGTCCACGCTTCGACCTTGGCGGCGAGTCCGGCCACTGTGGGGGTGGCGAACACGTCCCGGACGGTCACCGCCGCGCCCAACTGCTTGGTGATACCTGCGACGGCCCGGATCGCGAGCAGGGAATGCCCGCCCAGGGCGAAGAAGTTGTCGTGGATCCCCACCTGTGCCAGCCCCAGGACCTGTGCCCAGATGCGCGCGACCGCCTCCTCCACGTCGGTGCGCGCGGCGGCGAACTCGGTACTCAGCTCGGGTCTGGAGCTGTCCGGTGCGGGCAGCGCGGCCCAGTCCACCTTCCCATTCGGGTTGAGCGGAAGAGCGTCCAGGAAGACGAACGCGTTGGGCACCATGTGCTCGGGGAGTGTCCGGGCGCACCAAGCACGGAGGTCGTGGACGGTCGCCGGCGCGGCGAGCACGCAGTACGCGGCGAGACGGTCGCCGTGTGCCACGACCGCGCAGGAGACGACGCTGTCGTGGCCGAGGAGGACCGTCTCGACCTCGCCGGGTTCGATGCGGACCCCACGGACCTTGACCTGCCGGTCAGCGCGACCGAGGTATTCGAGGTGACCGTCGGGCAGCCAGCGGACGAGGTCGCCCGTGCGGTACAAGCGTTCGCCCGGGTACTCGGGGAACGGGCTGGGGACGAACCGTTCCGCGGTCAGCTCCGGCCGGTCGAGGTAGCCACGGGCGACGCCGTCGCCGCCGATCCACAGCTCGCCGCTCACCCCGACCGGCACCGGGTTTCCCGCGCGGTCCACGACGAACGTCCGGGTGTTGGCGATGGGCCGCCCGATGGCGGTCGGGTGCGTCGGGCCGACCACGTGGTACGCGGAAAGCACCGTCGTCTCGGTCGGGCCGTAGCCGTTGACGACATAGCCGGCCACGTCGACGAGCCTTCGGGCCAGGTCGGCCGTCAACGCCTCCCCCGCGGTCACCGCCTTGAGGTTGTCGATCCGAAACGGCAGGGCCGCCACGAGCTGCCGCCACTGCGACGGCGTGGCGCAGACAAGGCTCACCTTGTGGTCGACGATCAGGTTGGCGAGATCGGTGGGCGAACGCACCGTGTCGTGGTCGGCGACGACGATCCGCGCGCCGACCGTCAGCGGCACGAAGATCTCGATTGTCGCGACGTCGAAGCTGAACGCGGTGGCGAAGAGGACCCGATCGGTCGGTGCGGCGCGGAGGATCTGTCGTGCCGCGGCGAGGAAGTTCGTGACGGCGCCGACCTCGACCACCACGCCCTTGGGTCTGCCGGTCGATCCGGAGGTGTAGATGACGAAGGCGGTGTCGCGCGGCGTGGTGACCCGGTGCGGGTCCGTGTCGGGACCGGCGGCGAACCCGTGCGGGTCGGCGTCGAGAAACACCGTCTGCCCGCCCGTGTTTCGTAGGCCGGTGCGCCGGTACGTGAGCAGGATGGGCGCCGCGCAGTCACGGAGCATGAAGGCGAGCCGGTCGGCCGGATGGTCGGGGTCGAGTGGGACGTAGCCACCGCCGGCCTTCAGCACCGCCAGCGCTGCCATGATCATGTCCGCGCCGCGGGGCAGGCCGACCGCGACGAGGACCTCCGGCCCGACTCCGTGTGCGCGTAGGTGGTGGGCCAGTTGGTTGGCTCGGGCGTCGAGCTGCCGGTAGGTCAGGGTCTGATCGCCGTCGACGAGCGCGACCGCGTCAGGTGTCGCCGCGACGTGTGCCGCGAAAAGGTCGGGGATGCCGCCGAGCGGCACATCGAGACCCGTGTCGTTCCATTCGACGAGGAGCCGGCCGCGTTCGTCCGCGGGAAGAAGCTCCAGCGCGCTCACCCGCCGCTCCGGGTCGGCGGCGATCCCGGACAGCAGGGTCGTGAGGTGGCCGGCCATCCGCGCGATGGTGGCCTGGTCGAACAGGTCGATGCTGTATTCGAGCTGGCAGTCCAGCCCGGTCGCGCTCGGCACCGCCAGCAGCGTCAGGTCGAACTTGGCCGTGCGGTCGGGAACGTGGAACCGCTCGATCGCGAGTCCCGGTATCTTCCAGCCCTCGTCGTCCATCGTGTCGCGGAGGACGAAGAAGACCTGGAACAGCGCATGGTGTGACAGCGCGCGGTCGGGCGCCAGGTCTTCGATCAGCCGCTCGAATGGAAGGTCCTGGTTGTCGTAGGCGTCCAGGGCCGTTTCCCTGACCCGCCGCAGCAGCTCCAGAAACGTCGGGTCGCCGGACAGGTCGGTGCGCATGACGAGCGTGTTGACGAAGAAGCCGACGAGGTCTTCCACCTCGGGCCGGTCACGCCCGGCGGTCGGCACTCCCACAGCGATGTCGTCCCGGCCGCTGTACCTGCTCAGGAACAGCTGAAACGCGGCCATCACCAGCATGAACATCGTGACGCGCGCACGCTGGGCGATGCCTCGCAGCTGTGCGGCGACACCGGCCGGCACCGCGAACCGCCAGGTCGCACCCTGTCCAGATCGGACGGCCGGGCGGGGACGGTCGGTGGGCAGGTCGATCGGTTCGAGGCCGCTCAGCTGTTCGCGCCAGTAGCCGCGCTGCCGCCGCTGGACCTCGTCGTCCGGCGAAGCGCGCTGCCACACCGCGAAGTCGGCGTACTGGACCGGCAGGCGCGGCAGGTCCGCGACCCGGTCCTGTGCGGCGGCGGTGTAGAGCTCGCTCAGGTCGCGCACGAGCGTCCGCAGCGACCACTCGTCGACGGCGATGTGGTGGACGCACAGCAGCAGGATGTGTTCACCGGGCGCGAGCCGGATCACCGTCACCCGCAGCAAGCGGCCGCTGGCAAGGTCGAAGGGTGTGTGCGCCTCGACGTCAACGAGCGCGCCGGCGGCCCGCTCGTCGAGGTCCGTCACGGTCACGGTCACCGGCCAGGGCGCGCCGACAACCTGTCTGGGCAGGCCGTCCTCGCCGGCGACGAACCGGGTGCGGAGCAGTTCGTGGCGCTCGACCAGGCCGGTGAACGCCGATTCCAGCGCCCCGATGTCCAGGCCGCCGCTCACCCGGAACCCGAACGGCACCACGTACTCGGCGCTGCCGGGTGTCAGCTGGTCCAGAAACCACAGGCGCTGCTGGGCGAAGGAGAGCGGAGCATGGTGGTGTCCGGGCACGGTCAAACCGCCTCTACTAGGGACTTGTGATCCTGCGGCCGGGTCCGCAGCCGCCGGACGCCGCGGGTCGACAACATGCCGCCGACGCCGGCGACGATGACGAGGCCACACATCGCCAGCGTCTCCCCGCGACCGATCCGGTCCGCGACCGGCCCGATCGCGAGTTGGCCGGCGGGGATGGCGACGTACGAGCCCAACAGGTCGTAGGAGTAAACCCGGCCGAGGACCTCGGCCGGGACCTCCTGTTGCAGCGACGTGGCCCAGGCGACGCTGAACTGCGCCACCCCGAGTCCACTGAGGAGCATGGCCGCCAGCATGAGCTGCACCGCCGGCCGCGCGGCGAGGGCCAGCGGCGGCAGCGCCATCGGCAGGACGCACACCACCCCGATCAGGAGCGGTCGTCGCGGCCGCAGCCACAGCGCGACAAGCCCACCGAGCACGAGGCCGACGGTGTACGCGGCGAGGACGAGACCCCACGCCGCGCGGCCGAACGTCTGGTCCGCCTGTGCGGGCCCCAGCACCCTTGTCGCACCGGAGTACGCCGCGTTGACGAAACAGAAGCAGACGACGGTCATCCAGATCCAGGACCGCCGGGCGAACTCCGACCACCCTTCGCGCAGGTCCACCAGGAGCGGTGTCGCCGCCCGGGTCGCGGTGCCCTCCCACCGGACGGACCGGAAGCACAAGGCCGCCAGGCCGAAGGTCGCGGCATCCACGGCCAATCCCCACCCCGGTCCGACAGCGGCCACGAGCAGGCCGCCCACGGAGGCACCGACGACCATCGCCGTGTTCGTGTTGATGCCGCTTATCGAGTTCGCCCGGCGCCGCAGCGCGGCCGGCACGGTCTGCGGTGCCAGGGCCAGAAAGGCGGGCCGGGCGAACGCGGCGAAGGCCCCGCCGCACGCGGACAGGAACGCGAGCACGGGTACCGAGGCGTCCCCGCCCAGCACCAGGATCGCCGCCACCGCCTGGCTCGCCATGCCGAGCAGTGCCGAGCCGGTGAGGACGAGGTCGCGCCGCAACCTGTCCGCCAGGAGCCCGCCGAGGAGCAGAAATGCCACGTTGGCCACCGAGGCCGCGCCCACGACCAGCCCGAGCGCGACCAGCGAGCCCGTGATATCCAGTACGGCGAACGCCAACGCGATGGGCGCGATCCCGTTGCCCAACAGGTTTACCGCCTGCCCGAGGGTGAGCCAACGGAAGCCGGGGTAGTGCAGCGGGCCGGATCCGGAGGCGGAACGCGGGCGCACCGCACGACCATGACCGACGGGTGGTACACGGTCAAGGCCAACCGCATTCACTTCGACTTCACTCTGGCCGCCGGGGCGAAGCCGGCGCAGGCCGGACCCATGTTCGACCTTGAATGTTCCTGAACGTGTCGGTTCGAATTGTGGCGTCCAGTTGTTGTTTGCGTTACCGATGTAATACATGAGACAAATAGCGTCGTCCGATGGTCAGGTATCAGGACCATCGCGGAGCACTCGGTGGTTGCAGCGGTTGTCGATCGCCTTGGTGACCGCGCTGGCGGCGCTGGGCAGCGTCGTCGTCATCTCGTCGCCGGCCACTGCCGCCACCCGCCAGTTCCGCGGCATGAACTGGGCGGTACTGGGAGACAACTTCAGCACCGGACCGCTCGTGCTGCATGGGCTGAGCTCGTCCGACAGCAATGCGACGGTGCAGGCCAAGGCCAATGCCCTATATGACGACATGACTATCATGGGCGTCAATACCGTCCGATTGCCGATCAACACCCACACGGTGGGGACGGCATGGTGGAACGCCTACCGCGGCGCCATCGACGCGGCCACCGCGCGCGGATTCAAGGTCATCTTAGCCTATTGGGAGGACGGCGCCGCCTCCGGCGGCAGGATCACGAACCTCGCCGCGTGGAACGCGATGTGGTCCAACGTGACCAACACGTACGGCTCGAACACCAACGTCTACTTCGAGCCGATGAACGAGCCGCACGGCTACAGCTCGACGGAGTGGCGCAACGTCGCGGCCAACTGGCTCAGCTACCACTACTCGGCCGTGCCCGGCCGGGTGCTCATCGGCGGCACCGGCTACAGCCAGGACCTGCGGGACGTCTGCAACGACAGTCGCTTCAACTCGACGCTGCTGTCCTTCCACCACTACGCCTTCTTCTACGGGGCGATGACGTACGACGCCTTCCGCAGCCACATCCAGACCCGCCTCGGAAACTGCGCCTCCCGCGCGGTCGCGACCGAGTTCGGCGCGCCGATGAACAACGGCCTCAACTACGCCGACCCGAACAGCACCGACAACTTCGTGCGCCACATCCGCGCCATGGCCCAGGTCATGCGGGACAACCAAATGGGCGGCACCTACTGGCCCGCCCTCGGCGGCAAGCCCGGCACCATCGGGTACGACTGGTACTCGATGTTCGCCCTCAGCGGCAGCGGCACCAACCTCAACCTGACCATCCGCAACACCTCCGGCGCCGACCGGATCCGGTATGCCTGGGGCGACACCATCGGCAGCGACCCCACGACACCTCCGCCACCGGCGGGAACCTTCTACCGGGTCGACGTGCGCCACAGCGGCAAGGCCATGGACGTCCAACAGCCGAACACCGACAACGGTGCGCGCGTCGGCCAGTACACGTACGGCGGCAGCGCGTGGCAGCAGTGGCAGTTCCAGGACGCCGGCAGCGGCTACTGGCGCATCATCAGCCGGCACAGCGGAAAGTGCCTCGATGTGGTGAGCGCTTCGACCGCCGACGGCGCCGAACTCGTCCAGTACACCTGCGGCACCGGCAACAACCAGCAGTTCCAGATGGTCGCCAACGGCAGCTACTTCCAGCTCCGGGCACGACACAGCGGCAAATGCGTGGACGTACCGGCCGCGTCGACCGCGGACGGCGCGATCCTCAAGCAGTATCCCTGCAACACCGGCACCAACCAGCAGTGGTCACGCACGGCCGTCTAACGGTCATGCGGCATGCCGAGGCGATGCCGTTTCGATGAATGTGGCCCGCGATGCTGTCCTGGACAGTATCGCGGGCCCGAGTCGTCTCCGGGCCATGAGTCAAGGTGGAGGCAGGATGAAGGTTTTCGCTCGGCTGCTGCTGGGCACCGCCCTCGTCGCGGCCGGTTTGACGGGCGGCGCCACCGCCGCACAGGCCGCGCCGGGCAATTGCACCATGCAGACATTCGGCGAACCGCCGAGGGGAGCCCGGGTCTCGTGCGCGTCCGGCACCGGGTTCGTGCGCATCGTCATCGACTGCGTATCCGGTCCAGCCATCGATCCGGTCCGCACGACGATCTTCGGTCCGTGGGTCGGCGTCGGTGGCGTTTCCAGCGCGGTCTGCCCGCCCGGCGCCCTCCTTGAGCGGAGCAGGTTCCAGCTGTTCTAACCTTCGAAAGGAGCGATCATGCGTAGCCGCTTGGCTCGTCTTTTGGCCGCCACGCTTCTGGCGGTACCACTAATGGGGTTGGCTTCGCCGGGCACGGCCAGCGCCGGCGCACCCGGCGCCGCGGCGTCGAAGAGCGCCCTCGCCGAGGGTTGGATCTACTGGTCCTGGTATCCCGACGCCACAAGCTGCATCCTTACCGGCGCGACGTTGGCCTACCCCGGATCACCGATCTACGCCGCCTACTACTGCGAAGAGGACTACAACCCGCTCAGGTACGAACTGTTCCTCTACAAGAGGTTCTGAGCGTAGCGGGTCCAAAAGGCCTGGGTTCGATCTGAACCCAGGCCTTTCTGGCTGGCCCTCAGGCGATGGCCTCTCCGTGGTAGTCGGTCAGAAACCGTCCGGGCGTACACGAGGCCGACGAGACTCCAGGGATGGTGACCCACGGCCCGTACGTCGTGTAGTCCGCACCGGACAGCAGCTCATGGCACTGGATGACCACCCGCACCTTCCAGCTCCTGGAGATGGGGCACCGCAGCTCCGCGCCTTCGGTGAAGGGACCTGTCTGGATCCGGTGGATCGAGCAGCCCGGCAGAGTCGCGGCCGGAGCGGCCGGTCGAGCGGCGGCCGGAGCGGCGGCGGCCAGGATGGCGCCCGCGGCGAGCACGCCGGCGACCGCCAGTCGTGAAGCCTTCATCTCACGCGACCTTTCTTCAGACCAGGACCCACAGATCCACGGAGTCGAAGACGTCGTTGACCTGGCAGCTGGCCATGCTCCACAGTCCCAGCCGCAGGCCCTGGTCGCCGACGTCGACGCACTGGTCCATGTCGTAGTAACGGGCCCAGAAGATCCAGCTCTGCGCCGCCTCGGCGGTGGCCGCGGCCGGCGCGGCGGCGTCGGCCGCCGCACTGGCCGGGGTGGCGACCGCGACACCGGCCGCTGTGATCGCGGCGGCCGCGGTGGCGGCGAGCAGGACGCGGGATAGGCGAGTACGCATCAAGACTTCCTCTCGTTCGATTTCCGTCCGATGTGGATGGCTGTGCTAAGAAGCCGCTTCCTGGATGCAGAAGTCGAGGACGACGCCGAGGCTGCCGCCGAGGGCGGCGATGCAGGCCAGGCAAGCCGTGCCGATCGTTCCCACGCAGACAGCTGTGCAGAGGGCCGCAATGGCGGCGATGATGAAGTTCGGCACTCCCTGCCGCGCCAGGCAGTCGTTGAGCCGCTGGATGAAAGTGGACTGGAGCGTGTGGGCGTCGGTGGTGGTCGGGGCCTTGGCCGCGGCGGCGACCGCGCCTGAGGCGTCCACCAGGACGTTCCTCTTCAGCACACCGTTGACCCACATCGCTGCCGTGGCCGACTCCGCGCCAAGCGTCTGGTAGACCTGCTCGGAGACGGCCGTCCGGTTGCCCTTGGCGTCGTACACCACGGTCAGCCCGCTGGGCCGCACGGCGGTGCCGCTGTACGGCAGGTAGACGGCGCGTGCGCCGGCCGTGTCCCGCCACACGACCATGTCGCCGCCGGCGATGCCGGCACCGGACGGGAGATGCACGGATATGCGTCCGTCTATCACGTCCTGCTTGACCCGCGCGACGAGCCGCGAGGCCGTGGGCGAGGTGTCCCGCTCGATCCGCGACTCCAGGCTCTTGCGCTTCGCCACGAGCGTCGTTACGTCGGCGGCGACCTGATCCGCCGATACGGCAAGCCGCTCGGTGAACGCCACTGTGGACGGTGCCGCCGACGAGCCAACGGCGTTCGCCGGCGCCTGCGTCGCGGTGAGCGCGAGCGCGGTCGTCAGCGCCACCGGCAGGATGAACAGCCTTCTCCTGTTCACCATGTCATCAGTCCTCCCCATCGTGGGTTGATACGGTCGAACTGATGCTGCTCCATGGCATTCACAAGAGTTGCATCAGTTCGTTCACCAGCACCGCACCGCGTTTCCCAAACGATGGCGTGATGCCGGCAGACGGCATGGCGGACGCCGGCGATCAGCCGGCGTCCGCCAGTGTTGCCCAATTGCCTATGCGCAGATGACGGACGCGTCGAGTGCCCATTCGACGCCGTTGACGTTCTGCACGGCGGTAACGGTGGCGTCCCGGGGGGCTTGCATCGTGGTCTGGTAGATGAAGACGTAGTTCAGGTCTTCGTCCACCACGAACTCCATGCTGAACCCGGCCGCGTGCGGCAACGTGGTGCCTGGGCACGTGGCGGTTTTGGTAACGAATGACGGCTGCTCCTGGATGATCGACGGTCCCGTTTTGACGATCTGCCGGCCGGGCACCGATGTGACGCACACCGGTGTCGCGGTCAGCTGGTAGCTGCCGTTGAAACTGCCGACGGTTTCACTGTTGGCGATCACGAACCCCGGGTTGTCCGCGTCGGTGGCGGTTAGGAAGATCTCCGGGGCCAGGGAGGTCTGGAAGCCCGAGAGGTGGCCGCCCATGCCGATGACCTGCTTGCCGGCGCGGCAGCTCGCGGTCGCGATGCATTTGTCTGGCTCGCCCCTGACCGACTCGCATGTCGTCGGGTTGGGCCTGTACTCCAGGCCGGGCAGCGAGGAGGCCGGCGCGCAGGTCGCCCGCGCGGCGAAGGACCAGGCCTCGGCCGTCCCGCCGGGCACCTCGCTGGCGTAGAAGACGACGCCGTCCGACTGCGGCTCGATCCCTTGGAGCTTGGCCGGCTTGCTGTCCAGGATGGTCAGCGCTCCCCCCAGCCCGCGCGTATCGCCCGGACAGAGCACCTTCAGGCTTCGGTTGGTCTCCGAGTTGGCCTCGCTGATCACGTCGATGTACTGGAGGCCGGCCACGGCCATGGCCTTGGTAGCCGGCAGCACCAGCATGCCGGCGGCGGCGACTACCACGGTGAGGCCGAGGCTGATGGCCGTCCGGAGCCAGTTACGGCGCGGTCGCCTACGGAGCTTTCGGTCGTCTTCTGTTGCGGTGGTACCGGATGGCATGGCTGGTCCTTCGCAGTCCGAGGATATGGGGGCGATACTGTTCGTCACATCATCGGCGGCGGGCTTCACGAAAAACGCATGCTTCACCGATGCAGGTCTGGTGAACGCCCGGTACACGGACGCACGCAATCCTCGGGGCTAGACTGATGCCCCGGCACGTAGCGGCTCCCCAAAGGCATACTGGAAAGGCTGATGATGGCTGACGACTCCGCCGTCAACGAGAAGATCCGGCCCCACGTGCCGCACACGGCACGGATCTGGAATTACTGGCTCGGCGGTAAGGACAACTACGCGGCCGACCGGGAGGTCGGTGACCGGGTTCGGGAGATCTTTCCCGTGGTGATCGAGCTGGCGCGGGCCGACCGGCTTTTCCTGGGGCGGGCCGTTCGCTACCTGGCCGGCGAGATGGGGATCCACCAGTTTCTCGACATCGGCACCGGACTGCCCACACAGGACAATACCCACGAGGTCGCGCAGCGGATCGCCCCCGAAGCGCGGATCGTCTACGTCGACAACGATCCGCTGGTGCTGGTGCACGCGCGCGCCCTGCTGACCAGCTCGCCACAGGGCGCCACCGACTACATCGACGCCGACCTGCACGACCCGGACACCATCTTGCGCCGGGCGGCCGTCACGCTGGACTTCTCTCAGCCGGTAGCCATCATGTTACTGGGCGTCATGCACTTCATCAGCGACGACGACGAGTTGCAGCAGATCATCGACCGGTTGCTGGCCGCCGTGCCGTCCGGCAGCCACATAGCCGTGGCAAACACCACCACCGCCGTCAACGGCGACGCCACCGCCGAGGCCGTCCGGGTGTGGAACATCGACGCCCAGCCAAAGCTGAAGCTGCGAACGCCCGAACGCATCGCCGAGTTCTTCACTGGCTTGGAGCTCGTCGAGCCGGGCTGGGTCTCCTGCTCACGGTGGCGCCCCGAGCCGCGCGACGACGGCAGCCTGCCCCTCGAAGTCGACCAATGGTGCGGCATCGTCCGCAAGCCCTGAGTACCCGCTGGTGGTGGCGTGCCGGTCGCGGGCATCAACCAACCGGTCAGCGGTCTTGGTGTTCCGTGATCCAGCGGGCGGCGAGGAGTCCCGAGGCGGCGGTGACGGCGGCCGCCGCGACCACGGTGGCCTCCAGGCCGAAGGCGTCGGCCAGGATGCCGGCGACGAGGGCACCGGCGGCGTAGCCGACGTCGCGCCAGAAGCGGTAGGTGCCGAGGGCGTTGGCACGCCACGCGGGGTGGGCGTGGTCGGAGACGGCGGCGATGAGGGCGGGGTAGACCATGGCGGTGCCGAGGCCGAGCGCGGCGGCGGACAGGACGCCGGCCAGCAGTGGCCGGTCGAGCAGCGCGAGGGCCAGGGCGAAGCCGGCGGCCTGCACGAGCATGCCGGTGACGATGAGGGGTTTACGGCCGAGCCGGTCGGCGAGGTGGCCGGTGGGGATCTGGCCGATTCCCCAGAGGATGGGGTAGAGCCCTTTGACCAGGCCGACCGCGGCCAGCCCGAGGCCGTGGTCGGTGAACAGCAGCGGAAACACGCCCCAGGTGAGGCCGTCGTTGAGATTGTTGACGAGCCCGGCCTGGCTGGCGCCGCGCAGCGACCGGTCGTGCCAGGAGGTGCGGGCGAACGTCGCGGCCAGCCCGTCGCTCTGTCCACCGGCGGGGTGGTGTGCGAGTTCGAGGGCGACGTGTGCGGCGGTGTCCCGGACGACAAGGGACAGGGCCAGGCCGGCGGCGGCGAAGACGACGCCGATGAGCTCCGGCGCGGGACGCAGGCCGTAGGTGGCCGCGAGGTAGCCGGTCAGCAGGGCGGTGGCGCCGACGGCGGTGTATCCGGCGGCCTCGTTGAGGCCGGTGGCCAGGCCGCGGCGAGCGGGTCCGACGAGGTCGATTTTCATGTTGACGGTCATCGACCAGGTCAGGCCCTGGTTGAGTCCGAGTAGGACGTTCGCGGCGACGATCCATCCCCAGGACGGCGCCCAGGCCAGGGCGAACGGGACGGGGAGGCCGACGAGCCAGCCGGCGACGAGCAGGTGCTTGCGGCGGAAGCGTGCGGTGAGTGCGCCAGCGGCGAGGTTGGCGATCGCTTTGGTGAGGCCGAACGCGATGATGAACGAGAACACGGCCAGGTCGCTGGTCAGGCCGAAGACGTCGGTGCCGATGAGGGGGACGGTGGTGCGTTCCAGGCCGACCAGCGCGCCGACGCAGACGTTGACGATGACGAGCAGCGTGAACTGCGGCCAGTTCGCGCGCAGGCCGAGACGGACCGGCCGCCGGACGGCGGCGTTGTTCACGAGTCCGTGATGGATAGGTCGTGGACGGCGGCGTAGTCGGCGGGTCCGCCGGCCAGGACGGTGAGGTCGGTGCGCCCGGCCCGTTCGAGCAGGCTGGCGGCGGTCATGGCGCGCTCGCCGTGTCCACAAGCGACGATCGCACCGGCGGGGGCGTCGGCGGCACGCTCGGCCACGTCGCCGAGTTCGATGTGGACGGCTGACTGGACGTGGCCGGCCGTGTACTCGGTCTGCTGCCGCACGTCCAGGTACGGACCGTTTCCAGCCTTGTCGGCGGGGAGGAAGCGGGTGGTGCGCTGCGGGCCGCCGCCGGCGAGCCAGGCGGGCATGCCGCCGGCCAGGTGCCCGGCGAGGCGCTCGTAACCGATCTTGTACGCCTGCCAGACGACGTCGTCCAGGTCCTGGTCCGGGTGGGCGACGAAGGCGATCGGCGCGGTGTCGGGCAGCAGCCAGCCCAACCAGGTGGCGAACGTGTCGCGCAGGGGGATCGAGATCGCGTCGGGGATGTGCCCGCCGGCGAAGTGGGCGGCGGGACGGACGTCGACGACGTACCCACCCGCGCGCGGGAGCGCCCTGATGTCGGCGGGAGTGAGGGCGGGCAGCGGCGGCGTACCCGCGACCACCGCCGGGCCGCGGCGGTTGACCTCGGCGAGACGGTCGAAGTAGTCCGGATAGGAGCCGAGCCCGGCCAGCAGGTGTCGCACGAAGGCGTCTTCGTCCGGCGCGGCCAGCAGCGGATTGCTCCCCCGCTCGGCGCCGATGGTGCTCGTGCGGTCGGCCCCGCTCGGCGCGGAGCAGAACGAGCCGGCCCCGTGGGTCGGCCACACCGCCACCTCGTCGGGCAGGGTGGCCAGCCGTTTGAGCGAGTGGTACTGCGCGCGGGCGAGCTCGTCGGTGCGCTCCGGGCCGAGCAGGTCGGTGCGGGCCGCCGAGCCGACGATCAGCGACCCGCCGGTGAACACGCCCAGCACCCGGCCGCCATCCAGGAGCAGGAAGGACAGATGCTCGTCGGTGTGACCGGGGGTCAGAAGGGCGCGGAGCGTCAGCCCGCCCAGGTCGACCTCGTCGCCGTCCGCGAGGCCCGTGTGCGGGAACCCGCGCCGGCCGGAGGCGGACGCCAGCACGGTCGCGCCGGTGTCGTGCCCGAGCTGGACGGCGCCGGACAGGAAGTCGGCGTGCAGGTGGGTGTCGGCGGCGAACGCGACGCGCACGCCCCTGCGCCGGGCGGCGGCGTGCAGGGTGCGCAGGTCGCGGCTGGCGTCGATCGCCAAGGCGCGGTTGTCGCCGAGGTCAACGAGGTAGGCGCTGTTGCCCAGCCCTTCGTCGACGAGCGGTACCAGGTGGTCGTCAGCGAAGCCCATAAGCCACTACAATACTCCATGGATCTATGGAGGATTTGTGGCGGAGAGTTCGCGGAAGACCGCGCTGTACGAGGCGTTCGCCGCCAGCGGCAAGGCGCTGGCCAGCGGAAAGCGTCTTGAGCTGCTCGATCTGCTGGCCCAGGGCGAGCGTCCGGTCGAGGCGCTGGCGGCCGCGGCCGGCCTCAACCTCACGACCGCCTCGGCGCATCTGCAAGTGCTCAAACAGGCCGGGTTCGTCACCACCCGCCGAGACGGGGTGCGGATCTTCTACCGGCTGGCCGGTGACGACGTGGCGCGGCTGTTCGCCCTGCTGCGCAAGGTCGCCGAGACCCACCAGGCGGCCGTGCCCGCCGCCCGGGACGCCTACCTCGGCGGCCGCGACCAGGCCGAGGTCACCCGCGAGCAGCTGCGGGCCCGGATCGCCGCGGGAGACGTGGTGGTGCTCGACGTGCGGCCGGTGCCGGAGTTCCTGGCCGGCCACATTCCCGGAGCGATCTCGATCCCGGTCGGTGAGCTGGCCGAGCGGATCACCGAGCTGCCCGAGGACGCGCAGGTCGTGGTCTACTGCCGCGGCGAGTACTGCGTGCTCGCCCACGAGGCGGTGCGGCTGCTGACCGGCCGCGGTCACCGGGCCGTCCGGTTGCGCGACGGCATGCTCGAGTGGCGCCTCGCCGACCTGCCGGTCGAGGCGGGGCAACCCACCACATGACCCGGCTGGAGGACATCGTGACCACCGCGAACGAACAAACCGTCAAGGTCCTGCGCACGTGGGAGAAGAACGCGCCCAGCTACGACAGGCAGATCGCGTTCTTCGAGAGGGTGTGGTTCGGCGGCGGCCGGCAGTGGCTCGCCACCCGGGCGCAAGGCCGCGTCCTCGAGGTCGCGATCGGCACCGGGCTCAACCTGCCGCACTATCCACCGGACACGCCGCTGACCGGCATCGAGCTCAGCCCCGCGATGCTCGCCATCGCCCAGCGCCGCGCTGCCGACCTCGGCCGCGCCGCCGACCTGCGCACCGGCGACGCCGAGGCGCTGCCGTTCGCCGACGGCAGCTTCGACACGGTGGTCTGCGCCCTGTCGCTGTGCACCATCCCCCGCCCCGCCGCGGCGATCGCCGAGATGAGGCGGGTACTGGTGCCCGGCGGACGGCTGCTGCTGCTCGACCACGTCGGCAGCAGCTGGCCGCCGATCCGGGCCGCCCAATGGCTGCTGGAAAGGATCACCATCCGCGCCGCGGGCGAACACTTCACCCGCCGCCAACTGCCGCTGGTGACGGCCGCCGGCTTCGAGATCGTCGAGACCGAGCGGCTCAAGGCCGGCACCGTCGAACGCGTCCACGCCCGCAAGTGAGGTGTCCCGTGCTCGGAAGCAGACTGGGCGAGGGTCGCGAAGCCGAGGTGTACGCGCACGGCAACGACGCGGTCGTCAAGCTCTACCGCCCCGGATACCACGGCCACCGGGCGGAGGCGTCGGCACTGTCGCGTTTGGACGGTCACGGCCTCGCCCCCGCGCTGATGGACGTCGTGGACCACGACGGCCGTACCGGCCTGGTGCTGGAACGCGTCCCGGGGCCGGACATGCTGACCCTGCTGCGACGGCAGCCGTGGCGCGTCGCACGGCTGGCCCGGGCGCTGGCCACGGCACACCTGGCCATCCACGGCCGCCCGGCGCCGACGGACCTGCCTGACCTGCGCCAGACGCTCGCCGCCCGGATCGACGACGCGCCCATGCCCGCCGACCTGCGCGGCTTCGCGCGGCGGGTCCTCGATGGACTGCCGGCCGGCGAGCGGCTCTGCCACGGCGACTTCCACCCCGGCAACGTACTCGTCGCCGCCGAACGGGTCGCGGTCATCGACTGGCCGAACGCGACCCGCGGCGCACCCGCCGCCGACCACGCCCGCACCCTCCTGCTGCTGCGGCGGGCCAACCCGCTGCCCGGCACACCACTGGCCTCGCGCGCGCTCATCGCGGCCGGACGCGCGATCTGCGCACGGGCGTACCGCCGCGCCTACGACGCCTGCGCTCCGACCCCACCCCAGCACGTCGACTCGTGGCTGACCGTGCACGCGGCGGCGCGACTCGGCGAGGGCATCGACGCCGAGACCGCCACGCTGATCCGGATCCTCGAACGCGGCCGACGCCGCTCATCTCGCCACTCATAGGCACACAGCGTGTTCGACTCGTCGACAACCCACAACGCTTCGGCATCCCGCGGCGGCGAGCCTGGACACGGCACCGGAACTCCGGCCACCTGCGATGACGGCGGTTTCGAGGATCGGTACGGCATCGCGAGCATCCTCGCAGCGGCCTACGCGCTGCGGCGACCCCAGTCCCCGTTCGGAAGGACGCTAGGTCTCTCGGCGGGACATGCTGATCGCCAACTCCACGCGCGAGCTGAGGTTGAGTTTGGCGAGGATGCTCGACACGTGCGTCTGCACGGTCCGGCGGGACAGAAACATCTGGGCCGCGATGTCCGGGTTGGACCGACCCTCCGCCACCATGAGGGCGACCCTGTTTTCGGTGTCGGTCAACGCCTCCCAGCCGTGCTTCGGGCGCTTGCGCGGGCCGTACCGTCCGCGCCGGATGCCGGCGCGGCGCAGGCGGGCCTCGGCGCGGGCGGTATCCCAGCTCGCTTCGAGCGCGGCGTAGAGCTCTACGGCCTTTCCGAGCGCCTCCCTCGCCTCGGTTTCCCGGCCGTCGCGGGCGAGGGCGGCGGCGGCGTTCTCGTACCCCTGCCCCTCGTAGAGCGGCCACCGAGCCTCGTGGAAGGTTTCGGCGGCGCGCAACAACCCGTCGGCGTCCTCGTCGGCCAGCGCACGGCACAGCAGCGCGGTGGCGTCGAGGCTGCGCGTCGGTTGCTTGGCCGCGAGCGCCTCACATGTGTCGGCGACGTCCCTGGCACGCTTGCGGTCGCCGGCGGCCGCGGCGAGCCGGGCCAGGTCGGGGCAGAGGCGGTAGACGATCCGCCGCTGGTCCAGCCCCCACGCCCGCTCCCAGACCGGATAGAGCAGCTCCAGCGCCCGGTTGCGCTGGCCCCGGGACTCTGCGAAAAGCGCCTGCGCCCAGCGGGTGAGGTAGCCGTACTTGCGCCCACCCACGCCCGCTTCCGGCTCGGGAAGCGCGTGCGGCGCGTGGTCGTACGCGCCGCGCCGGATGGCGATGAGTGCGGCCAGCGCGCGCAGCCCCCGGGCCTGGTCGAGCGGGTCGGGGACGTCCAGGCCCGCCTCGATCTCGGCAAGCGCGTCGTCCCAGCGGCCGTCCAGGAAACGCAGCCGGGCCCGCGAGGCGTAGGCGAGCGTCAGGTACACGCCGCCGGTCGCCTGGTTGTGGCGCACGGCGGTGGCCAGCGCCTCGTCCGCCTCGGCGAAGCGATCCAGCTCCAGTAGGCACAGGCCGCGCATCGCGTACGGGTCGGCCTGGAGGTCAGGTTGGATCCCGCTGCCGAGCGCCGCCAAGGCCTGCTCGCTCCGCGCGAGAGCGCCCTCCATGTCGCCTTCGCCGAACCGCAGCGCGGCCAGCCCCAGGTGACCGAGGCAGGTCGCTTGCGCGTCGCGGTCGGCCGCGCCCTCCTCCACCGCTAGCCGGGCGGGCAGCTCGGCGGCGTCGAACCGCTCCAGATAGAACAGGCAGAACGCCGCGATGCCGTGGAAGCGCCCCGCCTGTCCGGGCGAGAGCTCCGGCAGCCGCAGCGCCTCCTCGGCCACCACGACCGCCTCGTCCAGCCGTCCCTGCCGATAGCATGCTTGCAGCAGCAGCCAGCACAGTGCCGGGTCGCTGTCGGTGAGCATGGCGGCCCGCGCCGCCCTCTCCGCCTCCTCCGGCGCACCGTCCCACAGCAGGGCGCGAACCAGATGCAGGCGTAGCGCACCCGCCGCCGGTGCGTCACTGTCCACAGTGGCGAGAGCCTTTTCGAGCAGGGGCACGGCGAGCCGTGGCGCCCGTACGATCAACGCGTCCGCCTGACTGACCAGCCACTCAACGGTGACCGGAGCGAGCGCCGCCCCGGCGAGCAGGTGTTCGGCGACGCGTTCTACCGGGGCGCCAGACGCGGCCAACACCTGCCCGGCCCGCAGCCGGAGCGCGATGCGCACGGCCGCCGGCAGGTGCTCGGCCAGGGCTTCGCGGATCAGGTCGTGCCGGAACACGAACTGCCGGCCGTTGTCGACCAGCAGGCCGGCCTCCATGGCCTGGACCAGCGCCTCGGACACGGTCACCAGTGGGCCGTCCAGCACCGCGGCCAGCTCGGCGACGTCGATCGTCGGGCCCAGCACGGCGGCCATCTCCAGGGTGTCCCGGGCGGTGCGGGGCAGGAAGTCCAGCCGCCGTAGGACGCTCTCCACCAGCGTGGCGGGCAGCGCGGCACGCTCCTGGTCCGGCACGTCGGCCACGCCACGGTCGACCGTGATCGCGGCGGCGCGGTCCAGGGCGTCGACCAGCTCCGTGACGTACATCGGGTTGCCGCCCGCGCGGGCCACCAGCGTGGTCAGGGCGGGGCCGAGCTGGATGGCTCGCTCCGGCCCCGATCCGGGCCCAGGGCCGGCCGGCACCGCCAAGATCTGGCGGACCAGCGTGGCGACGGCGGCCTCGGGGAGCCGGTCGAGCCGGAGCACGTCGGCGCCCCGCGACTGTAGGCCGCGGACGAGCCCGGCGACCGGATCGGGGCGCGGCGCCGACCTCAACGCGACGATCATGAGTAGGGCCTGCTGGCCGATGCCCTGGCCCAGGCGGTGCAGCACCATGACGCTCGACGGGTCGGCCCAGTGTGCGTCGTCGACGATCAGCGCGACCGGTCCGGCGGCGCACCAGTAGTCGATCAGCTCCAGGATCGCCTCGGTGGCCGCGAACTCGTGGTTGGCCGCCGCCACGCTCTGCCCGAGGGCGTCCTCGCCACGCAGCAGCCCGGCGACACGGACGGCGATCTTGTCCCGTCCGTCCGGTTTGGCGCCGGTGCGCAGACCAAGGCAGGTGCCGATGGCGGCGAACGGGAGTCGCTGCTCCAGGTCTTCGGCGGCGCCGCGCAGCAGCCGCATCCCGAGGCGGGCGCACTCGGCACCGATGGCGTCGAGCAGCGTGGACTTGCCGATCCCGGGCTCGCCCTCGATCAGCACCGCCCGGCCCTGGCCCGCAGCGGCCCGCCGGGCCAGGGTGGACACCTGCTCGATCTCGCCTTGCCTGCCCACGAAGGGCGACATGGAGTGAGCGTATCGCCGCGTTGTCTCGTTTCGGCGCCCAAATTGGGCGCGGCGGGATGGCCCCGGACGGTGGTGGGAAGTGTGAGGTCCACCGTCCGGGGCCGCGCCGGTTGGGGGGAACCGGCGGCTATCTCGCGGTGAGAGGCGTGTTCACGATCGCGAGCACGTTGTCGATGGTGGTGTTGGCTCGCGTGGCGACCTGCTCGATCGGGACTCCGCCCGCAAGGGCCTGCCTGATCGCCGAGCGCCAGGTGACGTCGGCGCGGGCCAGCACCTCTGCGGCCTGGTCCAGCACGTAGAGTGCCCGCTCGGATGTTCCGTACATGGCCCAAGCCTCGTCCCGCAAGGCGGCGGGAACATCCGCCAGCATGCGGACGTCCACCGCAACCACACAGATCGATGTGATTCGCCACTTACTCATGCGCCGCGGCGGGCACGCCCCTACGCTGTTTCGCGGGTTCGGGAGAAATCCGCGCGGGTTTTTGGGGAGGAACTGCGATGAGGGTGACCCGACTGAAGACGGCCGCGTGCGCCGCGCTGGTGGCGGTGACCGGCGTGCTTGTCCTGCCGGCGGAGCCGGCGGCGGCCGCGTGTACCACTGGCACCGCACCGCTCACGGTGGAAGAACAGCGCTTGGAGAGTCAGCCCGTGCCTGGGCAGATCCTGGCCAGCAGCGGCTTCGACGCGCGGGTGACCGCGTTCGCGGCCGCGCTGTGCGCGACGACCGGCTACACGCAGGCCACGCAGGTCGTCACCACGCACGCCGGG
Organism: Phytohabitans sp. LJ34; assembly: GCF_052068095.1. Classification (NCBI taxonomy): domain Bacteria; kingdom Bacillati; phylum Actinomycetota; class Actinomycetes; order Micromonosporales; family Micromonosporaceae; genus Phytohabitans; species Phytohabitans sp. LJ34. Next base: position 89,199 of record NZ_JBQHDG010000011.1, on the reverse strand, counting down.
CAGTTGTGGGAGGCGGCCGTCGACCGGGCCCAGGCCGGCTCCCCCGGCGGCCAGCTCGCCGCGGACGACGACCGGCCCCTGTACTGGGCCAGGCTGGGCATGACCCGCGCCCTGCGCCGGTGGGTGCCCACGTACTCGCTGTCGGCCGCCCGGCGCGCGGCGCTGGAACGGACACTGGAGCGTGCGTCGCGGGGCATCACCAGCAGCACGTTCGACGGCAGCGCCGGACGCCGGCTGCTCGTCACCGGCTTCGACCCGTTCCTGCTGGACGACGAGATCCGCCGGGGCAACCCGTCCGGGGCCGCCGCGCTGACCCTCGACGGCCAGGTGCTCACCGTGAACGGCGTGCGGATCCAGGTGCAGACGGTCGTGTTCCCGGTCCGCTACGCCGACTTCGACCGCGGCATCGTCGAGGAGGCCATCCGGCCGCACGTCGCCGCGGGTGGGCAACGGGCCGACGCGATCACCACCGTCAGCCAGGGGCGTGGCCAGTTCGACCTCGAGGTGTTCAACGGGCGCCGCCGTTCGGTCGACAGCATCGGCGACAACAACAACGTGCAGGGCGGTGGCTCGTTCAACGCACCGGTGGTCTTCCCCGGGGTCGGCTCCGGACCGGAGTTCCTGCGCACGTCGCTGCCGCTGGCCGCGATGCAGTCGGTCGGCGCGAACCCGTTCCCGATCAACATCAACCCGTCGGTGTGGGAGATCCCGGCCGGCGGCACCGGTCCGGAGTTCCGGCCGGACGGGCCGACCCCCGGTTCGATCGCGGTGGAGGGCAGCGGCGGCGGCTACCTGTCGAACGAGGTGGCGTACCGCAACACGCTGCTGCTGGCCGGCACCACGGGCGCGCCGGTCGGCGGGCACGTCCACACGCCGACACTCGGCTCGCCGGCCGACCCCGCCGCCATCACGGATCCCGCGTTCGAGCAGCAGCGGTCGGCGATCGTGGGTCAGGTCCGGGCCATCGTGGCCAGAGCCGTCATGTAGCGAGCCGGCGAGGCTACGGGGTGCTCCGGCGCAACGAGCGCCACACCTGGTACGCGACGGCGGTGATCGGCACCGCCACGAACGCGCCCGCGACACCGCCGGTCAACCCGCCGGCGGTGACCGCGACGAGCACCACGGCCGGGTGCAGCCGCAGCGTGCGCCCCATGATCAGCGGCTGGAGCACGTTGCCCTCGATCTGCTGGACCGCGATCACGACGGCGAGCAGGATCAGCGCGTCGACCGGGCCGTTCGCCGCGAGCGCGACGAGCACGGCTACCGCGCCGGCCACCGTGGCACCGATGACCGGCAGGAACGCGGCGACGAACGTGAGCACCACCAGCGGCAGGGCCAGCGGTACCCCGAGGATCAGCAGTCCGATCCCGATACCCACCGCGTCGATGGCGGCGACCACGACCGTGCCCCGCGCGTAGCCGGCCAGCGCGCCCCAACCTTCGCGGGCGGCGCCGGCCGCCCGGTCACGGTCGCGTTCGGGCAGCCGCGCCAGCGCCCAGTCGGCCATCCGCCCGCCGTCCTTGAGCAGGAAGAAGACGAGGACGAGGGCGAGCAGCGCGGCCCCCAGCGCCTCCACGACCCCGATGGCCGCGGAGGCCGCGCTGCTACCGGCGGCGCGAGCCCGCTCCTGGATCTGTTCGGTGAGGCCGCGCAGCTGCTCCTCGCTCAGGCCCGCACCGACGATCCACTCCCGCGTGCGGTCCCAGCCGGCCCCCATCTGTTGAGGCAGATCGGCCGCCTGCTCCGCGGTCGTCGGCCAGAGCAGCACCGCCGGGACCACCAGCACGGCGAACAGCACCAGGATCGCCGCGAGCGCGGCGACCGTGTCCGGGGCGCGCAGGCGGCGGCGGGCCAGGCCGGCCACCGGCTGGAGCAGCGCGGTCAACAGCAACGCCACGAAGATCGCCAGGGTCAGCGGCGCGACCAGCACCGCGAGGCGGATCAGCAGGTAGAGCGCCGCGGCGATGAGCAGCAGGCAGCCGCAGGCCACCGCACCGTACCGCAGCGACCAGGAAAGCGACTCCCACACGCCGCGCCTGGGGGCGGGAGCAGGAGCCGGGGCCCTCTCGGCAGCGACGTCCGTCGACACGCCCGCGATGTACCCAGCGGCGCCGCCCCGTACACGCCCACGGTCACCACCGTCATGGTGAGCGTCACAGTCACATTCCCGGTCCGCACTTCGTCTTGTGTTCGACGGGAGGGGATGGATGTGTCCAGGCTTACCACTCGGCGCCGGGCCCGTAGCGCGTCGGACACCCGGCTCGTGGCCGCCACACCGTTGCGCGGTCTTCTCAACAAGGTCTTTCCCGACCACTGGTCCTTCCTGCTGGGCGAGATCGCGCTGTACTCGTTCCTCGTGCTGCTGGTCACCGGTGCGTTTCTCGCGGTCTTCTTCGAAGCGTCGATGGACGACACCGTGTACGACGGGTCGTACACGCCGCTTCGGGGCACGCACATGTCGGCGGCCTACGCCTCGACGTTGGACATCTCGTTCGAGGTGCGTGGTGGTCTTCTCGTGCGCCAGATACACCACTGGGCGGCGATGCTGTTCATGGCGTCGATCGTCCTGCACCTGCTGCGGGTCTTCTTCACCGGCGCGTTCCGCAGGCCGAGGCGGTTGAAGTGGATCATCGCCCTGTCGGTGTTCTGGGTCGGCCTTGCCACCAGCTACACGGGATACATGGTCCTGGACGACGGCCTGTCCGGCACCGGCTTGCGGGTCCTGTCCGGCATCACCCTGTCGATACCCGTCGTCGGCACCTGGCTGACATCGTCGATCTTCGGCGGCGAGTTTCCGGGCGACGTGATCATTGGCCGCCTCTACTTCCTCCACGCGCTGGTGCTGCCCGCGCTGCTCGTCGCGCTGCTCTCCGCCCAAGTGGCGCTGCGGTTGCGCCTGAAGCCGAGCCAGTGGCCCGGTCCGCGCCGCACCAACGCGAACGTCGTGGGTGAGCGCCTGGCCCCGCGATACGCGATCAAGCAGGCCGGACTGTTCATGCTCGTCTGCGCGGTGACCGCGTTGCTCGGCGGCCTGTTCCAGATCAACCCCATTTGGCTCTTCGGGCCGTCGCAAGCCGCGGCCGTGTCGGCGGCGTCGCAGCCGGCCTGGTACGTCATGTTTCTCGACGGCGCGGTCCGGCTGATGCCGCCCTGGGAGGTCACGCTCCCCTTCGGCGACGGGTACGCCATCGCGCCGATCTTCTGGGCGGCGGTGGTGCTGCCCGGCCTCCTCGTCATACTGCCCGCGGTCTACCCGTTCATCGAGGCACGCGTGCGTCGGGACCACCGGGAGCACCACCTGCTCGATCGTCCGCGGGACGCGCCGACCCGCACCGCGCTGGGTGCCATGGCCGTCGCCTTCTATCTCGTGTTGACGTCGGCCGGCGCCGCCGACGTCATCGCCCTCGAACTCCATGTCAGCACCAACGTGATGACCTGGGCCGGCCGGATCGGGTTGCTGCTCCTGCCGCCCGCGGCGTACTGGATCACCCGCCGCGTCTGCCTGGGCCTCCAGCAGCACGACCGGCAGGTGCTGGCGCACGGCGTGGAAACCGGCATCATCCGGCGCGGTCCGGACGGCGGGTTCACGGAAGTCCACCAGCCGCTCGCGGCTCCCGGCACCGAGCTGCCGTACGCCGGCTGGGCCGTGCCGAAGAAGATGAACCGCCTCGGTGCGCTCACGCCCTCGGCCACCGGCTTCTTCACGCCGATCGAACAGCCGGCGCAGGCCCCCGCGACGCGAGACCGGCATCCGACCGTAGGTTGATACGTTCGTGCGTGGTTCGACAGGCGTGGAGGTGTGGTGGAGAGCAGCCGCGGCGGCGGCTCTACGACCTCGGACACCGACCCTGCCGGCCCGGCCGCGCGCGGCGATCACGCGGCGGCGTTGGGTACCGAGCCGGTCGGCCGGCTGCTCTGGCAGGCCTGCACCCAGACGACCATGGCGGTCGGCGTATATGGGATCTACGCGCTGACCAACGCCTGGTTCGTCGCGCGTGGCGTCGGCGCGGTCGCGTTCGCGGCGGTCAACCTCGTCGCCCCCGTGCTGCTGATCCTCGGCGCGGTCGCCACCACGGTCGGGGCCGGCGGCGCCTCGCTGGTCTCGCGCAGCCTCGGCCGCGGCGATCCGCGGACGGCGGCGCGGGCGGCCGGAAACGCGTTCGTCGTCTTCTGGGCCACCGCGCTCACGGTCAGCGTCGCCGGTGTCCTGCTGCTCGATCCGCTGCTGGACCTGCTGGGCGCCACCGGCCAGACCCACGCCTACGCGCGCGAGTACGGGCTGATCATCCTGGCCGGCGCGATCACCGCGACCGGGTTCTCCAGCCTCGTACGGGCCGAAGGGCGGATGCGGTTCTCCACCCTGCTGTGGGTGGTGGCGGTGCTCACTCAGATCATCCTCGACCCGATCCTGATCTTCGGCTTCGACCTGGGCGTACGCGGGGCGGCGCTGGGTACCGTCGGCGGTCAGGCGGTGGGGCTGGTGCTGAGCCTGTGGTTCTTCTTCGCCCTACCGGGACGCCCTTACCGCATCCGGCTGGCCGACCTGCGCCCGCACGGACCGACCATGCGGCAGGTGGTCACGCTCGGCGCGCCGTCGTTCCTGGCCGGCTTCGGCGCCACCGTGCTTGTCGCGGTGGCCAACAACCTGCTGGCCGGCTCCGGTGGGGCGGTGGCCCTGGCGGCGTTCGCGTTGTGCGCCCGGGTCGGCACCTTCGTCGCCATGCCGCAGCTGGGCATCGCGCAGGGGTTGCAGCCGGTGGTCGGGTACAACGCGGGCCTCGGCGCGACCGGACGCGTCGCGCGCGCCACCACCCTCACGCTGCGCGCCACCGTCGGGTACGGCACCGTGGTCTGCGGGCTTGTCGTCGTCCTGGCGGGACCGTTGACCGCGCTGTTCACCAACGACGCGGCAGTGCACGAGCAGGCCGTCACCGCGCTGCGCGTCCTGGCCCTGGCCTATCCCCTGGCCGGCGTCGCGCCGTTGATCTCGGCCCGCTTCCAGGCACTGGGCCAGCCCAGGGCGTCCTACCTGATCTCCGTCGGCACCCTGATCGCGATCAAGATCCCGTTCCTCGTCGCCTTCAGCCGGTACGGCCAGAGCGCGCTGTGGTGGAGCTTTCCGGCCGCCGAGCTCGCGGTCGCCGCCGTCGCGCTGCTGATCCTGCGCCGGCGACCCTTCTCATGAGAGCGCTCCCACGCCTATCCTGCGGGGTGCCGCTGTTGGACCGGCGGTGGAGGAAGCGTGGTTGGCATGGACGGCTCGAGACCGACGATCGAGGACGTGGCCCGGGTCGCGGGCGTGTCCCGCGCGACCGCCTCGCGGGTGATCAACGATGCGCCGGGAGCGTCCGACCTGCTCCGGCAACGCGTCCGCCAAGCCGTCGTCGACCTGGGCTACCGCCCCAACGAGACCGCGCGGGCGCTGGCTTCGGGCCGGCAGCGCAACGTCGACCTCGTCGCGGTCATCGACAACCCGGGCCTCGCCCTCGGCGCGCACCCCTACTTCGGCCGGGTCCTGGCCGGGGTCATGGCCGCCCTGGAGACCGTGCACGTCCAGCTGCGCATCCAGGTCGTCGCCGAGGCCGACGCGGTCAGCAGGATCGATACGATCGCGGCGGATCTCACCGCCGGCGCGATCCTGGCCAATGCCACCCCGGACCTCGCCGTCCGGCTCCACCGCCGCAGCCACAAGGTGGTCTCGCTCGTACCCACCGCGCCCTGGGTGCCGGCGGTCGAGGCCGACAACGTAGGCGGCGCCGACGCCGCCGTGCGACACCTGCACGCCCTCGGCCGGCGGCGAATCGCCGCGATCCACGGCCCGGAGTTCAACACCTGCGCCATCAACCGGCGCGCCGGATACCAGCGGGCCGTCCACACCTTCGGGCTCCCCGACGTCTGCGCCACGGGCGACTTCACCCGCAAAGGCGGGCACGCCGCGACGCTGCGGCTGCTCGACGAACATCCCGACGTCGACGCCATGTTCGTCGCCTGCGACCTGATGGCCGCCGGCGCGATCCAGGCGATCACCGCCACCGGCCGGCGGGTGCCGGACGACGTCTCCGTCATCGGGTTCGACGACAGTGTCGTCGCGATCTGCACCAACCCGCCGCTGACCACGATGCGGCTACCCGCCGAACAGATGGCCACCGCCGCCACGCGGATGCTGCTCACCGGCGACCTCTCGCCCGGACAGCGGGAGCGGTTTGCGGTCGAGCTCGTCGAGCGCGAGAGCACCAGCCCGATCTGACAGGTGGTGCCGCGGCCGGCTAGCGGTCGCAGCCACCGTCCTTGTCCGGCCGGACGTACGGCCGGGTGAGGTCGACGGTGCCCTTGTACGCGTACGGGTCCTCGCCGGCGACCAGGGCCACGTCGCGGTAGTCCCAGGAGGCGAGAGCCGCGCCGGGCGGCACCTTCCAGGCGAGCGGGGATTCGGCGCTCATGTAGTGGCTGGCCAGAGCCCGGCGGTAGCCGTGCCGGCCGGTGTTGGGCAGTGAGCGGTGCAGCAGGTACCCGTTGAAGATGACCGCGGAACCGGCGGGGACCTCGACCGGCACGGCGTCGTCGTCGGAGTACGGGAAGTCGTACGCCTCGATCGAGCAGTCGAAGCGCGGGTCGTTCTGGTCACGGTCGGGGTACAGCACGCCACGCCGGTGCGATCCCGGCAGCACCCAGAGGCAGCCGTTTTCCACCGTCGCGTCGTCGAGGGCGATCCAGACCGCGGTCAGCGAGCGGTCCCGCGTCGGGATGAAGAACTCGTCCTGGTGCCACGCCTGCCCGGGCTTGCCCTCCGCCTTGACGAAGAGCATCGACTGCATCGTCTTGACGTTCGGGCCGATCACCTTGGTGAGCACGTCCACGACCCGCTCGTGCGACACCGCGCGCCGGATCACGCCGGAGAGCTTGTGCGGGTGGTGGATGCACAGGTAGCGGCGGAGCACGTCGGCGTCGGCGTCGGTGGTCGCGACCGCCGGCCCCGACCCGATCTCGCCCAGCTCGCCGCGACAGAGCCGGACCGCCTCGGCGTTGATCTCGGCCACCTCGTCCGGCGTCAGCGCGCCGCGCAGCACGCCGTAGCCCTCTTCCCGAACCTGCTCGATCAGCGCCTCGGAGGCTTGGTCGTGCAGGACGGCCGAAGGGGTCGTCGCGGTGGTCCTTAGGTCGATGCTCATCGCTTCTCCCGGTCATGTCACGCGTTCACAGCCTCACCAGTATTGGCGGCGCCGGCTGTTCGGGCCATGTCCCAGGTTCTCGATAACATGTCTGTTCGTGACATCGGCATCTTTCCGGGTGCGCGTCCGCAACGGCCCGGCGGTCGCCCACTACCCGCCCGGCGCGAGCCTCGGCCCGCGAGTGCTGCCCTGCTTCGAGTTCGTCTGGATGCTCGACGGGCGGGCCACGTGGGAGCACATCCCGGACGGCGCCGAGCCGGCGCGCGTGCCGCTGCGCCCCGGCCTGCTTCTGCTGTCCCGGCCGGACCTGCGGGAGCGTTACCTGTGGGACCCGGACCACGCGTGTTCCCACGCGTACGTCTCCTTCTACGCCGACGGCGCGGACGACTACGGTCGCTGGCCGACCACCCAGCCCTTCACCGAGCCACTGACCGGGCTCTGCCGCTACCTGCTGTGGCTGGCCGGCGTGGACTCGGCGGCCGCGTCGGCCCGCACCGCGACAGTGCTGGGCTGGCTGCTGGACGTCTTCCTCGACGGCCCGCTCGGCGACCAGGCCGAGGCCGCGCTGCCGGAACATGTCCTGCGCCTCGCCGACCACGTGCGCGCGGCCTGGCGCGGCGGACCGGCGCGGCCGTTGAGCCTGGAGGAGATGGCCGCGGCGGCGCGCGTGTCGCCCGGTCACCTCGCCCGCCTCTTCCGCGAACGGTTCGGTGTCGGCCCGGTCGCGGCCGTGGAGTTGATCCGGCTCGCCCGCGCCGCGACGCTGCTCCAACGCAGCACGCTCACCATCGGCGCGGTCGCCGGCGCGTGCGGGTTCGTCAGCCCGTTCCACTTCTCCCGGCGCTTCCGCGTCGGGTACGGGGTCGCGCCGCGCGCCTACCGCGCCTTTCCGTCCCAGGACCCGCTCGACCCGGTACGCCGAGCGGGCCTGGCGCCACTGGCACGGCAGCTCCTCGTCGACGACGTGTAGCCGTGCGCGGCCCCGCCTCAGAAGCCGCTGCGGCGCAGGGCGTCGACGAGCATCATGTTGGCGATCAGGGCCTCGACCTCGTGCCAGATCTTCAGGTCGGCGGTGGCCCCGGCGGCCTGCCACGCGGCGGCCGGCAGTGCGGCGTACGTCCGGTCTCCCGGCGCCGGCCACAGCTTGAAGCCGTGCGGAAGGTAGGCCTTGATGTGTGTGGCGTCGAACTGGCGGTAGATGCGGATGCGCGGCCGCGGCTCGCCGGTGGGAACGCTCGCGGCCCAGGCCACCGCGGCGTCGAGCCATCTCTGGTCGTTGATGCCCTCGAAGCGGTACGCCTCGCGCAGGGTCCGGCGCAGGAAGGAGCTCGTGCTGGCGTTGCGGAGGAACGTCTCGGTGTCCTCGGCGCCGGAGGAGAAGGACGCCACGGCGAGCCGGTCGATCGCCGGCGGGATAGGCGCACCCGGCATGCGCCGGGCCGCGTGCGCCGCGATCTCCTGGAGCACCACCTCCAGCGTGCTGCCGTTGGCGAGCTTGCCAATCGACGTGTCCTTCGCGGCGACCTCCTCGAAGCGCGGCAGCGGCAGGACGAGCGCGACTCCGCGGCCGGCCGCCGCGAGCTGGAAGGCCAGGCCCTTGCCCGCGTTGAGACCGGAGAGCGGAGCGCCGGCGTAGTCCAGGTAGTGGTGGAGGCCGAACTCCATGTAGGCGTTGTCGCGCGGGTACGGCTTGCCGGCGTAGACCTTCTTGTTCTGGAGAAGGCGATGGTGGAGGTAGAGCAGGAACCGGAACGGCGACCCGGCGGTCATGCCGGCCGGCCAGCTCACCGACACCCACTTCGGCACGTCGAGGTGGGCGAGCTCGAATACCTCGGTGCGGGCCGGCGTCACCGTGGTGCTGGTGAAGTCCAGCTTGCCGGGCGGCGGGTCGGTCAGCACGTGCACGGCGCGGGTCGGCGGCTGCCACGTCCGGCCCAGCAGCGTCTGTGCCTCGCCGGTCACGTCGCGCACCCGTGGCAACACCACCGGAAGCCGGAACGTCGTGGTGCCGCCGGCTCCGACCGGCACCAGCGGCCCGACCTCCGGGGTCACCCGGTCGAGGAGCACCCGGTCCGGCGTCACGTCGACCTTGAGGTCCTGCGGGAAGACCTGGCCGCCGGCGCTGGATACGTGGATCCGGTACAACCCGACCGCGCGGGGCAGCTCGACGATCACATTGCCGCCCTGCCGCACCGGTGTGATGACCCGTCCCGCGGTGTCTACAACGGACACTTGGGCGTCGGTGACGAACGTCCGCATCGCCGACTGCGGCTCCAACACGATGCGTACGAACAGGGACGGCAGCGCCTGCGCCACACCGGCCGCCGGGTTGGCGGAGGCGACGGCCGGCGCGCGGCTGGTCGGCGCGGAGCTGAGCACGGAGCCGGCGCCCGCCGTCGCGGCCTGGTGCGCGACGGCGGCGCCGGGTGCCTTGTCTCGAAGGACGTCGGCCATCTGCTCACTCCGCGGACTGGCCGGGAGCGGCCGACGCGCCGCCCACGATGACGTGGCCGTCCTCGTCCGCGGCGACCGAGATGGTCCCGGGCAGCGCGACCGCGGTCGGGAAGACCATGCGGAAGAGCTTGGCCTCGTCGTCCTTGCTCTTCGTGACGATGTCGCGACCGAGGGCCTCGCGGTCGAGCTTGGCTTGCGCGGCGGCGTTTTCCAGCAGGCGCTGCTTGACCGCCGTCTCCTGCAACCCTTGCGAGTACGTGTCCAGCGCGTTGCCCTCACCGAGAACCGCGTCCACGAGCACGCCCTCGGTCCGCATGGTGTTCTTCATGACCGAGACGATCACGCCGGGCACGGTGATCTGGACGCCGGTCTGGTCGGTGTACGTGGTGGTGGCGTCTTTGCGGAACCGCCAGTAGAAGTCGGTTTCGCTCAGCTTCCGCTTCTCCACCACCGGCGGCGTCACCAACTGGTCCTTGTAGTCGAAGACGGTCTGGAGCTGAGCCAAGATGTTGTCCCGCACGCTGGCCCGGTGCTCCGCCTTGACGTGCCGTTCGAGCAGGTCGTCCAGGCGCGGCAGGGGCACCTCGTCCTTCGACTCCCCCACGCCGGTCCAGTACGCGACCCGCACGTCGACGAGGTGCAGGATCGAGATGTGTTCCTGGTTCATCTGGCGGAACACGAAGTTGAGCGTGCGGCCCACGTTGATGTTTTCCACCTGCCGGACGATGGAGGTTTCCTCGCCGCTGGACTCGCGTACCTCGCTGCTGGTGTTGATCTGGACGTCCCGCTTGCTGGAGGCCTTCGACGCATGCTTCTGCAAGGCGTTGCTGACGTTCTTGGCGAACTCCTCGCGGGCGGAGGTGGAGCCGCCCTTGATACCACCGCTGATCTTCGCGCTGCCCCAGCCCCAGCCGGCCGATGCCTCCGCCTCCGCGTGGTACTCGAAGTTTTCCGTGCTCGCCTGCTTGTCGGAGTTTTCCTGCATCGTCGAGTTTTCGAAGTCGTCCGAGCTCTCCTTGGTGAACGAGTCCAGCACGCTCGACGAGTCCTTGCGGCTGCTCTCGCTGCGGGTGAACGTCTTCACGCTGATCGTCGTGTTCTCCCCCGGCAGCAGGCTGAACGTTTTGAGCGTGCGGCCCTGCCCGTACGCGCCGAGGAAGGAGGAGAGCCGGTAGCTCTCGACGATCAGCAGCTGCGGCCGGCGCACCTCCGCCGGTGGGTCCGGCTGGAAGCGGTACACGTAGTCACCCCACAGGCTGCGGTGTACGTGCAGCCGGTTGCCGATCTTCGCCTGCTCCAGGACGGTGCCCACCTCGAGGTCGGTCATGCCCGGCCGCAGCGCGCGCGAGGTCAGGGCCGGCTCGGTGAAGGCCGCGGCACGGGCGGCGAGCGACAGCCGCGCGGTCTCGACGGGGGCGGCACCGTTCGAAGTGTCCATTGTGTCCGCCGCCTCGACGTGCGGCAGTGGCGACGGAGGAGGCGGCGGTGGGGTGCTGTCCTCGGGCGGGTTGACCACGCGGCTCACGTCCGGACCGACGGCGCCGGACACGACGGCCCGGCTCACGACGCTCGCGGTGGCCGGGTCGATACCGCCCGCCGACCGCAGCACCGAGGTCTGCGCGGCGAACAGCGAAGCACCGGTCGCCGCCGGCGCCGCCACGTTCGGGAAGACGCGGGTGTTGGCGGTGCGCAACGCCTCGGCGATCTGCTCGACCGACATCGCCGCGACATCTTCGATGGGCACCCGGCCGGACTCGTCCTGATCCTCGAGCGATGTGCTTTCCGCGAACACGTCGGGGGCGAGGTCGAGGGCGATGACATTGCGGCTGGCGTAGCTGATCGGCTCGGGAACGTTGTTGCTCAGAATCGGTCCAGCGGCCAATGATTCCACCCCGATTTGGTCATTCATGGCATCTCCTTTCGGTGATACCCACCCTCCGCCTTTGCCGGACGAATACGGCGGATCTGACCGCTAGTTGACTGTGTCGTCGGCCCGACTGAGTCACCCAAAAGTGTCTGTCCACAAACGACACGGATGTTCGGCGTGATCGATTGTCAGTGCCACCATCCTCCGGTACCGTCAGGAAAGTTTCCTGTCTGGATTGAGTCCCGCTGACGTCGTCGGAGCAGGGAGGCTGACCAGTGATCACGGTCGCTGATCGGGTTGTCGTGGCGTTCGAGGGGGACGGCGCCGGCGCCGGCGAGCTGTCCTGGGGGCAGATGGACATCTGGCAGGCGATGGTCCGCCAGCAGTCGTGGTTGCCCAACGGCGTGTGCGTCCCGTTGCCGGCCGGCACCACCGTCGACGAGCTCGCCGACCAGCTGCGGTACGTGATGAGCCGCTACCCCACCGCCCGCACCCGGCTCGTGTTCGAGCCGGACGGCACCCCGCGCCAGGTCGTGTCCGCCGCGGGCGAGATCGCACTGGAGGTGGTCGACGCCGGCGACGCCGACCCGGAGCAGGTCGCCGACGCGCTGCGGCTGCGGTACCAGGACGCCGCGTTCGACTTCACCGCCGACTGGCCGGTGCGGATGGGCGCCGTCCGCGGGCACGACGTGCTCACCCACCTCGTCGTCGTGATGTGCCACCTGGTGACCGACGGCTCCGGCGCCCGGATGCTGTTCGAGGAGCTCGCCGCGCGCTCGACGGCGGATGTACCCGCCGCGCAGCCGCTGGAGCAGGCACGCTGGCAGGCGTCACCGGCGGGGCGGAGACAGAACACGTCGGCGCTGCGGCACTGGGAGAGCGTCCTGCGCACGATGCCCCTGCGCCAGTTTCCCGAGCCGAGCGACCGGCGCCAGCCACGCCACTGGCGCGGCGAGTTCGTCTCGTACGCGCTGGGCCCCGCGCTCGACGCGGTGCGCGCCAACACCGGGGCCGCCGCGGCACCCGCGCTGCTGGGCCTCTTCGCGGTCGCGCTGGCCCGGGTCACCGGAATCAACCCGGTGGCGGTACGGCCGATGGTGCACAACCGGTTCCGGCCAGGGCTGGACCGGGTGGTGTGCATGCTCGCGCAGTACGGCGTGTGCCTGCTCGACGTGGCGGGTGTCTCGCTCGCCGAGGCCGTCGACCGGGCCCAGCGGGCATCCCTGACCAGCTACAAGAACGCGTACTACAACCCGGTGGAGCTGGACGACCTGGTGCGTCGAGTGGTGGCGGAACGCGGCGGTGAGCTGGAGCTGCCCTGCTACTTCAACGACCGCACGACGCTCGCGAAGCCGGCCGGGGCGCCACCGGCCGGGGCGCGGCCGCACGATGCGGTGTTTCGCTGGACGACCCGCCAGGACACACCCTTCGAGCCGCTGATCGTCCACGTGGACGACGTTCCCGGTGCGATGCAGGCGACCATATTCATGGATACCCACGTGATCTCACCCGCGGACGGCGAGGCGCTGCTGCGCGGCTTGGAGGCGGCGGCGGTGCAGGCGGCCCAGGACCCCGCCGCACCCACGACGATCACGACGCGAGCAGCCCACGCTTCGTCATGAAGGTCTCCAACGTCTCGGCGTCTTCCGCGGTCAGGTAGCGGCGCGGGATCACGGTCGCCGGCATCCGTCCGACGTACACGATCCAGAACTCAGGGTCGGCCACGACCCGCGCCACCCCGTCCCACGCGATACCGCTGGACTCCGAACCGCTGTGCATCATGATGTTGTCGTCGGTGATGTCGTAGCCGCCCTCCACGGCGTATTGGCTGGAGCGGCGCCGGGCCCTGCGCCGTACCCACGACGGGTACAGCATGGAGAGCACGCCGCCCAAGGCCAGCGTGAAGCACAACAGCAGGATCCGATCGCCCCAGTCGACCAGCCGCGAGACGGCCAGACCGATCGCCGCCACCGCCAGCAGCACAGCGCCGACGAAGCTGTACCTACGCAGCCGGGCCCTGCTGAGCGCCGCGGCCACCCGGGCCGGATAGGCCGGATCAGCCGGGATGTCGAATCGAATACGCACGCCAGAACGATAGTGGCCGCGCACTCCACTCCGCTGTGTCCACTCGCGGCGGTGTGCCTGTGCCCATCGGGCGACGACAGTGTGTGATCTTCCGATCACGAGGAGCGATACCACAGTTTTAAGATCATATATATTGAATAAGCGCGATTTTTGCCCCTGGCTCCAAAGTGATCCAGACGCCCTAGCCTAGCCCGGAATCGACCCCATACGGTTCGCATGTCCATATTCCAACTCCATACACGGGGGTTGAAAACATGCGGAAACGCACGAGGAACGTCGTCGCGGTGGTTCTGGCTGGGTTGCTGATGGCCATGGCCAGCCCGGCGGCCGCCCAGGCCGAGCCGACGAAGGGCAGCGAGTCGTACACGGTCGTTTCGCTCTCGGACCTGCGGACTCGGCTGGCCCCACCGTACGGGATCTTGAACCACAAGTCCGAGAAGGCCCTACAGCCGGGCAGCGCGACGAACGGCTCCGTGGTCACCCAGCAGACTCCCACCGGGATCAACTTGCAGAGGTGGGACATCTGCTGCCACGACGGTAACTACGTCACGTTCTGGAACGCACAGACCCCCCGGCTCAACATGGGCATCGACGGTGCCAGCACGGCACCGGGTGCGGCGGCCATCGTGGCGAACGGAGCCGCCCACTTCAACCAGGACTTCGACGTCATCGAGCGTACGGCTACCGAGTTCAACCTGAAGAACCGCCACAGCGGTCTCTGCCTGGGTATCGACGGTGCCAGCGAAAACAACGGCGCGCGCGCCATGCAGTTCGCGTGCAGCCCATCGGCTCCCAACCAGAACTGGAGCTTCATCGACTTCATCTAGCGAGGCGGCCCAGAGGCCCGAGCCCGCCATGGGCTCGGGCCTCTGGTGTTTGGGGCTCAGTTCCCCACGCCGAGGCCGGACATGAACGCGGCCGGGTATCTGTCGCCGCGTGCCGCACCCGGCGGCACCGCTTTCTCGATGTCGGTGAGGTCGTCGGCGGTGAGAGTCAGGCGCGTGGCGGGCAGCGCCTCGGCAAGCCGCTCGCGGGTGCGGGCGCCGACCAGCGGCACGATGTCTTCGCCCTGTGCGGCGACCCAGGCGATGGCCAGTTGGGCGACGGTGCAACCCTTCGCCTCGGCGACCCGGCGCAGCGCCTCGACGAGGGAGAGGTTGTGTTCCACGTTCTCGCGGGAGAACCTCGGGTTGAAGCCGCGGCTGTCGCCGGGGGCGGCTTGGCCGGCGGTCCAGTGTCCGGAGATGAGGCCGCGGCCGAGGACGCCGTACGCGGTCAGGCCGATGCCGAGCTCCCGCAGGGTGGGCAGGATGTCGCCCTCGACCGCGCGGGAAAGCAGCGAGTACTCGATCTGTAGGTCGGCGACCGGGTGCACGGCGTTCGCGCGGCGGATCGTCGCGGCGTCCACCTCGGAGAGGCCGAGGTGGCGGACGTGCCCGGCGTCGATCATCTCCTTGATCGCGCCGACGGTCTCCTCGATCGGCACCGCCGGGTCCAGCCGGGCGGGACGGTAGATGTCGATGTGGTCGGTGCCCAGCCTGGTCAGCGAGTAGGCCAGGAAGTTCTTCACCGCCTCGGGACGGCCGTCCGGCCCGCCGAACTCATGGCCCGGCCCCCGCAGCATGCCGAACTTGACGCTCAGCGTGTAGCTGTCCCGATCGCGGCCGCGCAGCGCCTCGGCGAGCAGCAACTCGTTGTGGCCCATCGCGTAGAAGTCGCCGGTGTCGATCAGCGTGACGCCGGCCTCCAGCGCGGCGTGCACGGTGGCGATGCTCTCCGCGCGGTCGGTCGCGCCGTAGACGCCGGACATGCCCATCGCGCCCAGGCCCAGCCCGGAGACGGCCGGACCGGTGTTTCCCAAGGTTCGTGTCTGCATGGGTCAACCCTGCGCCGGCACCGGAAGGCGCGGGAACGGAGCGTTTATCGTGGGAGAGCGGCTCCCTGGATCGGCTTGCCGGCCGCGAGGGAGCATGGGGTCATGGAGCGTGACCAGCTCGCCGACTTCCTGCGCCGCCGCCGCGAGGCGATCCGCCCGGCCGAGGTCGGCCTGGCCGGCGGCCCTCGCCGGCGCACCACCGGCCTGCGCCGGGAAGAGGTCGCGATGCTCGCCGGCATGTCGGTCGACTACGTCGTCCGCCTCGAGCAGGGCCGCAGCAGTCAGCCCTCGACCCAGCTGCTGGGCGCGCTGGCCCGGGCGTTACGCCTGTCCGACGACGAACGCGACCACCTGTTCCACCTGGCCGGCCATCAGCCCCCGCCCGCCGACGGGGTGGCCCGCCTGGCCCGCGCCGGCCTGCTTCGCATGCTCGACCTGCTCGGCGACACACCGGCCGTGGTGCTCTCCGACCTGGGTGAGGTGCTCGCGCAGAACAGGGCAGCCGTGCTGCTGATGGGCGACCACACCGGTTTCTCCGGCGACCGGCGCTACCTCGTCTACCGCTGGTTCACCGAACCCGCCGACCGCGCCGTCCACCCGCCCGAGGAGCAGGAGTACCACGGCCGCCAGTTCGTGGCCGACCTGCGCGCGACCGCTGGCCGGCGGTCCGGCGATCCCGCCGTCGCCGGGCTCGTCGACCGGTTGCGGGCGGTGAGCGCCGACTTCCGGCGGCTCTGGGCCGAGCACGAGGTGGCGGTCCGGCGGGCCGACCGCAAGACCATCGTGCACCCGCGGGTTGGCCCCGTCCTGGTCGACTGCGAGACCCTTGTCACGCCCGACCAGGGTCAGCAGCTGCTGGTGCTCACTCCCGCGGACGCCGACGCCCGCGAGCGACTGGACCTGCTACGCGTGCTCGGCACCGAGGAATTCCCCGATTACGCGCCGCGCGGTGCCGCGCCGTAGAGCGCGTGGTCGACCAGACGCACGACGATCGATTCGTCGAAGGGCGCTTTGAGCACGAGCATCCGGTGATAGCAGGCGCCCCACAGCTGGTCGACGATGATGTCGAGATCCGCGTCGTCACGCAGCTGCCCCTGCCGCTGTGCGCTCCTGAGGCGTGTGCGGGCGAGTTCGCGGCGGGGCAGCGCGTAGCTTTCGGACCACGCCTGGGCGAGGTCGGGGTCCATCTGGGCCGCGCCGATGAGCTCGGAGACGGGCTTCTCCGCGCCCCCGTCCTTCAGCAGGCGCACGAACGCGCTGATCTGTGTGATCAGGTCGGCGCGAAGATCGCCGGTGTCGGGGAAGTCGAGCGCGTCGCGGCTCTGGGCGAAGTACGCCTCGGCCGCGAGCGCACCGGGTGACGGCCACCACTTGTAGAGGGTCATCTTGCTCGCGCCCGCCTCGGTGGCCACGCGGTCGAACGTCACCGCTCGCATGCCGTCCCGCAGCAGGATGCGCCCCGCGGCCGCGAGCACGGCGGTGCGCACCTCGGCCGCCGGCCGTCGGCCGCGTCCCCGTCGGGTGGCAGAGGTCTCCGACATCCACGATCCCTTCTTGTGGACTGCTTGTACATTTCCGTGGGCCACAGTAATGTACAAGCTGTACACATACTAGCGGAGGTCAGATCATGACGAGCAACTCCGGTCGCGTCGCGATCGTCACCGGAGGGTCCGGCGGCATCGGCAGGGCGAGCGCCGAACGCCTCGGCGCCGACGGCTTCTCCGTCGTCGTGCACTACGCGGGCGGCAAGGACCGCGCCGACGAGGCCGCGAGTGCGGTGGCCCGCGCCGGCGGCCGAGCCATCGTGGCGGGCGGCGACGTGGCGGACGAGGCGGCGATGGCCGCTGTGTTCGATGCTGCCGAGCGCGAGTTCGGAGGCGTCGACGTCGTGGTGCACACCGCGGGCATCATGCCGCTCGCACCCGTCGCGCAGCTGAGCCTGGACACCCTCGACCGCGTTCTGCGCACCAACGTTCGTGGGACCTTCGTCGTCGACCAGCTCGCCGCCCAGCGCGTGCGCGACGGCGGCGCGATCGTCAACTTCTCCACGTCGGTCACCCGGCTACAGATCCCCGGCTACGGCGCCTACGCCGCGTCCAAGGGAGCCGTCGAGGCGTTGACGCTGATCCTCGCCCGCGAGCTGCGCGGCCGGGACGTCACGGTCAACGCGATCGCGCCCGGCCCCACCGCCACGCCGCTGTTCTTCGAAGGAAAGAGCCAGCAGGTGGTCGACCAGATCGCCGCGATGAACCCGATGGGTCGGCTCGGCACCCCCGCCGACATCACCGAAGCCGTCGCGTTCCTCGCCGGTCCCGCCCGCTGGGTCAACGGCCAGGTGCTCTACGTCAACGGCGGCGCCGCCTAGGAAGGAGACGGTCATATCGGCCGTACGGTTGCGCGCGGCGGTCGTCGCCGCGTCGATCACGGGCGCACTGGGTGGCTGCGCGGCCGCCTCCGACGGGCCTGCACAGACCGCGCGCTCGAACACCGCGGCGGCCGCCGCGATCGCGACCCTCGGGCAGCCGGTCCAGCTCACGACCGGCCTGCAAGCCCCGTGGGGACTCACCTTCCTGCCCGACAGGTCGGCGCTCGTGTCCGAGCGCATCACCGGAGATCGTGCGGATCCCCGCCCAAGGCGGCGAACCGCGAACCGTCGGCGTCGTGCCCGGCGTGCGCCCGACCTCCGAAGGAGGCCTGCTCGGCATCGTCGCCTCCCCCGACTTCGCGACCGACCGCACCGTCTTCGTAAACGAACGCTGACCGCCGCGGGTTGCCCTCTAGAGACCTGTCGGAGTCGACTCCCCTATTTAGACAGAGATTTGAGCTACCGCGACGTCCGTCGTGGTCCAGACCGCTGCTCCCGCGGCCTCACCCGTCCGCCGTTGGTCGCGCTCACCCTGCGCGCAACCGGCCGGGAGGAAAGGGGCGGGGTGACGGGCTCGCGCCAGGCGGTGGTCGACGTTTGTCCACAATGGTCTGTTCCCGGATCAGCGATCCTGGGAAAGCAACGGAGTTGTCGTCGCCGCGGGTAACCGCCACGAGGTTTCGGCGAGCGCTGCGAGCCGCCGGCCGGGAGCGAGCGGTGCCCGCGGAGACTCAGATGGAAGGCGAGCCGTACGAGCCGTAGTCACTCGCGGAGCCGTAGTCGCTTGAAGGGCCGTAGTCGATAAACCCGTAGGCAGGCAGATTGTTCATGCCCGGTCCGCGGAACGCCGCCGGGTCCAGTGACGTCAGCTGCCCGATCAGAGCCCGCCACGCCTCCACCGGGTCGTCGCTGCCGTGCCATTGCTTCAGTGCGCTGGCGGTGTGCTTGGAGAACTCCACCGACGTGCCCGGTGAGCGGGCACGTTCGGCCCACGCGGCGGCCTCGACCTGGGCGGCGGTCAGGTGCGGATTGGATCCCGGCCGATCATCGCCGATAGCGTGGAGCACTCCCCGGTCATCTCGGTAGAGCAGATAGATTATGAAGGTCCGGGCATACCACGGGCCAAGGCCAATGTCCACATTGTACGTCCAAACCGATTCGGTGATGGCGGCTATCGCGACCGTTTCCTGGCGCCTCGCTTCCGCTACCTCGCGCCTCCGACGCTCGTACCACTCGGCGTTCAGCCGCGCTGTCTCCTCGTCGATGCACGCTTGCAGGTCGTGCGTCTGCTCCCGGTAGGTCTGGACGGCCGCGGCGGCCTGCTGTTGCAGCTCTTCCAAGAAGGCGACGTAGCGGGTGAAGAACTCCCAACTGGTGGCTTTCTTCCTCCCCGACTCCACCTCCGCCATGACTTGCTCCAGTGACGCGACGGCGTCCAGCCACCTGCGGACATCGGCGGCGGGGGCCCGCAGGTCGCGCCCGTCGTCGCACGGCGGCCGCGCACAGACAAGGTCGCCACTCCACCCCACGCTGAACGTGGCTAGATCATCCGCGTCCACTCCGGCACCGCCTCATCGAACCATCCAAGTCTCGCACCAAAAGCGTGGCGTAACCACTGGGGTACCCGGTCAACGACCAGCGCGCACGTCCCGGAGCGAGGACCATCCGGCGAGGATGTCGCGCACGTCCGCCCGGGTCTCCTCGCGCAGCGCCTGCGCGTGGGCCAGCTCCAGGACGGCGTCCATGCGCTCGACCCGGCCGCTCGCCGCGGACCGCACCGCCGCCTCCACCATCGCCAGGCTCATCACGTTTTCGTGCACCTCGCCGGAGGGCGGTTCGCCGGTTTGCAGCGCCCGGACGAACACCTGGAGGGCGCCGGCGATCCCGGAGTACGGCGGGCCGGTCGGTTGGGCGGCGCGCACGTCGGCGTCGAGGACCGGCTCGTGGTCCCCGTCCCAGATGGCGGTGCCCTTCTCGCCGCTGGCGCGCCAGGCACCGTTCCACGACGTGGTGGCGCCGGGGCTGCACCAGCTGCCGTCGTAGAGGTACCGGGTGCCGCCCTCCATCTCGAACACCACCATCGCGTTGGCGTCTCCCGCGTACCAGCTCCACGGCGGGTTGTACGACTGGCAGTAGGCCGTCACCGGCTCCGCGCCCAGCAGGAACCGTGCCGCGTCGAAGGCGTGGATGGCCATGTCGACCAGCAGCGGGTACGCCATCAGCTCGCGGAACCCGCCGAACCGCTCGGCCCGGAAGAACGCCGTGCTCAGCGTCCCGATCGGGCCGAGCCGCGCGATCATCTCCCGCAACGCGGCGAGCTGCGGGTTCCAGCGGCGGGACTGGCTGACCATGAACAGTTCTCCGGTGACCTCGGCCGCGGCGGCAAGCGACAGCGCGCGGCTCACGTTCTCCGCGGCCGGCTTCTCGCCGAGCACCGGCAGGCCCGCGAACAACGCCGCGGTGGTCACCGGGTGGTGCGCCTCGGGGACGGTCACGTTGATCAGCGCCTGAGCGCCGGTCTGCCGCGCGAGGGCGACGGCCTCGGCACCGACCGCCAGGCCGGGCAGGCCGGCCGAGTCGGCGGCGGAACGCGCCAGGGTCACGTCCAGGTCGGCGATGCCGGTCAGGGTCACCTCGGGTGAGTCGGCGACGGTCGCGAGCCAGGCACGGCCCATGCCACCGGCGCCGACGATGACCACCCGGAGCGGATCCGACGGGCTGGAGGGGATCGTCCGGAATGTCACTGGAGCGGTCCGGCGTAGCCCTGGCCGTGGAAGAACTCCCCGGTCTCGTACCGCAGCAGCACGGGATGGCTGCGTTCAGGCCGGTCGGTGCGGGCCCAGGCGACGCCGTTGGCGATGACCCGGCGCACGTCCTTGTGGTGGTACGTGGGGTATGCCTGGTCTCCGGGCCGGAAGTAGAAGATCTTGCCGTAGCCTCGGCGAAACGTGCAGCCGCTGCGAAACACCTCTCCCCCGCTGAACGAGCTGACGAACACCAGCTCGTCCGGTGCCGGGATGTCGAAGAACTCCCCGTACATCTCGTCCTCCTCGATGACCAGCGGGTGCGGCACGCCCTTCGCGATGGGGTGCGTGGGGTCGACCGTCCAGACGAGCTCGCGGTCGTGCTCGTCGCGCCAGCGCAGGGTGCAGCTCGTACCCATGAGCTTGGTGAAGATCTTCGACCAGTGCCCGGAGTGCAGCACGACGAGCCCCATCCCGGACAGGACGTGCCGGTGGACGCGCTCGACGACCTCGTCGACGACCTCGCCGTGCGCCGCGTGCCCCCACCAGGTGAGCACGTCGGTGTCGGCCAGCACCTGCTCGGTCAGGCCGTGCTCCGGCTCGTCGAGGGTGGCGGTGCGGACGACGCAGCCGTCGCCGAGGTTTTCCGCGATGCCCTCCGCGATCGTCGTGTGCATCCCCTTCGGATAGATCTTCGCCACGTGCTCCTCGATCTGCTCGTGACGGTTTTCGCCCCACACCGTGACTCGCAGCGGGCCGGGTGTTCCGTTAGTCATGTCGCGCCTTTTCCGTCGGATACCAGAATCATTTACCGGCGCCGGCCGTCGTGCCCGCGGTGACGTATCGCTGGGCGACGACGAGCAGCACGATGGCCGGGATGGAGGAGAGCACGGCGGTGGCCATCACCGAGCTCCAGTCGTTGACGTAGGTCCCGATGTACGTGTAGAGCCCGAGTGTCACCGGGCGTACCTCCTCGGTGGTGGTGAGGGTGATGGCGAACAGGAAGTCCGCCCAGGAGAAGAGGAAGGTGAACAGGCCCGCGGTGATGATCGCGTTGCGGCTCATCGGCAGTGCGACGGAGACGAACGTGCGGACGTGGCCGGCTCCGTCGACCCGGCCGGCCTCCAGGACCTCCCGCGGGATGCTGGTCATGAAGGCGCGGACGATCAGGATGGCGAACGGGATGCCCGCGGTCGAGTCGGCGAGGATCAGGCCGGGGATCGAGTTGAGCATTCCCAGGTCGGTGTAGGCAGTGTAGAGCGCGTTCGCGATGACGATCCCCGGGATCATCTGTGAGATCAGGATTCCGAAGAGGAGCGCGCCCGCGAAGCGGACCTTGAACTGCGCCAGCGCGTACGCCGCCGGCATCGCGATCAGCAGGCTGAACACGACCGAGCCGAGCGCGACGGCCAGGCTCGTGACAAGGTTGCGGCCCTGCTGGCTGAGCGCGGTGGAGTAGCCGTCGAGGCTGAAGTCGAGCGGCAGCCACGGGGTGCCGACCGCCGAGCCGCTCGGCTGGAGCGAGACGTTGAGCATCCAGTAGATCGGAAACAGCAGGACGGCGAGGATGACGATTCCGGCGACCGTGCTGCCCCAGCCGGTCCGGGTCCGCCGGGCCGCGGGAGTTTTCGCTGTGGTCATGGCGGGGCTCATTCGTCCACGGCGCGCCGGTTGGCGCGCAGGTAAAGGATGGCGAACACCAGGGAGATCGCGATCAGGATGTTGCTGAGCGCGGCACCCTGGCCGAAGTCGAACTCCGTGAAGGACAGCCGGTACGACTGCGTGGCGATGGTCTGGCTGGCGTTGGCCGGGCCGCCGCCGGTCAGACCCAGGATCAGGTCGAGCACCTTGATGGTGTAGACCACCCCGAGCACCAGCACGACGCTCACCACCGGGCGCAGCAGCGGCCAGGTCAGGTAGCGGAACCGCTGCCATCCGCTCGCCCCGTCCAGCGCGGCCGCCTCGTACAGGTCCCGCGGGATGTCCTGGAGCCCGCCGTAGAGGATGGTCAGGTTGAACGGGACGCCGATCCAGATGTTCACGAGGATCACCGCCACGAGCGCCAGTGAGGTGCTGGTCAGCCAGCCGGGGTGGTCGGTCACGCCGATCGCGGCGAGAAACCGGTTGAGCGCGCCGTTGTCCTTGTCGAGGATCCACCGCCAGACCGCGCTGGAGACGATCAGCGGGATCAGCCACGGCACGAGCATCAGCGAGCGGAGCACGCCGTTGAGCGGGAAGTGGCGCCGGAAGAACACCGCCAGGGCGAGCCCGATGGCGAACTGTCCGGCGATCGAGCCGACCGTGAACAGGACGGTGTTCAGCATGGCCTTGCTGAACACCGGTGACGACACCACCTCGGAGTAGTTGGCGAACCCCACCCACGGCGCCTCGCCGGTGTAGAAGGTGCGTGTCGTGTACTCCTGGAACGCCATCAGGAAGTTCTTGACGATCGGGTAGCCGAAGAACGCCACCATGTA
Organism: Phytohabitans sp. LJ34; assembly: GCF_052068095.1. Taxonomy (NCBI): domain Bacteria; kingdom Bacillati; phylum Actinomycetota; class Actinomycetes; order Micromonosporales; family Micromonosporaceae; genus Phytohabitans; species Phytohabitans sp. LJ34. The sequence continues at coordinate 66,162 of NZ_JBQHDG010000011.1, read as the reverse complement.
GATCACGGCCGGGGCCAGAAACAGCACCTGGACGGCGCGGTGCTGAAACCGGTATGCCTGCCAGAAACGTGGTGGTGCGGCAGCCTCGACGATCGACGGCGGCGGTGGATCTGCCTGACGCACCACAGTGGACCCTGGTCGACGCTCAACCATTCTGGGCCTGTTCGAGGGCCTTGGCCGGGGCGGCCTGTCCGGTCAGTGCGGCCTGCATCGCCGTGTAGATCTTCGTGGCCGCCTTCGGCCAGTCCGCGCCGAGCTCACCGGTGCGGGCCCGCGCGGTCGGGATCTGGTCGACGAAGCCGGCCATGTTCGGGTTGCTGGAGCTGAAGTTGGTCAGCAGCGCGGTCTTGGTGGGGATGGTCTGTGTGCCCGCGGCGATGCTGAGCTGGTTGGCGTCCGCGTTGAGGCAGCCGACGACCTTCGCGGCCTTGGCCTGCTTGTCCTTGTTACCGGTCTGCGGCACGGTCCACGTCTCACCGCCGAGCGGGGCGACGATCGGCTTTCCCGCGGCCGGTGCCGGAATCTTGACGACCTCGTACTTCAGGCTCTTGTCCTCGTCCAGGGTGGGAAACTGCCACGGCCCGTTGACCATCATCGCGGCCTTGCCCGCCCGGAACTGGTCGTTGACATCCGCCTGGGTCCAGTTGAGCGCGGACTTCGACACCGAGCCGTCGTTCATCAGGTCGACCCACAGCTGGAGGGCCTGCGCGGCCTCGGGCGTCGCGATGTTCTTCTCGTCGCCACCGTTGGACCACATGAACGGCAGGAACTGCCAGGTGCCCTCGTAGTTCGCCGGAGCCGAGAAGGCCAGCCCGTACGTGCCGCCGGCGGTCAGCTTCTTCGCCGCGGTACGCAGCTCCTCCCAGGTGGTCGGCGGGGTGACGCCCGCCTTGGCGAGCAGGTCCTTGTTGTAGAACAGCGCGATGGTGTTGGTGATCGGCTGTAGGCCGTAGAGCTTGCCCTCGTACGTCGACGCGCTGACCACGCCTTCGGCGTATCCGTCGGCCTTGAGCCCGAGGTCGTTCAACGGCACGAGGGCGCCGGTCTGGGCGATCTGCTGAAGGTCGGGGTTGTCCAGCATGAGAACGTCCGGAAGGGTCTTGGACGAAGCCTGCTGGAGCACCTTCTGGATCAGGGACGCGCCGGGCACCGCCTCGCGCTCGATGGTGACACCGGCCTCCTGCCCGCAGGCCTCGATGGCCTTCTGCCAGACCGTCCTCGCGGGTTCGTTGTTGTAGTAGTCGAGCACCCGCAGCGTCACGGAGCCGCCGCCACCGTCCGAGCCGCCGCCGGACCCTCCGCCGCAGGCACCGAGTGCGAGGGGCAGAGTGAGAATCGAGGCGAGGGCGGCCTGGGCTCGGCGGGATCGAGCAAAGCGGATCATTTGTCGAATCCTTTCCGGGATATGGGGTTCGCAGATCGAGGGAGGCTTGTCGATACGCATCGATTACGCGCCGCGCGAATCGGTCGATGCGCATCGACGGAGGGTGGTCGAGGGCCGGTGGCCGGGGCCGCCGGTGATCAGTTGGAGGGGGGTGGCAGCACGGTCGTACGACGGGTGAGTCGTGGCGCGACCAGGTCGATCGCGGGACGTTCCACCCCGGAACTCGGGTCGAGCAACCAGAAAAGCGTCTCCATCGCGCGCCGCGAGACGTCGCGTGGTTCCTCGGAGACATTCGTGTAGGGCGGATCGGACTCCTCGGCCTCACGGTCGGGGCTGATGCCGATCAGGGAGATGTCACGGCCGGGCACGACGTCCCGCTTACGCAGGGCGTGCATTATCGGCGCGATCGAATCGTTGTGCGGCACCAGCACGCCGAGACGTCCGCCGCTCCGCCGGGCGAGAAGCTGGTCGACCGCCTTCGCGGCGGCCTCCCGTCCACGCTCGACCGGTTCGATCACCGTCAGCGGAAGGCCGCGCTCGCGCGCCCACCGCCGCGCCGACCGCAGGACGCGGACGGCGAAGTTGAGGCCACGCTCCATCGCCGAGGCCGTGTAACCCACCACGACGATCTCGTCGTGCCCGGTGTCGGCCAGCTCCTCGACGGCGATCCGCGCCGCCGCCTCGAAGTCGAGGTCGACGCAGTGCAGCCCGGCCGGGTCGGCCGGGACACCGATGAGCACCACCGGAACCGACAGCGCCGCGGCCACCGGCACCCGGTCGTCCTGCTCCTCGATGTCCATCATGATGATCGCGTCGCACAGGGCGCGTCCGGCGAGGCGCCGCAAGCCCGCGGAGCCCTCGTCCGCGGTCACGAGCAGCACCTCGTGGTCGTGGGCGCGGGCCGAGCTGGCGATGGTCTCGATGAACGGCATCAACCCGAAAGTCTGGCCGCCGGCCCCGAAGGGCACGACCAGACCGACGACCTGGGTGCGCCGTCCCGCGAGAGCCCGGGCACCGGAGTGCGGCTCGTAGGTGAGCTGCTCCATCGCGTCCAGGACCCGCCGCCGGGTCCGCTCGGAGATGGGTCGCTTGCCGGTCATCACGTAGGACACGGTGCTCTGCGAGACACCGGCGATGCGCGCGACGTCCTTGCTGGTGAACGCCGCCATGACACCTCCCGGAGGAATTGTCGATGCGCATCGAGTCGTCGGTGCCCGTCAGGCTACGACGGCGGTCGTCCCAGCCACAAGACATCTCCCGGCAACATTCCTGCAATCAGCCGCGGAGGAACTCGAGGGTGGCGGCGTGCAGCGCGGCGACCACGGCCGCCACCGCCGGGTAGGCGGCCGCACCGCGGCGGTAGCCGATCCGGGTGCGCCGCCGGGTCGGCGCGGCGATCAGCCGTACGCCGGGATCTGGTGTGACCGCCGCGAGCTGGGGCACCAGCGCGACCCCCTGGCCGGCCGCGACAAGGGCGAGCACCGCACCGAAGTCGTCGACGTGGTGGCGGACCCGCGGCGTGAAGCCGGCGCCCCGGCAGACCCGGGACGCGACCTCGTGGCACAGCGTGCCGGGGCTGGCCAGGATCCAGGCGACGTCGCGGGCGTCGGCGAGCGTGGTGATCGGCGCGTCCGGCGCGACGGCCAGGTACACCGTCTCGTCCAGCAACGCCACCGACTCCAGCGCCGGGTCGGCGGCGGCCGGCACCACGTCGTAGTCGTGCAGCAGACCCACGTCGAGCCGGCGGTCGCGCAGCGCGCCGGGCACCGCGACCGGGTCGAGTTCGCTGACCGACAGTTCCAGCGCGGGATGGTCGCGGCCGAGCGCGACCAGCGCCGCGGGCAGCACCGTGCGTGCCGCGGTGGGATGGGCGCCGATGCGGATCAGCCCGGCGGGCCCGGACCGCACGGCGGCGAGCGCGGCGCTCGTCTCCTCCAGCGCGGTCAGCACCGTCGCGGCGTGGCGGACAAGCACCTGCCCGGCCGCCGTGAGCGCGACCCGGCGGCCGCTGCGCTGGAGCAGCGCGACGCCGGCCTCGCGTTCCAACGCCGCCAACTGCTGGGAGACCGCCGAAGGCGTATACGCGTGGACGGCCGCGACGGCGGCGATCGTGCCGAGCCGGTCCAGGTCGCTGAGCAGCCGCAGCCGTCGCGCGTCGAGCATTAGCTCAGGTTACGGATCTGTACAGAAATCGGAACTGGATCTTATGTGTGGCGGGCTCCAGGGTGGGACCCATGACGTTGACCGGTGTGTACGTCCCGCTGATCACTCCCTTCGACGAGGACGGGACGGTGGCCTTCGGGGCGCTGGAGACCCTCGCCCACGACGCGCTGGCGGCCGGCGCCGCCGGGCTGGTGGCCCTCGGCACCACCGCCGAGCCGAGCGCGCTGAGCACCGCCGAGCGCGCCGGGGTGCTGGACGTGCTGAACGCGATCTGCCAGCGACGCGGCGTACCGCTTTTGGCCGGGGCCAACACCGCCGAGGAGCTACGCACACTGCAAGGGCACCCGGCGGTGACCGCCTCGCTGTGCCTGGTGCCGCCCTTCGTACGTCCCGGCGAGGACGGCGTGGTGGCGCATTTCGCCGCGCTGGCGGTGGCGAGCCACGTGCCTATGGTGGTGTACCACGTGCCACACCGCACCGGGCAGGAGCTGTCCGCCGACGCGGTGCGCCGGCTGGCCGCCATCGACGCGGTGATCGGCGTCAAGTACGCGCCCACCGCCCTCGACGCCGACGCGGTCGATCTGATCACCGACCCGCCGGCCGGGTTCGCCGTACTGGCCGCCACCGACGTGCTGCTGTCGCCGATGCTCGCACTCGGCGCGCACGGCGCCATCGCGGCCTCCGCCCACCTGGCCACGGCGGACTTCGTCGCGCTGGACGAGGCCTGGCACGCCGGACGGACGACGCGGGGACGGACGCTGGGCCGCCATCTCGCGCGACTGTCCGCCGCCCTTTTCGCCGAGCCCAACCCCGCGGTGATCAAGGGCGTGCTGCACGCGCGGGGCCGCATCCCCAGCCCGCACGTCCGGCTCCCGTTGCTGCCGGCCGCCAAAGCGAGCGTCGATGCCGCGGCGCGCAGCCTGCTGAGCACCGCGTCGGCGGGCGTGCCACAGGCTGGCCAGCTTCCGCAGTCGGGGCGGCTTGGCCTCTGATCCCGATATAAACCAGAGGATTCGAGCTACCGCGATGTCCGCCGTGGTCCAGACCGTCGCTCCCGCGGCCTCACTCTTCGCGGTTGGTCGCGGTCACCCGCGAAGACCGCTCGGGGCTTGTCCCGCGGACCCGGCAGCGGACGGCCGGAGGTTTCGGCTCGCCCGCGAGCCGCCGGCCGGGAGCGGTGCCCGCGGGAGCATACGGTCCGCCGCTGACGCGGACGCGGGCAAATCCGCCTCGAAGGAACCTCACGACGGACGGCGACCCTGCCCCCGAAAGCTCTTCCGAAGGGGGCGCCCCGGCCAGTGTGGACAAAGGACCGGATGCACCATCGAGCGGGAACGATCCGCTAGCTTTTCAAGATTCCAATCAAAGTTGCAGATGTATCGACGTAAACATCTGGACACATCGACGAAAGTCACCTAGCGTGTCGCTCACGACAGTTGGCCATTCGGCGATGCCACGTCGGTCGCAAGGAGATCCGCGTTTCCCTCCGATGGGTGACGCCGGCATCGCCCTGACAACGTTGTCCCGCGTCGGGCCCTCGCCGCCGTTGCCCGTACCCCCGTTCAAGGAGAAACGATGGGCAGTTGGCAGCGATGGCGGCGTGGCCGCCACCCGAGAACATCCGTCATGTTGGCGCTGGCCACGGCGATGGCGGTCACCGCCGTGCCGTCCGGGGCGCAGGCGGCTCCACCACCGCAGGAGCCGGGCGTGACCTTGCGGGTCTACGACGTGCAGACACCGCTCAGCCAGCTCTGCGTCCTCAAGTCCGGGCAGACGCCCAATGTGGACAAGCTGATGCCCACGATCAACTGGTCGGCCGTCAGCGACTTCGGCTTCGACAACTTCTTCGTCGCGCACGTCCTCGGCAACATCAACATCAGTCAGGCCGGCAGCTACACGTTCCGGCTGACCAGCGATGACGGATCCCGGCTGTTCATCGACGACACCCTCGTCGTCAACCACGACGGCCTGCACGGCGCCACCCCGATGGAAGGCACCATCGATCTGTCGACCGGGTACCACTCGCTCCGGATCGAGCACTTCGAGCGCGAGGTCGATCAGCAGCTCACCCTGGACTGGCGGCCGCCGGGCGCGTCCGCGTTCACGCTCGTGCCCAACTCGGTACTCAGCACCGACGCCGGTGTCGTGCGGGTGACCGCGCCCGGCCGCAAGGAGTGCGAAGCCACCGGCGACTCCCCCGGCGACGGCCTCCAGCTCACCGGCGTGCATCCCGGCTACACCCTGACCAACCTGCGCCCGGCCAGCTTCCAGCCGAAGGTGACCGGCATGGACTGGCTGCCCGACGGCCGCCTCGTCGTCAGCACCTGGGGTGGCAGCGACGACTCCGGCACGTCCCAGGCGGGCGAGGTGTTCATCCTCGGCAACACCTCCGGGCCGGGCACCGTCACGGTCAAGAAGATCGGCGGCAACCTCAAGGAGCCGATGGGACTCAAGATCGTCGACGGCATCGTGTACGTCACCGAGAAACAGCGGCTGACCGCATTGGTCGACACCAACGGCGACGAGGTGGCCGACCAGTACAACACGATCGCCACGTGGCCGTACGGCGGGACGTTCCACGAGTTCGCGTTCGGCCTGCTCTACCGGGACGGGTTCTTCTACGTCAACCTCTCCGTGGGCATCGACTACGGCGGCGCGACGACCAACCCGCAACCCGCGGCCAACCGTGGCACGACCATCAGGATCAACCGGTCGACCGGTGCGGTGTCCTATGTGGCCGGTGGCCTGCGCACCCCGCACGGCATCGGCTGGGGTCCGGAAGACAGCGTCTTCGTCACCGACAACCAGGGCGGCTGGCTGCCGTCGTCGAAGCTGCTGCACGTCAAGCAGGACCGGTTCTTCAACCACTACATGAACCCGTCCGGCCCGTTCGACGGCAACCCGCCCACCGCGCCGGTGCTGTGGATGCCGCAAAACGAGATCGCCAACTCGCCCAGCACGCCGGTGCTGCTGCCGAACGGCATCTTCGCCGGGCAGATGGTCATCGGTGACGTCACCTACGGCGGCCTCCAGCGGGCGTTCCTGGAGAAGGTCAACGGGGAGTACCAGGGCGCCCTGTTCCGGATGACCCAGGGCCTGGAGGCCGGCGTCTCGGAGGTCAACGTCGGCCCCGACGGTGCCATCTACGTCGGCGGGCTCGGCGCCGGCGGCAACTGGGGCCAGACCGGCAAGCTCACCTACGGCCTGCAAAAGCTGACCCCGAACGGCGCCAACCCCTTCGACATGCTGGCGATGCGGGCGTTGCCCAACGGGTTCGAGATCGAGTACACCCAACCGCTGTCGGCCGCGACGGCCACCGCCCTGGCCACCAAGTACCGGGTCAAGCAGTGGCGCTACGTGCCGACCGCGGCGTACGGCGGACCGAAGGTCGACGAGGAGACCCTGGCGGTCAGCTCGGCCACCCTGTCGGCGGACGGCAAGAAGGTCACCCTGGCGATCAGCGGTCTCAAGGCCGGCCGGGTGGTGCACATCCGGTCGCCCAAGCCGTTCAGCGCCGCCAACGGGCAGTCGCTGTGGAGCACCGAGGTCTGGTACACCCTCAACGCCATCCCGGGCCAGCAGGCCGCCACCAACCTGGCGCTGGGCAGGCCGGCCACCGCGGACAGCTCGTGCGCGACCACCGAGGGCCCGGCGAAGGCGGTCAATGGCACCGTCACCGGCGGCAACCTCGACAAGTGGTGCTCGCAGGGCGCCAGCAAGTGGCTCCAGGTGGATCTCGGCTTCACCCAGACGGTCAGCCAGTTCGTGGTCAGGCACGCCGGCGCCGGCGGTGAGAACACCGCGTGGAACACCCGCGACTTCACCATCCAGGTCAGCACCAACGGCACCGCCTGGACGACCGTCGCGACCGTCACCGGCAACACGGCCAACGTCACCACCCACAACATCACCGCCACCCAGGCCAGGTACCTCCGCCTGAACGTCACGGCGCCGAGCAGCGACGGAAACACCGCGGCCCGGATCTACGAGTTCGAGGCGTACGGCTCGGCGGCGCCACCGCCGACGAACCTCGCGCTGGGCCGGCCGGCCACCGCGGACAGCTCCTGCAACGCGAACGAGGGCCCGGCTCAGGCGGTCAACGGCAGCACCACCGGCGGCAACACCGACAAGTGGTGCTCGTCGGGCGCGACCAAGTGGCTCCAGGTCGACCTGGGCGCCACCCAGACGGTCAGCCAGTTCGTGGTCAAGCACGCCGGCGCCGGCGGCGAGAACACCGCCTGGAACACCCGCGACTTCACCATCCAGGTCAGCACCAACGGCACCGCCTGGACAACCGTCGCGACCGTCACCGGCAACACGGCCAACACCACCACCCACAACATCACCGCCACCCAAGCCAGGTACGTACGGCTGAACATCACCGCACCGACCAACAACACCGACACCGCGGCCCGCATCTACGAGTTCGAGGCGTACGGCACCGGCTCGAACCCCGGACGCGTGGTGCTGTTCGACGGCTCCAATATGGACAACTTCGTCAGCGGCAACGGTGGCGCGGTGACCTGGCCGCTGGGCAACGGCGGGGTCGAGGTGCTCGGCGGCGACATCCGCAGCCGGCAGAGCTTCGGCGACTTCCGGCTGCACATCGAGTTCTGGCTGCCCAACCTTCCGCCGGACGTCACCGGGCAGGCCCGGGCCAACAGCGGGATCTACCTACAGGACCGCTACGAGCTCCAGGTGCTGGACTCGTGGGGCGACACCACGCCGGCCAACGACGAATGCGGCTCCATCTACGGCAAGCTGGCGCCGTCCGTCAACGCGGCCACCGCGCCGCAGACCTGGCAGACCTACGACGTCACCTTCCGCGCCGCCCGCTTCAACGCCTCCGGCGTCAAGACCGAGAACGCCCGCGTCACGGTCGTGTGGAACGGCGTCACCATCCACAACAACGCCCAGATCGACGGACCCACCGGCGCCGGCGCGCCCGAGGGGCCGTCGGTAGGCCCGATCCGGCTACAGGACCACGGCGACCCGGGCCCGAACCTGTACTACCGCAACATCTGGGTGGAGCCGATGACCTGACCCCGTCGGGAGGCGGCGCGTCCCAGCGCGCCGCCTCCCCCAAGGTGGTCAGCCGGGCAGTCGGGCCGCCTCGCGGTCCCGCCAGGCGGTCGCCATCTTCGTGCGGCCGTTGGTACGCAGCAGCGAGCCCTCGTAGATCCTGGCTCCCACGAGCACCATCGCCGCCGAGGTGAGGGCCAGCAGCGCCAGTGACAGCACCGGCTCCCAGCCGGCGGCCTCCCCGTCGAACAGTCGGGCCGGCATCGCCGTCGGCGAGGACAACGGCAGGTACGACAGAAGCTTCATCACCGGCGCGTTGTCCTGTAGGACGATCACGGCGAAGAACGGCAGCATCATCGCGATCTGGACGGGCATCGACGCGCCGGCGATGTCTTCCTGGCGGTTGACCAGCGCGCCGACGGCCGCCCACAGCGCCGCCAGCATCACGAAGCCGAGAACGAAGAACGGGATGAACCACCCGATCGCCGGGCCGAGCAGCGACAGCAGGTTGTCCGGCGCGTCGCCGAACTGGACGCCGACGACGCCCACCGCGGCGATCAGCGCGATCTGCCCGAACGCGAGCACGGTGCCGCCGACGACCTTGCCGGCCAGCAGCACGCGTACCGGGATGGTCGCGACGAGGATCTCCACCACGCGGGTCTGCTTCTCCTCGGTGATGCTCTGGGCGATCTGGAGGCCGAACGTCAGCGAGGTGATGAAGAAGACGAACGCGAACGCGTACGGGACGAGGAACGCGAGCGTCTCGTTGACGGCTTCCGGGTCGAGCAGCTCGACGGGCGGTTGCGCACTGAGCGCCTCCACGACGTCGGAGGGCGCTTCTTCCATGGCCAGTACCCGCGGGCCGGCGACCACGGCCGCGTCGACGTCACCGTCGCGGACCAGCCGCTCGGCCGCGGCGTCGTCGGCGACGGTACGGACGTCAAGACCGGCGTCGGCCAACGCGGTCGCGGCCGGGCCGGGGGCGGCGGCCACCGACGACGCGTCGTCGCCGCCGTCGAGGAGTCCCGGCAGTACCGTCGCGGCGATCACGACGAGCAGGAAGATGGCCGTACTCACGAGGAACGTCTTGTCCCGCAGCTTGACCCGGATCTCCCGGGCGGCGACAAGGCGCACGGTGTCGAACGTGGTCATCGGGCGACCTCCCGGAAGATCTCGGCCAGCGACGGGGAGACGGGGCTGAACGCGCGTACCGGCCCGCGGTCGAGCGCCGCCCGCAACACGGACTGCTCCTCGACCCCGGCGTCGAGGTCGAACACCGCGCGCGGCCCGTCGAGGTCGACCATGGTCACGCCGGGCTGGTCGCGCAGCCACCCGGCGTCGCCGTCGACCCGGATCTCGTACCGGGGAAGGGCGTACGCCGCCCGGAGCTCGTCCCGGCGGCCGGCGGTGAGGACGGCGCCGTCGCCGATGATGACAAGGTCGTCGCAGAGTCGCTCGACCACGTCGAGCTGGTGGCTGGAGAACAGCACCGGTACGCCGCGAGCGGTCTGCTCGCGCAGCACGGCCACCACGGTGTCCACGGCGATCGGGTCGAGGCCGGAGAACGGCTCGTCCAGGACCAGCAGCTCCGGCCCGTGCACCAGCGCGGCCGCGATCTGGGCCCGCTGCTGGTTGCCCAGCGACAGCTTCTCCAGTTGCTCGTCGGCCCGCTCCCCGATCCCGAGCCGGTCGAGCAGGCCCGTGATGTTCCGCGCGACCGTGCCGGCGGCGAGGCCGTGCAGGCGGCCGAGGTAGGTCAGCTGTTCCCGGACGGTCATCTTGGGGTAGAGGCCGCGCTCCTCCGGCATGTAGCCGAAGCGCCGCCGGTCGGCCCGGGTGAGCGGGGCGCCGCCCCAGGTCACCGTGCCGGAGTCGGCGGCGAGTACGCCGAGGATGATCCGCATGGTGGTCGTTTTGCCGGCGCCGTTGGCGCCGACGAAGCCGGTCAGCCGTCCCGGTGCCACGTCGAACGTGACGTCCTTGAGCGCCTGCCGCTCGCCGAAGGCCCGGTTCAGCCCGTCGAGACGCAGCAACTGTGTCATGCCTCGACGCTATGGAGGCCGGACCGCCGGCGCGTCCGACGTGGGATCGATCGTCGAGGTCCCCCGCGCGACGGACCCGGGTCAGCCGCCCGGCGTAACGACCCCGTGCTCGTACGCGAACACGACGGCCTGGGTGCGGTCGCGCAGGCCCAGCTTGGCGAGCACCCGGCTGACATGGGTCTTGACGGTGGCCTCGCCGAGTACGAGCGTGTCGGCGATCTCGGCGTTGGTCGCACCGCCGGCCAGCAGCACCAGCACCTCGTGCTCGCGGGGGGTCAGCTCGGACAGCCGTGCGCCGTCGGAGCGGGTGCTCCCGCCCCGCTTGGTGAACGTCGCGATGACCCGGCGGGTGATCTCTGGCGCCAGCAGCGCGTCGCCGCGGGCGACCACGCGGATGGCGTCAACCAGGGCCTCCGGCGTTCCGTTCTTCAGCAGGAAGCCGCTAGCCCCGGCTTGCAGCGCGGCGAAGAGGTAGTCGTCGCGGTCGAACGTGGTGAGGATCAGCACGGCCGGACCGGCGTCCGCGGCCACGATGCGGCGGGTCGCCTCGAGCCCGTCGACGCCCGGCATCTCCACGTCCATCAGCACCACGTCAGGGCGGGCGGCGGCGGCGAGCTCGACGGCCTGCGCCCCGTCGGACGCCTCCCCGATCACCTCGATGTCCTCCTCGATCTCGAGGATGACCCGGAACCCCGTCCGCACGAGCTGGTGGTCGTCGACCACCAGCACCCGGATCACGCCGGCACCGCCTGGTTTTCGGCGAGCGGAAAGCGTGCGCGGACCCGGTAGCCGCCGCCGGAACGCGAGCGGGCCTCCAGCGTGCCGTCATGCGCGGCGACCCGCTCCCGCATGCCGATCAGGCCCAGCCCGACCCCGGCGGGCGCGCCGGGCGGGGCGCCGCTGCCGTCGTCGGTGACGTCGATTTCCAGCTCCGCGGCGTGGTACCGGACGCGCACGTCGATCGCGGAGGCGTTCGCGTGCTTGAGCGTGTTCGTGACCGCCTCCTGCACGATCCGGAACGCCGCCTGGGACAGTGACTCGGGAAGCGGCACCGGCTCACCGTACACACCCAGGGTCGCCGTGAGCCCGGCGTCGCGGGCGTTGGCGACCAGCTCGTCGAGACGGTCCACACCGGACACGCTGGGCCGTTCCTCCGCGCCGCCGGTCGCCCGCAGCAGGTTGAGCATGCGGCGCAGTTCGTCGACGGCGGTGCGGGCGCTCTGCTCGACGGCGGCGAGCGCGGTGCGCGCCTTGGCCGGATCCCGGTCCATCACCCGGCGCGTGGCCGAGGCCTGCACGCCCATCACCGACACGTGGTGGGCGACGACATCGTGCAACTCGCGGGCGATGCGCACCCGCTCCCCGATCACCGCCTGCTCCCCGACCTCCGCCGCCAACCGCCGCAGCTCCTGCGCCTGCACCTCCAGCTGATGCCGGCGGCGGGCCGAGGTCCACGCGGTCTCGCCGAAGACGTAGGCGAACCCGAAGAAGAGCGCGTTCAGCAGCACCCCGCTGGCGATGGCCGCGAGTAGCGGCTCCAGCGGACCGGCGGCGTCGGAGAAGGCGTCCTCCGGCAGGTCGGACGCGTCGAGGACCATCGCGACGGCCAGCCAGCCGAACATCGCGGCGATGATGGCGATCCGCACCCACCGGGCCCGCCTCCGGTCCCGGCCCCAGGCCCCGAGCGTGTAAATCGCCACATAGAGGGCGCCGTTGGACACCTGCTGCTCCGGCGAGTGGCGAATCTGCGCCACGATGAAGGCCGCCGAGATCACGATCGCCACCGCTTCCGGCCACCGCCGGCGCACCGTGAGCGGCAACGTGACCGCGAGCGGCCACAGGATCTGCTCCAGCCGGCTCGGTGGCGGGCCGATGATGAACGCGCCGGCGCTCGTCGCCAACACAAGGTTGAGCTGGGCGACCGCCGCGACCGCCAGCCCGACGAAGACGTCGTTGCGTCGCTGCTCCGCCGTCGGCCCGGGCCGACGCCACACCGCCGGTTCGATGCTCATGCCCGCGACGATGACACAGGCGCCGCGCCGGCCGCGAACCACCCAGCGAATGCGGCCTCGGTGTGCACGGTCAGCGATCCCGATCCGAAAGACGGAGATTTGAGCTACCGCGACGTTCGTCGTGGTTGCTGTCCGTTGCTCCCGCGGCCTCACCCGTCCGCTGTTGGTCGCGCTCACCAGTTGCTGTCGAGCTGCCCCGTTCGTGCGCCCGGGCGGCGGCCGCGTGCGTGGTTGCGGTTAGTTCGGCGCCTCCGGCAGGGCCTCGGGCTCCGGCCTTGTTGGTGGGTGGTTGCGGTGGGAGCCGTGCTTCGCATGCTGGCTGCGGCTTTGGGGGTGGCTGGCGGTGATGGGGGTCATGATCGGTGTGGTTGATATTTATGCATCGTCTGGAAGTAGATCTAGAGACCTTTCGGAGTTAGGGTCGCCGCGGTCTCGGGCTCGCTTCAAGCAGATTCGAGCTACCGCGATGTCCGTCGTGGTCCAGACCGCTGCTCCCGCGGCCTCACCCGTCCGCCGCTGGTCACGCTCACCCCGCGCGTAGTTCGTTTGTCCACAATGCCCCGTGCCGAAGCGACGGGCAACAGACCGGACAGATGCGCCGTCACCGCGAGTAACCGCCGCGGTGGCGTGAACGGTGTCCGGTGCGAGATCTTGGAGAGTTAGGGCGCTATTTCAACCCTAAGCGTTCTAGATCCAAAGCCCGACACCGCAGCTGGTGACGCTGTGTCAGGATGCTGGCGGTGGTCGGGGCTTGTCCCGCGGAGCTGGCAGTGGACGGCCGGGGGTTTCGGCTCGCCCGCGAGCCGCCGGCCGGGAGCGGTGCCCGCGGGAGCATACGGTCTCCAGCTGACGCGGACCTGGGAAGAATCCTGTCTCGGATTTGACCGTGCGTTGTGGTCGCCCTCGCGAACCCTGACTCCGAAAGGTCTTTCGAGACCCTTCGGGGTCGGGATCCCCTCGAAACAGGTTTCCCGGGTTGTGTCAGCACCGCCGCTCCCGCCGGAGTCCGCTGCGGCCGGCGGCTCGCAGCGCTCGCCGAAACCCCCGGCCTCCCCTGCCGGCTCCGCGCGCCAAGCCCAACCCCGCCGCGGCCCACCGGTCCTCAACGGCCTCCCAAATTCCCGTCTGGACGGGTATATGGGAGCCCTTCACAGAATTCATCCCCAAGAGGGCTGCCCTCTTGGGGCCGGGCCGGGCCGGGCCGGGGCGGACCGGGGCGGGTGGACGTGACCAGCGGCGGGTGAGTGAGGCCGCGGGAGCAGCGGTCGGGACCACGACGGTGTGCCGAGGGGGTCTGTATGGGTCGCATGGTTATGCGCTTCGTGGCATCTCTGCGAGAGGACGGAGGCCGGGGCTTGCACCGCGGGCCCGGCAGTGGACGGCCGGGGGTCTCGGCTCGCCCTGCGAGCCGCCGGCCGGGAGCGGTGCCCGCGGGAGCATACGGTCCACAGGTGACGCGGACATGGGCAAATATGTCTACAGCCACTCACGAAGGGCGAGACACCCCGACTCCGGAAGCTTCATAGCAGGTCTTCCAGCGTGTCCAGCGGGAGCGGCCCGTGGGCGAGCACCTCGTGGTGGAACGCGCGGATGTCGAACGCCGGGCCGCGCGCGGCGCGGGCGCGGTCACGTAGCTGGCGGATGCGCAGGCGCCCGATCATGTAGGCCAGTGCCTGCCCTGGCATCGCGATGTACCGGTCGACCTCGTTGGCGATGTTGGTCTCCGACAGCGCGGTGTTGACGCGCATGTAGGCGATGGCGTGTTCGCGGGACCAGCCGAGGTGGTGCATGCCGGTGTCGACCACCAGGCGGCACGCCCGCCAGGCGTCGAACGACACCATGCCGAGCCGGCTCAGGTCGTTGGTGTACAGGCCCATCTCGTCGCTAAGTCGCTCGGTGTACAGCCCCCAGCCCTCGCCGTGCGCGTCGAAGAACGCGAAGCGCCGGAACCGCGGCAGGTCGTCGCGGGACTGGGCGACCGCGATCTGGAGGTGGTGCCCGGGAACGCTCTCGTGGAAGGCCAGCACCTCGTACTCGAACCGCGGCCGCAGGTCGGGCCGGTAGGTGTTCACCACGTGCGCGCCGGGGCGCGAGCCGTCCGCGGCGGGGGCGACGTAGTAGCCGAGCACCGAGTTTTCCGCCTCGGCCGGATCCATCTCGCGCACCACGCACGGCGCGATGTCGTAGCTGGAGAACCAGTCCGGGACCGCCTCCTCGGCCCGCCGCAGGGCGCCCGTCACGGTGTCGACGATCTCCCGCGCGGCGCCGAACCGGAGCCCGGGATCCTCGCGCAGCCGCACGAGCACCTCGTCGACGTCGCTGGTCCCCAGCGTCCGGCCGCCGCGCTCGGCGAACTCCTCTCGCAACTCCGCCACCAGGTCCAGGCCGATCTGGTGGATCTCCTCCGGCCCGAGCTCGGTCGTCGTGTAGGCGCGGACCAGGCCGAGGTAGGCGTCGGTGCCGCCGGGCACGTGGCACAGCCCGACGCGCTCAGCGGCCCGGCCGACGGGCAGCAGGTGCTCGGCGAGCGCCGTCCGGAAGCGGGCCAGCGCCGGACGTACCCCCGAAGCGACGACCTCGGCGACGCGCGCGTCCGGTCCGGCCGCCGGGCGCAGCAGCGGGTCGCGGTCGACAGGCGTGGCGAGGTAGGCGTCGACCTGGGCTATCGCCTGGCGTACGCCGAGCTCGGTGGGAAACCGCCCGTCGGTGGCCGCCTGCCGGTACCGCTCGGCGTGCCGGTCGAAGAAGCCGCTGAGCTTCTCGAGCCTGGCCAGGTACGCCTCGCCGGAACCGGTCCCCACCGGCACGGTCGACACCACTTGTGCCAGCGGCCCGGCGATGCTGGCGGTGACGGCGACCTCGGTGACACCGCCGCGCAGGGTCTGCCGCTCGTCGTGCAGCAGCCGGCTCAGGATCGCGTGGCTGATCCGGTCTTCCCGGTCGAGGGCGTCGCGGTCGACGGTGGCGAGCTCCGCGGCGAGCCGGGCCAGCTCGGCCTGCCGCCGCTCGGCCGCGGCCCGACTCGGGTCGGGCACCTCCGCGTCGTATCCGGGCACGCCGAAGACGGCGGCTTGGAACGGATCGCCGGCGAAATGCAGGCGGAAGTACTCCTCACCCAACCGGCCCAGCGTGTCCATCGGTGCGGCTCCCATCATCCAGACCGGCCGGACCCACCCTATGCCGGCACGCGGTTATGGCGGGGCATGCCGGCCGGGGGCGCGTCCATCGACCGGTGGACGCCGGGTTCCATCGGTCGAGCCTGTCGGCGGCGGCACGGCGGCGACCAGCATGAATGCTATGAGAAGCCGAATGCTTCTGGCCCTGCTGCCGCCCGCCGCGGTCGTCGGCTACGCGATTTGGAAATGGCCGTCGCTGGTCTCCGCGGGGCGTGCTCTCGCCAATGCCGACCTGACGTGGCTTGCCGTGGGCGCCTGCGCCATCGCGCTGACCTACGCCGCCGGGGCGGCCAGCCAGCAGGGCGCTGTGGCGCTTGCGCTGCCGCGCCGCCAGCTGTTCGTCAGCCAGCTCGCCGGCGTTTGCGTCAACGCTTTCCTGCCGGCGGGGCTCGGCGCCGCGCTCGTCTCACACCGGTTCCTGCGCCGGCGTGGCCTCTCCGCCCCCGACGCGTTCACCGCTCTGGCGCTCACCAGCGTCGCGGGTGCGATCATCCACGCGACGGCTCTGGTGAGCCTGTGCCTGATCGCGCCCGACCGGTTGCCGGTCTGCCGTCCCGACCTGGGCACGCCGCATGTACTGGTGCTGTCGGTCGTGGCCGCGGCTGTCGTGGGCTCGGTGGCGTGGGTCCTTGCCAGCGCGCGTGGCTCGGTGCTGCGGGCCCGCGTGCGCGAACAGGTCGCCGCCGTGCGCGCGACGCTGACGGACCGGCGGCAGGCACTGTTGCTGTGGGGCGGCTCGGCGGCCGGGCCGCTGCTGCACACGGTCACCGTCACCGCGGTGCTGCACGCGATCGGCCGGCCGCTGCCGGTGCTGGACGTCCTCGTCGCGTACCTCGCCGCCAGTGCGGCCGCCGCGCTGGTGCCGTCACCGGGCAGTGTGGGGAGCCTCGACATCCTTCTCGGTCTGACGCTCACCGGAGTCGGCGCGGACCCGCAGACCGCCGTGACCGCGGTGCTCGGATACCGGCTGCTGGCCACGTGGCTGCCGCTGCTGCCCTCGGCGCTGGCCCTGGCCCACCTCCACGGCGGCGCGCGGGCGCACCCGCGACGCGACGCGGCGCTCGCTCAGGCCGGATGACGACTACGGGAGCGGGCGGGTGATGAGGCCCCGTTCGAGGGCGACGACCACCGCGTGGGTGCGGTCGCTGACGTCGAGCTTCGCGAAGATGCGCAGCAGGTGGGTCTTCACGGTGGCCTCCGCGATGACCAGCCGCCGGCCGATGTCCGCATTGGACAGTCCGTCCGCCACGGCGTTGAGCACGTCCACCTCCCGCGCCGTCAGCGCCACCGGGGCGGGTTGCCGCATCCGGGCCACCAGCCGCTGGGCGACCCGCGGCGCGAGCACGGTCTCGCCCCGGGCCGCCGCACGGATCGCGTCGACGAGCTGCTCGCGCGTGGTGTCCTTGAGGAGGTAGCCGATCGCGCCCGCTTCGACCGCCCGCTCGATGTCCGCGTCGGTCTCGTAGGTGGTGAGGATCAGCACCCGGGTGCCGGGCCCGCGCGAGACGATCTCGGTGGTCGCCTCGACCCCGTCGAGTACCGGCATCCGCAGGTCGACCAGCGCCACGTCGGGCCGGAGCCGCTCGACGAGTTCGACCGCTTCCCGGCCGTTCGCCGCCTCGGCGACGACCTCGATGCCCGGTGCGGAGGCGAGCAGCGCGACGACCCCGGCGCGCATGACCGCGTGGTCGTCGACGACGACGATGCGGACCTTGTCGTCCGTCATGTCACCCCTGGCCGTTGGTGGGAATCGTGGCGAGGACCCGGGTGCCTTCGCCGGGAGAGCTGGTGACGACGAGTTCGCCGCCGAGCTCGGCCAGGCGCTTGCGCATGCCCTCGAGGCCAAAACCCTGGGATGTCGCCACGGTGAAGCCGCGCCCGTCGTCCGTGATCTCCAGGTCGATGCCGTCGGGCCGGCGCGCCAGCACGACGCCCACGGTCGTGGCGCCGGCGTGTTTGCGGACGTTGGCCAGCGACTCCTGGGTGCAGCGCAGCAGCGCGATGCGGGTCGGTTGGTCGCATGCGAGATCGGGCAGGTCCGCGTCGACGGCCAGCCCGGTGTCTTCGGCGAACCGGTCCAGGGTCCGGCGCAGCGTCTGGGCGATCGAGCCCGCGACGGTGCCGCTCGGGGGTGCGGACCCGACGAGCACGCGCGCCTCGGCGAGGTTTTCCCGGGCGGTCTGCTCGATGGACAGCAGCT
Organism: Phytohabitans sp. LJ34; assembly: GCF_052068095.1. NCBI lineage: Bacteria > Bacillati > Actinomycetota > Actinomycetes > Micromonosporales > Micromonosporaceae > Phytohabitans > Phytohabitans sp. LJ34. The sequence goes on along the minus strand of NZ_JBQHDG010000011.1, from coordinate 48,163 downwards.
GGCGGGCGGCGCGGTCCGGCGCGGTCGCCAGGCCCGCGCGGGCGGCCTCGGCCAGTACGACGATCGACGCGAAGCCCTGCGCGAGGGTGTCGTGGATCTCCCGGGCCATCCGTTCACGCTCGTCGGCGGCGCCCTGACGCTGGTGCGCCTCGGTCAGCCGCCGCTGGGTGGCGGCCAGCTCGGCGCGCAACCGGTCGGTGCGCGCGGCGTTCTCGTCGAGAATCCGGTGTACGAGCAGCCCGAGCCCGACACCGACGGCGTAGCCGAGGACGGTGAACAAGGCGTTGCCGGTGACCAGCCCGTGCCGCAGGGCGCCGCCGGCCACGGTCAGCGCGGCGGCGGCCCCGCTGACGGCTACCGCGTTCCGCGGGCCGCGCGCGAGGAGCCAGAACTGGGGAAGCGTCGCGATGAACAGGGCAGCGCCACCGCCGAGCAGGTACGACATCCCACCCAGGCCGAGAGCCAGCACCCCGAGGTACGCGGGCGGACGCAGCACGGGATTGCCCGGGAACACCTGGACGATCCCATAGCTCACGCCGAGCGTGGCCAGCAAAGCCAGCGACGAGTACCGCGTGGCGGCGGATTGGTCCCACACCGCGACGACCGGCGGGCCGAGCCCGAGGAGCACCCAGGCCGCGGTGTACCCCCGGTGCAGCGCTCGCGAGCGGTACCGGTCCCCTTCCCGCGACCGTTGATCCATTCCCGCCAGCCTACGCGGGTCCCCTTACTGGAGCGCGGCTTTGTGCCGCCGCCAGACGAACGCGGCCCCGAGGACGAACGCGATCGTCGTCACCAGCGTGCAGCCGAGCATGGCGTACGCCACTGGGTCGCGCAGGATCGCGTCGTCCGGGTTCTGCGGGTCGGCGCTGGCGACCGCGGCGCCGCACAGCGCCGTCAGCGCCGCCGTGATCGTGGCCAGAACGAGCAGTACCACGGCGCCGGGTGACCATTGGGCCGGCCGTTTCGCCGGGACGGCCGGCGGCGGCGCCGCGGGTGCGGGCGGCTGCGGGATCGCGCCCGGATCCCGCGCGGGCATCCACACCACGTTGGCCGGGGGCACGCTGGCGTCGATGTGCGCGATCAGGCCCGGGGGCAGGTGATACAGCGTGGGCTCGACGCGCACCGAAACGCCGTCGAGGCCGATGAGTTGGCGGCCGCCGTCGGGCCAGGCCACGGCGATCGCGCATTCGGCGTAGCGCACGGCGGCGACGCCGTCGGCGTGGACGACGCTGACCCCTTCGGCGCCGACGACGAGCGCGATGTCGTCGCTTTGCCGGGACGCGTAACGCTGCCCGGCGAGCGCGGCCGTGGAGCTTGTCGGGGCGGGTGTGTAGCCGGCCCACCGCGCGTTGAGCCCAGCCGGGACTTGCAGCAGCGCGGCGCCGGTCGCCTCCACCGCCACCGCTGTTATGTCGTCGACCGTGACGCCGCGTACCTCGTCGACCAGGGCCTCGACGGCCGGGTTGGGATATCCGGTGAGCGCGTTCATAGCCGCCGTCGGAAGCCGCGCCCAACCGTAGTCCTCGTGGCGCAGCATCTCCTCCACCTTCGCGCGCACACTGTCCAGATCGGACTGTTCGATGCGACCGACCCGGAGCCTGGCCAGCACGTCGACGAAGCCGCCGAGCACCGCGTCCTGCTTGTCGGGCAGCGCGTCGGCGAGCGCGGTGACGGTGCAGAAGCCGTCGCCGCGCGGCTCGTAGTTGGTGCTGGTCACGTAGGAGTAGCCGCCCTCCTGGCGCAGGCTGCGGTACATCTCCCGCTCCAGCACCGCCGAGAACATCGAGGCGGCCATCCGCCGGCGGACCACGGTGTCGAAGACGACGCCGTTCACGCGTTCGTTGAAGTACGCCGGCGTGGTCGGCAGCGCGGACGAGGGCCGGGGCACCGGCCGGCGGACGCCTTCGGGAAGGCGAAGGCGCAGACCCGCGGGCACCTGGGCCGAGGTGATCCACAACACGGCGTTCTGGCGGGTGAACCATGTGGCGGCCCAGCGACGGACGTCGTCGGTGCTCAGCCTGTACAGCCCCATCTCGTCGTAGCTGACCAGGCCGTAGCCCTGCGCGCCGTAGCGCCACAGCGGCATGGAGTCGGCAACCCCCACGCTGCGTCCGGCCGCCTCGGTGCGAAGGATGTCCTTTTCGGTCTCCAGCCGCCCCACCGGCAGGTTGCCGAGCGCATCGCACACTCCGGCCAGGTACCTGACCACGTCTTCCTCGGAGCCCTCCATGTGGAAGTGGGTGACCACCGAACCCGTCGCGCCGTTGTAGTGGTAGTCGCTCAGGCCGAGGTGAAACAGCGCGAGGTGTTCGAGCAGGTGGGTGACGCCGGCCGTGGCGAGAGTCTCGTCGGCCCGCCCCACCCGGAAGGTGAGGCCGGCCATGAGCGGGCCGCTCTTCGGCGCCAGGAGCGTCTGTACCCCGTCGACCGACGTCTCCCGGATCATCTGCGGAACCCGTTCTGGAACGCGCGGTCGCGGTGGGCGACGAACTCGGTCGGCCCGTCACCGAGGTAGTCCCACGGCGACTCGGCGGCGAGGTTGCCGTGCGCGTAGAGCGCGTTGAAGTGCGCCGCCGCGGCCGGGTAGTTCTCGGCCAGGCTGAACGCCATCGCGAACGAGCTGTGCGCCTCCACCCAGCCGACCGCCGGCCGGCAGGCCGGGTTGAGCACCGAATGCCCCGCCGCCCACAGCAGCTCCTGCTGGACCTCCGGACGCCGCAGGTACGTCGCCGCGGCCTGCTCGCCGTCATCGCGATCCAGCAGCAGCCAGTGCTCGATATGCGCGTCGGCGACCACCGCACCGTTTACCGAGCCAGGCGGCGAGGCCTTGGTGCAGTCGACCGCGAACCGGTGCATCGCCTCGTACGAGCCGCTCCACTTGGGGCACAGCTGCTGGACCATGGCGGCCTGTGCCTGGTGCAGCCGCGGTGCCACCTTCATGACCGCGTCGTACCGGCGCCGCGCCTCGGCCTGGCCAAGGCTGAGGCCCCGCGCCGTGTGCAGGCGCTCGACCCACCCGCTGGCGTAGCCGGGATGCCGCGCGGTCACCTCGATGAGGATCTGCTCGGCCCGGTGCAGGTGCTCGTGAAACCCCTTCCACTGCTCGGCGCTGACGTGCCGGGCCCAGCCGCCCGTGCGGATCGCCCAACCGTCCTCGACGAGCCGCCACGCCAGCAGAGTCCCGGCCGGCGCGGAGGTCGGGTTGTGGGCGAAGACCTGTTCGACGAAGCCCCGGTCGGTCACCCTGGCGACGCCGCGCAGTGCGTCCAGGTACACGGCCGGGTCCGTGAACCGGGCGAGGCCGGCGTCGACCGTCCACCAGTCGTGCGCCTTCGCGGCGTCGCGGAGCGCGCGAGCCTCAGGAAAAGCTGCGAGAGGGTCGAAATCGGGCGTACGTAAGGGGGCGACGGGAGCCGGCACAGCGGCGAGCATACGGCCTGCGGATCACGCTATCCCGCAGCCCTTGCAAGTCGCGGCCGAGCGGTGGGTACGCGGGGTTGGCGCGGCGGGGTCCGGCACAGGTGACGGGGAACCGCCGTTGTTTACCGCCGGGACCGGCTACCAAACAACCGAAACCGGTGCTGACCTGGTATTTCAAGGGGCTCACGCCGATGAGCCTTCGTACCCCGAAGAGGTGGTTGCCATGGCAGAAATCGACGAGCCCACCGACCGGCGGCGGCTGCTGCGCCGCATGGGCACGCTCGCGGCGGGTGCCGCGGGTGCCGGCGTCGCGGGCGCGGTGGCCGCGACGCCCGCCCGGGCGGACGACGGCCAACCGGTCCTCCAGGGACGGGTCAACGAGGCCGGGGGCACGACCGTGATCAGGAGCCACGGCCCGAACGCCCCGACGTTGGAGCTGTTCAACACGTTCGAGGACGCCGTCGGCACCGGCGGCGGCGGCGCGGGCCCGTCGCTGCGTCTCCGACCGCTCAGCGACTCGCTCTACGACGAGGCACCGGCCGGCTCGCTCAGCGCCGACCGGCTCGGCATCCCCTGGGTGTCGATCCAGGCGTTCCAGGAACAGACACACTCCTATCAGGTGCACACGGACTTCAACTCGACCACCACCGTGCCGGTCGTCCCGACCCGCGTGGTCGACACCCGCGGCGCGGCCGGCCGCACTCGGATCCTCAACAGCTCGGCGCTGGACAGCGCCGGCCGGCTGCTGAAGGGCCAGACCATGTACGTCGACCTCGGCGACATCGCGTTCTTCCCGGAGGCGGTGCTGCTCAACGCCACGGTGACCGGTCAGGGCGCCGCCGGCTACCTGACCGTGCACGCCTACGGCAGCGCGCGTCCGGGCGTCGCCAGCATCAACTACTCACCCAACGAGAACCTGTCCAACTTCGTCTTCACCGCGAGTGGCGAGGGCTGGCCGAGCCCGGACGCCGCCATCTCGGTCTACACCAGCCAGCTCACCCACGTCGTCCTCGACGTGGTCGGCTTCGTGGTCGGCACCGGCGGGGTCAACCCGGACATCATGCCGGGCGCGCTGGCGTCCGCCGGCGGCGCCGCTCCCACCGACGCGGCGAGGCGGCGCGAGCAGGAGATCCGAAAGCGCAAGCCAGCCTGGAAGTAGCAGCCTCGCGGGCGCCCGCCGGCCGGGGGCGGGCGCCTCGGCCCTACAGCCAGCCGCGGTGTTTGAAGACCGCGTACAGGCTGACGCAGGTCAACGCCATCAGCGCGATCGCGAACGGGTATCCGAACGCCCAGTGCAGCTCCGGCATGTGGTCGAAGTTCATGCCGTAGATGGTGCCGATCAGCGTCGGCGCGAACAGGATCGCCGCCCACGCCGAGACCCGCTTGATCTCCTCGTTCTGCGCGAACGAGGCGACGGTGAGCCGGCGGATCTCCTCGTTCTGCGCCTGCGAGACAAGCGTCGCGTTGAGCGTGAGGATGTCCGCGAGGATCTGCCGGAAGCCGTCCACCCGCTCAGCCGCGGTGGTGGCGTGGTCGGCGACGTCCGCCAGGTAGCGGCGCAGCTCGTCGTCCGTGCCGTACTTGTCGAACCCCGCGGTCAGCCCGGCCAGGATGTCCAGCAGCGGACGGGCGGCCCGCTGAAAATCGACCACCTCCCGGGACAGCTCGTAGATGCGGCGGGACACCTTCGGGTCGCCACCGAACACCTGCGTCTCGATCTCGTCGATGTCGTTCTGCAAGCCCGCGATCACCGGCGCGTATCCGTCGACGACGGCGTCCAGGATCGCGTACAGCACGGCCTCCGGGCCCCGCGCCAGCAGCTCCGGATCCGCCTCCAGCCGGCGCCGCACGGCCGGCAGGTCCGGCGCCGCACCGTGCCGCACGGTGAGCACGAAGTTGCGGCCCACGAACAGGTGCAGCTCGCCGAAGTCGACCTCTTCCACGTCGTCGAGGTAGCGGGCCGCGCGGAGGACCACGAAGAGCGTGTCGCCGTACCGCTCGAGCTTGGGCCGCTGGTGCGCGACGATCGCGTCCTCGACGGCCAGCTCGTGCAGCCCGAACTCCTCGGCCACGGTCAGCAGCTGCGCCTCCGCCGGCCGGTACAGGCCGATCCACGCGATCCCGTCCGGCGTCTCGCGCAGCCGCTCGTACGTCTGTGCCAGCGTCGGTGGAGTTTCCACCCGCCGGCCGCGGGAGTAGATGGCCGAGGTGACGACGCTCTCCTCGACCGGCGCCGCCTGCTCGGTATCGGCCACCCCGCGCGGATCCATCGACAGCTCCGGCGGCGGAACGTGGGGGTGCCGGCCATCCAAACGGAGCAACCTGCGCGGACGCACGCGCGCACGCCAGTTGTCGGCCATGGCAAGCCTCCACAGAACCGGGATGGAAGACCGGCATCGGCCCGCTCGCGGAAGCAGCCTACACCGCCGCTCACCTGGGCACGTTATGCCTTCGACGGCTTCGATTAGATGAAATGGCCCCCGTCGTTTCGTGGGGCATCTTTCGGGTACGCGGCCCCCACGTCCATCGAGGGAGGCCACATGTTCAATCCGCTGGAGCACAAAGGTCTGGCGCTGGACCAGCAGTTACGGTCGTGGCGTGAGCTGAACGTCGACCCGATCGACCCGGAGGCCGTCGATCCGTACACGCGGTGCCGGATCATCACGATGAACGGGATCGAGGTGGAGTCGATCCTGTTCTCGCACCAGTTCGCCCGCAACTGCCCGGACGACGAGGTGCGCCGGCAGCTGGCCTACACGCGGTACGTGGAGAACCAGCAGCAGCGGGTGGTCAACTGGCTGCTGCCCGGGCTGGCCAGCGTGCTGGAGACGACGCTGGGCTACGAGCAGGTGGCGGTCGACCTGACCGCGTGGGTGGCGCGGCACGAGCCTGATCCGTACCTGCGGCAGGCGTACGAGTTCGGCGTGCTGGAGGACTTCGACCACCTGTACCGGTACGCGAACCTGTACGAGATGGTGGAGCGCCGCAAGGCGGAGAAGGTCGTGGACGCCCTGACCGAGGTGATGCCGGGCCGCCCGACCGCGGCCGAGCACCGCCACCCGTTCGACGAGGTCCGTGCGCCGTACGACAAGGACTCGGTCAACCCGCAGTCGAAGCTGAACGCGTTGACGATCCTCTCCGCCGAGCAGCAGGTGGCGATCTACTACATGAACGTCGGCCCGCAGTACATGGAGCCGATCGCCCGCCAGCTCTACCAGGAGATCAGCCTGATCGAGCAGGAGCACGTCACGCACTACGAGTCGCTGCTGGACGCCGGTGAGAACTGGTGGGAGCGGCTGCTGACCCACGAGTACAACGAGTGCTGGCTCTACCACTCGTTCATGGAGCAGGAGAGCGACCCGCGGATCAAGGCCGTGTGGGAGCTGCACCTACAGATGGAGTTGGGCCAGCTCCAGCAGGCCGCCGACCTGCTGCGCCGGCACGACGGACGGGAGCCGGAGGAGATCGTCGGGTCGGTGGGCGTGCCGGAGCCGCTGCTGTTCGAGCCGAACAAGCAGTTCCTGCGGAACCTGCTGGCGACCCAGATCGACCTGAACAAGCTGGGCGAGGGCTACGTCCGTGAGGCGCACGAACGGTTCGAGTGGATGCAGGAGCAGCTGCACGCGGGCGAGAAGCCGCCCAGCGAGCAGGTCATCGACATGCACCGGGAGCAGTTCGGCGACGAGTACCGCATCGAGACCGAGGGACCGCACCCGGTGGAGTCGCTGCGCGTCGCCGAAGGAGACCGCCGTGCCTGAAAAACCGGCCACTCCCGGTCCGAACGAAGACGTGGTCAGCCTGCTGCTGACCCAGCACGCCCAGATCGAGGAGCTGTTCCTGCTCGTCGCGGGCAGCACCGGCCAGGCCAGGGCCGAGGCGTTCAACGACTTGGTCCGGCTCCTGGCGGTGCACGAGACCGCGGAGGAAGAGGTCGTCCACCCGCTGAGCCGCACCTTGCCCGGCGACAACGACGCCGTCATCGACGAACGCCTGGCGGAGGAGCGGCAGGCCAAGGAGACCCTGAAGGTCTTGATCGACGGCGGCGTCGACGCGGACGGCTTCGACGAGGGCGTGCTGCTGCTGCGCACCAGCGTGCTGGCACACGCCCGGCACGAGGAACGCTACGAGTTTCCCCGGCTACGCCAACACGTGCCCGCCGACCGGCTGCGGCAGCTCGCCACCGCCGTCCGCGCCGCCGAGGCCGCCGCACCGACCCGCCCCCATCCCGGTACGGAGTCGGCGACCGCGAACGCCGTGGCCGGAGTCCCGCTCGCCGTCGTCGACCGGATCCGCGACGCCATCCGGAGCGCCGCCGACTGACCCCCAATCCCCCAACGCGGTAAGGAGCACACCATGGCGGCTGACGATGCGGTAACGCTGATCGAAAAGGACCACCGCGCTCTCGAGGCCCTCTTCGACCGGGTGACCGCCGGCGACGGCGATCGGGACGCCCTGATCGAGCAGATCAACGTCCGGCTGGCCGCGCATTCCCGCGCGGAGGAGGCCGAGGTATACCCGGCCATCGTCCAGGCTCAACCCGGAGAAGAGGAGGACGTCGAACACGCCCACCACGAGCACCACGAAGCCGAGCACCTGTTGCGCAAGGCCCGCAACCTCACCGTGTCGCCACACTTCGACGAGGCCTTCCAAGCCTTCGTCGGCGCTGTGCGCCACCACGTCGAAGAAGAGGAACAGAAGATCCTGCCCGCTTTGCGCAAAGCGGTGGACCAGGCCACCCTCGAACAGCTCGGAGCCGCTTTCGAACAGGCGCGCACCGAACTGCTCGGCGACGAATCGGGTGAGGACCTGGGACAGGCGACAAAGACCGAGCTCTACGAAATGGCCAAGGAAGCCGAAATACCGGGCCGCTCCACCATGACCAAGGACGAACTCGCCGAAGCACTACGCGACAACGAATGACCACCACGGCCGGGCGACGTCTCAGCGGCGTCGCCCGGCTCGTTCACAGCGCCCGCGGCTCCGTCACGCTCGCGAGGTACCGCGGCGCGGCGACAACAGCAGGCCAAGTGCGATCATGCCGACGGCCAGCCCCAAATGCAGCCAGTTGTCGGCCGTGTTGAGCGGCACGAAGTTGGCCCCGCTGCCGTGGTCGATCACCAGGCCGTAAAGCCACAGCACGGCGTACACGGCCCCGCCACCGATCAGGTAAAGGCGGGCGCCGGAGACTGTACGCGCGAGTGCGAGCCCGGCGATGCCGAATAGCAGGTGGACGATATTGTGCAGGATCGACACCTGGAACACGCCCAGCAGTTTGGCTTCGGACTCATGACCGGCGAACTGCATGTCGCTGAAGTTGGTCGTGATGCCCGGGATGAAACCCAGGATGCCGACCAGCAGAAACACTATCGCGACCGCGAGGGCGACGGTGCTGACGAGCGGTCTGGCGTGGATCTGATCCGCGGCGGCGGATCCGGATCTCGTGGCCATTGTTGACACCTCCCAAAAGAACGTGGCAGGCGCTTTCCCCACCCGGCAGCGAATAAACGGCGCAAACCACCCGGCCTTGGCACGGTTTAGTGGCGGTGCGCGGTACGGAAGCCCGTTCGGAGGTGGAGCGGGACCGCGGGAAGCGGATGTGACCGCGGGACGCGCCGGTACCACGTGGCGAACAAGGCGATGGCCAGCAGCAGCTCGGCGACGTCGCCGCCGTAGTACATCAGCTGGGCGGCGGTGCGCATGGCGTCGGCGTCGTGTCCGGCACCGGGAGGCAGGGTTTCGGCGTGGGCGTAGAGGTACTTGGCGAGTACCGCATGCCCGGCGGCCGCGGCCACGAGCGTGACGGCGCGCGCCGGCAGGCCCGGGCGGCGTGGGGCCGGGTCCGCACCGGCGATGGCCCAGGCGAACAGGTATCCGGCCGCCAGGTAGTGAAGGTGGACGCCGTGGTGTAGCAGCTCGTGATGCTCGGCCGCCGCGTACAACGGGGTCAGCAGCACCAGGAACATCCCTCCGGTGCTCAGCACGGCCGCGGTCACCGGGTGGGCCAGCACGCGCACCGGCGTCGTGCGCAACATCCGCACCAGCGCGCGCCGCACCGGCGACGGACCGGCGCGTAGCAGCAGGGTGACCGGGGCGCCCAGCACCAGCCCCAATGGCGCCAGCATGCCCAGCAGCAGATGCTGGACCATGTGCGCCCGCGGATCCCCGTTCACGTGAGGGGTCGGCGCGACCGCCGCGGCGGCGACGACCGCGCAACCGGCCAGCCACGCGCCGGTTCGCCACCGGCTCCAGGGACGCCGGTGCCGGGCGACCGTCAGCAGGTAACCGCCCGCGAGAAGGCCGGCAAGGAGCAGCAAGACACCGGCCGAGGGACCACCACCCGCGCCGGCGTGCGTGGCGTGGGCCGCCACGCTCATTGCGGGCCGTATCCGCGCCGCCCCGCGGACCGCGCACGCCCGATCACCACGAGACCCACTACCAGCAGCAGCGCCCCGGCGGCGTTCCACGCCAGGTCATAGGGCGGAAGGTGTACGCCGTAGCGGATCTGGTGCACGCGCAGCACCTTGTGATCCACCAGACCGTCGAAAAGCTGGAACACGCCGGCGCAGGCCAGAAAGCCACCCCACGCGGCCAGCCGGTGCAACACCCCCAGCCGGCGCAGGTCGGCCAGCCAGAACGCCCCGGCCACCAAGGCGAGCAGCTCCCCGGCGTGCAGGAGCCCATCCGACAGCAGCGCCACCGAGAGCGTGGACCGGTCGTAGAAATGATGCCAGCCAAGAAGCTGGTGAAACACGATCTCGTCCACCGCCGCCATCACCGCGACGCCGACCAGACCGGCGGCCAACACCGACGAACGCACATCCGCCAGACGTCGACCCCGCCTCTCAGTCATGTTGCTCGCTGCGCCGGGCAGCCGCGTACGCGAACTGTAGGAAGTCTGAGGCGGTGACCGCCGTCATGATCGTGGCCACGAGCCGGGTGGCTCGAGGTGCGAGCACCAGCCCACCGGTCAGCGCGCCAGCCACCCACACAGCCATGCAGAACGGGCAGCTGACCAACTCGCCGACCGCGTGCCGGGTAGCGCTGCCGTCGTCGCGGACCTCTTCGCGCAGCTCGGCGCTGCCCGCCGGTCCCTGATACCGGGTGAACGGCGCCCGCAGCGGGCTGGTCACCGCCTCTTTGGTCAGCAGCCGACTCAGCTTGTGCGTCGCGATCGACACCAGCACGACGTCGGCCAACGCCGGCCGTTCCGGCAGCCGCCGGCCGGTAGCCCGCACCAGGCCGGCGAACCCGGCCGCGGCCACGGTGAACCCGGCCATCGAGGCGACATAACCCGCCAACGGACGGCGCTCCCGCGGAGCGTACCTGCGCCCGATAGCTGCCGCACGGGCACGAAACCCCGCAACGACGGCGGTGGATTGCTGGTTCATGGTCACCTCTGTCCTGACCCGGATCCACGTCCAGCTCCCCGCGGCCGCGGACCTGGGTTGTGCAGCGGGTGTACCCCCCAAGAGCGGCATCAACCGCCACCTGCCTTTCATTCCCCGAGGAGTACGGCGTCCGCGAACGGGCGGACACGGCAATCGCCACCGTGCCCGGCGCCGCCCACAACGCGGTCACCACCGCGGGCGGGCAGGTCGCCGCCCTGACCGACCGGTTTCTGGCATCGAACTGACCTACGCCTAGCGGTTCTCGTCGGCGCGCGGCGACGCCATCCGCGTCTCGGCGTTCTCCACGCCGTCTTCGGCGCCGGCCGGGTTCACCATTCCGTCGTAGTTGTAGGCCAGGAGGTCGACCTCGCCGACCGGTCGCGTTTGCTTGGTGGGGATGTAGCGGTGCACCATGCCGCCGACCTCGATTTCGACCAAGCCGGCGCCGCCGGCCTCCACGACGTCGCCGTCTCGGGGTCCACCGACCAGAACCACTTCACCGTTGGTTGCCATGACCGTCAGCTACCCGCCACTCGACCAGCCAAAACTGCGGGAACTCCGGCCGGCTGTTCCTCGGCCGAGCCGGGTTCGGACATCTTGCGGTGCCGGAGGCCCCGCCCCGGCTCGCACCGTCGCTGGACGAGGACCTGCTACGGGTCGCTCCGGTCGTCCGCCGGAGAAGACGGCGCCGCTGGCCGGTCGGCGCCGCTCTGCGCCGATACCGGGCCGGCCTGGCCCGCGTCGCGTTTCTGGCCCTCGTCCGGTGCGGCCGGGCCACTCGCGGCTGGATCGTGATCGTCGGGCGTGACGGGCTGGAGCGAGCCGCTGTCGTGGTGCGGCAAAGCCATCAGCTGGATCATGACAACCAACGTCGGGACAATGATCGAAATCAGCGTGACCGGCACATACATCGTCGGTCTGGTCCCGCCCTCCCAGTAGCTCTTGTCCAAGCCTGTGAGCACTCCGAACACAGCCGCGCAGATCACGATATACGCTATCGATACGTATGCGGCCAGTTCGACCGCGCGGTGGGCCAAATGACGGATGCGTCGATTGAAGGCCGCGTGAGCGGCGACGGCGACGACACTCAACGCCAAGCAGCTGTTCAGCAGCCAGCCGATCCAGCCTGGATATGAGTCCCCTGTGACGTCTCGCAGGTAGTCGCGAGCCGTCACGGTCAGCTGCCCGACGACGATGACGGCGAGCGCGTACGCGACGACCCGTGTGATCCGAAAAGGCATCGAGTCGGACTCGCCGTGGGCACGGAGAAGCCAAGCGACACCGGCGAACAGGCCAAGAGCGCCGAAGCCGAGCAGCCCAGCCGCGATCATGGTCTCCGTCCAGGCCCGCGCACATGTCCTCTCGCCGGCCACGACGGCAAAGAAGAAGCTGTCCAAGGCGAACGTGAAGAAACCGACGACGAACAGAGCCAGGGCCTCCAAGGACCGCCTTGTCGGTGATCGACGTTCAAGGATCACGACGATCCCGGCGAAAACGAGGCTGGCGACCACTCCGGTCAACTGTGAGTGCAGTCCGGCCGAGCCGATCGGATTCCAGTCGACGCCGATTGACTCACATGTACCGTCCACGTAAACCCTTCCCGCAATCTTGATCAGGCTGTGGCGTAGGCGACGCCGACGGACGCGTCTCCCATGCCGAAGTACAACAGCCACTGGCCGCCGTGGTTCGCCAGGCCGCTGGCGAAGACGACGTCGGGTACCGCGCCGTCGCGTTCGGCGTCGTCGGTGACGGAGAGGATCGGGCCGCCGCCGCGGCGTAGGACCCGCGTGGGGTCGGTGGGCGAGATCAGCGCCTGCCCGACCGCGTACCGCAGCCCGGTGTCCGCGCCGTTGTAGACCAGGACCAGTCCCTCGGCGGTGCGGACCGGAGCCGGGCCCGGCTCGACCAGCCTGGCGTCGAACCGACCCGGGCGGGGCGACAGCACGGGTTGGCGTACCACGCGCCAGCCCCGCAGGTCCTGGTCCTTCGTCCAGGCCGCCCAGATGTGGGTGTCCCCGAAGTACATCCACCATCGCCCGTCGATGGGTTCGGGTAGCAGGACCGCCGACTTGGTCCAGCCCTGCGGCGTGTCGGGGAAGTCGGCGGCCGGAAACCAGTTGAGCCAGTCTTCGTCGGAGAACACGAGGCCGGCGCGTTGCCAGCGCCGCAGGTCGTGCGAGAACGCCATCGCGACCCGGGCGACCTCGCCGTCGTAGGCGGTGTAGGTCATGACGTACCGGCCATTGATCCAGGCCAACCGCGGGTCTTCGCATCCGCCGGGCAGCTCCCACGGCTGTTCCGGGACGAGGACGGGGCTCCCCGGCCAATGGTCGAAGTGGCGGCCGTCCGCGCTCGTCACCGCGGTGATGATCGACGGTGGCGGTAGTCCGCCCGCCGAAGGTCGCGCGGCGACCACCCGGCACAGCAGGGTTACGCCGCCGCTGTCCGCCCACGCGGCGGGATTGAACACAGCGACACCGCGGATCGGGCGCTCGCGGGGCCCGAGTACCGGATTGGCCGGGTCTTTGACGAACGGGCCGAGTCCCCAATGCCCGGCGAGCGTCGCCCACGAGCTTTCGGCGGGGCGGAAGACCGCGGCCGCCTGGCTGTACCCCGCCTCGCCCCACGCCGTGCGCACAGTGTCGAGCAGCTCGTGTACCTCGCCGAGGCGGGCGTGCCCGAGCTCGTCGAACAGCGGCTCGGCCAGCCAGAGCACCTCCGCCGCCTCCTCGTAACGTCCCTGGCCGGCGAAGAACTCGCCGATCTGGAACAGCCACTTGCCCGTCCCCTCGAGGCTTTCGAGCTGGTCGCGTTCCAACGCCAGCGCGACACGCAGCTCCGGTAGCCCGTGCTCCTCGTCGCCGAGATGGCAGGCGGACAGCCCGATCCACCCGCGGGCCGCGGCCTCCCGGATCGGTGAACGCAGCTCAAGCGCGTACCGCAGAGCCCGGCGCAGGTGCGGGATCGCCTCTGCCCATCGCCCCTGTTCGGCCAGCAGCTCGCCGCGCAGCTGGGCGAGGACCGCCGGCTGGTCGGGATAGTCCGGCACCGGTGTGTCGCTCACCGCGTGGTCGGCCTCGTCGAGCGTCGCGGCCGCCATCGCATAGTCACCGGCGCGCGTCGCGGCGATCGCGGTGCTTTCGAGCGCACGGAGCAGCACGTTGCGGCGGTACCGGTCCACGACCGGATGGGCGGCCCGGTCGAGGATGGGGCGGATCAGCTCGACCGCCGAGCGGATCAGCTCGGGACGGGCGAAGTCGGGATTCGCGTTCGACTCGATGCCCGCCATCATCAGCATGTCGGCCCGGACCACGGGATCGGAATGCTCACCGAGCGCTTGCGCGGCCTGTAGCGCGGCGCGGGCGTCGTCGAAGCGCTGGAGGTAGTTCAACGCGCGGGCCACCGCGACCTCGGCCGACGCGCGAAGGGCGATCGTCCCGTCATTCGCGGTCCACGTCCGCGCCGCCTCCGCCAGGGCCAGCGTCGAGCGCCTCAGGCCTTGGCGCACACCAGCTTCTACCCCACGGTGAACACAGATCAGGGCATGTTCGACCTGGCCGGCCTCGTACCAATGGTGGGCCATCGCCCGGTAGCCGCCGAACGTGTGACCTCCCTGCCGCTCCAGCAGCTCGGCACAGCGCTCGTGCAGATACGCGTGGTCGTACCGGTCGGTGGAGACGCGGGCGAGCAGCAGGTCTTGCAGCAGGTTGACGGCGAAGGCGTAGCTGCCACTCTGCGGACCGTCACCGCTGACCAGCATCGCCCGCCCGCGGCACAGCCGGCGCAGGGCACCACGCACCTCTGACAGTGGCAGCTCCGCCACCTCGGCGATGTCGTCCGGACGCATCGGCGGGCCCAACACGGCGCAGACCTCCAGCACTCGGAGGTCGACCTCGGGCACCCCGTCGAGCCGCTCGTTGAGCACCGCCTCGAGCCGCTCGGGCAGCAGCAGGCTCCTCTCGTCCAGGCCGCGGATCGCGTCCTGCACCGACGACTCGGTCCACGTGGTCGGGTCCGGAAACCCGCGGTGGGTCAGCGCGTACAGGTACTCCCCGAGATAGAGCGGGTTTCCTCCGGTGCGGACACCCACCCAGCGGGACAAGCTCGACGGCGGAGCGAACCCGGTCAGCTGTCGCACCAGCTCCGCCACATGCCGGTCGCCCAGACCCCCCAGAGTTAGGCGCGTGGTCGTAACGAACCGCGACAGGTCACGCACGATCCGCTCGATCACGTCGCTCGTCGCGCCGTGCGGTCGGTACGCCGCGACGAGCAGCATGGGCACCGGATCGTCACTCGCCCGGCGCATGATGTCGAACAGCAACGCCGCGCTGTCCTCGTCCATCCACTGAAGATCGTCGAGCACCAACACCAGCGGCCGCTCCGCCGCCAGCCGGTGGGCCAGGTCGACAAGTTGGTCGGCGAGGGCTGTCGCCGGGTGACGACTCGCGCCACGCTCGGCCTGCACCGCCTCGATCGTGGCGCCGAGGATGCTGCCGACGGCGGGCACCGCGGCGATCACCTTCGGCGCCACCGCCCACACCAGCCTGCCCAACCGACTGACGCGACCGGCACGCTGCTCCCGCTCGGCCAGGGTGCGCAACGCCGAGGCGAGTGGACCGTAGCCTTCGCGATGCCTGGTGGAATGCCCCAATCCCACCCACGGCGGACTCGGACCCGCCTCTTGGCCCAGCTCGGCGACGAAACTCCGCAACAGCATCGTCTTACCGATCCCGGCATCGCCAATGATCGGAACCACATGCCCCGAACCGGCACCCACGACATTCGCATACGCCTGCCGCAGCATGCCCAACTCGTGATCCCGATCGATCATGGGCGGACGCGGCAGGCCGACGGACATCAGCACATCCTCTATCCCCTCCCCCGCCGCCGCAGTCCCGATCACGACAAGTCGAGGGCCGCGCTAGTTGCGGAATCTAGCAATGAATTCTGTGATGATCCTTCAGGAATGCAGACATCGTCGTACTCCAGTGCTTGTATCGCTGCGTACCGAGGTCTGTCGGTTCGGGGGAGGGTCGTACGTGGCAGGCAGGAAAACGGGGGTGCTCGCCATTGGTAAGGCCGTACCGGCGCTGGTCCGCTGGGGTGTCTCGGCGGACGCCGATTTGGTGTATCGGTGTCTGCTGACCCTCGGGCCGCAGACCGCCGGGGAGGTCGCGGTCGAGCTCGGCCTGGGGATGCGGAGGGTCCGGGCCGCGCTAGACGAGTTGCTGGCCGTCGCCATCGTCGAGGTGGAGCGCGAGCCGTCGGGGCACGGCACGGACGCCTCGGCCTGGCGGGCGCTGCCCGCGGACGCGGTCGTGACGGCCCTGCGGCGGCAGGCGTTCCGGCGCGCCGCCGCGGCCACCGGCGCCGATACTGAGCCGTTCGAGCGGCTCACGCTTCCGGCGCGGCTCCTGCCGGACCGCGAGTCCCGCCGCCGGCGCATAGCCGAGTTGGCGGCCGTGGAGCGGGTCGAGCACCTGTCGATGCAGCCCGAGCAGGTTTTCAGCACGGACGAGCTGGCCGTCGGGGCGCCGCTGGATGTCGCGGCCCTGCGTCGCGGCGTCCGGATGCGCACGCTGAGCCGCCCGCCCGCGGACGGCGACCGCTCGGCGCAGCACGCGATCGAGTTCGGTCGGCTCGGCGGCGAGTACCGGGAGGCGGCGCGGCTGCCACAAAAGCTCATGATCTTCGACCGGCGGGTGGCGCTCCTGGCCGTCGAGCCCTTCGACCTGGACCGTGGCACGTGGGAAGTCGTGGACCGAGCCGCGGTCGATTCGCTCGTCAGGCTGTTCGTCCGCCATTGGGGAAACGCGGTGGACCCGAGCCGAAACGGCGTACCCGCGATCGTGTTGACATCGCGGGAGAAAGCGATCGTCGCGCTGCTCGCCAAGGGGCATACCGACGCCGCCTCCGCGCATCAGCTCGGCATGTCCACCCGTTCGCTCACCTACACGCTGCGGGGGTTGATGGACCGTCTCGGCGTCGACAATCGCTTCCAGTTGGGCCTCGCACTCGGCGCACTGAACGCGGCGACACCACCCGGCCTATCCACACCCGCCGACATCATCGATGGGGGAAACCATTGAAATACTTGACCGTGCTGGCCGCCGTGCTCGTCACGCTGTTCGTCGTCGCTTCACCCGCGGCGGCGGATCCCGGATGGGAGCGCATCCCGTGCTTCTCCGGAGCCATCGAGCACGCGGAAGCCACCGGCGGCGACTACATCACATTGACCGGATATCTGGACTGCGGTGTGTCGCCCGACAACCCGGGGCCGCGGTGGGGATACGCGGCCTACATCGCGGGCCTGCCCCACGGGACCCTGAACGACGAGGACATGCACTGGTACTCATTTGGGGACAGGACGGCCTTCTCCAACATGATGCTGGTCGAGCCGCTCCCAGAGCTGGGGATCTGTGTCGTCACGGACTACGACGTGCGGATCGCGTGCGTCAAAGTGACCCGAAAGAGCTCGACTTCGCCGGTCCAGGTGTGGGCCACGTCCGTCGACGACGAACTTGTCAACAAGCCGTTCCAACGCCGGTCCGAGGGGGATCCCAATCCGGTCTGCGGCCATTGCTAGTGCGCTGGCCCGGGTGGGCGGCCGAAGGCCGCCCACCCGGTGGCGTCCGGTTCGTCGCCGGCCGTCACAGAAATTGCTCCTGCCGCCATGAGCGAGGCGCGATCGTGGGCGGCCCAGGCAGCGCCGGCTTGATGGCGTGCCAGCTCGCCCGCCATGTGCTCGGCCCACGTGCGAGAGTCTCGCAAACGTCGTCGGCCAGCTCTACGGGGCGGCGGCCGCGCCAGGGGGTATCGACGAATATCTGATAGTCGTCGTCCAACCGGAGGGCCACCCGAAACAGTTCAGGGTCACGATAGTGATTGGCCACCCAACTGACGGTGAGGCTGTGAGTCCGCAGCACATCGCGGTCCACGTGGGTCAGGACGAGTCGCCCGGCGGTCCGCTCGGCGGTCTCCCAGGAATGGTCACCGGCCGCCCGCCGCACTTCCGCCTCGTATTGAGCGGTCCGGAAGGAGACACCGCGCCGCATGGGCACCTCGAGCAGCCACTCCCAGTGCACCAGGTCGCCGTCAGCGCTGATGGTCACGTCGGTCGATCCGCAGCCGTACACGCCGCAGGTGCACCGGGCGATCGGCACCGTCCGCGGCCGGGGGCCGGCGAGAAGCCGGTTCGTGGGAATCAGCAAGTCGTACGGGTCCATCCCGAGACCCGCGCCCGCCGACGTCATCTCGGTGCCGTTGACGTAGACCTCGACCTGAAAGCCACCCCTGGCATCCTCGGGCGCGGGCACCACCGCCAGGCGGAGGGTATCGATCCCAGTCATGCCAACATCATCCCCGCGGCCGGCACGAACTCGTACCGAATTCACTACGCGAGGAAGCGGTGCAGCGCCGCCGCCAGGTCGTCGGGGTTTTCCTCGGCAACGTGATGTCCGGACTCAATCGGCTCGCCCCGCAGGTCCGGAGCCCACGACCGCCACACAGCGAGCGGATCGCCGTAGAGATCCTCCATGTCGTCACGGGTCGACCACAGAAACAGCGTCGGACAACGGACGGTGCGACCGGCACGCCGATCGGCTTCCTCATGATCGCGGTCGACGCCGAGACCGGCGCGGTAGTCCTCCAACATCGCCCGCACGGTGGCTTCGTCGTGGATGGCTTCCCGAAGTTCGCGGTAGTTTTCGACGCCCATGGTCTGCGGCCGCGCGCTGTCGTACCAGGCGTCAGGATCGGCGGCGATGGCCCGTTCCGGCTTGTCCGGCTGGGCGAAGAAGAACCAGTGGTACCAGTCTCGGGCGAACCTCGCGTCGCATCTGGCGAGGGCTTCGCTGATGGGCACACCGTCCATGACCACCAGCCGGCTGACCGCGCCGGGATGATCCAGCGCCAGACGTAACACCACGTAGCAGCCGCGGTCGTGGCCAACCACGGCGAACGTCGAATGGCCCAACTCCGCCATCAACCGGACCATGTCTCCGGCCACCGCACGCTTGGACTGCTGGAGGTGGTCCGCACGAAGCTCCGCTTTACCGGACTGCCCGTAACCGCGCATGTCAGGGCAGACGACTGTGAAGCCACGACTCACCAGCCGTGGAGCGACACGATGCCACGTCGACCCGGTACGCGGATGCCCGTGAATGAGCAGAACCGGAAGCCCTTGCCCGGCATACCGGACCCGCAGCTCCACCTCCCCCACCCCGACCCGCGTGTCGATGAAACCGTCGAACATACGCGGCAAGTACCCAACCCGACGTGTTTCATCGCCTGTTGGCCGTTCCCCTGGCTAGGCGGCCTGCTCCGGGCGGTTTCCGCTGCCCCAGTAGAACGGACCGGCGGTCGGATGTACCTTGATGCGCCAACCGATCCGGTCCAGCTGTCGTTCGAGGTCCGCCGGCGAATGCGGGACCTTGAGGATCCGATAGGCCGTCCCGTCCGTGAGCCGCCGTTGAATCACCGGGGAACGCTCCCCCTCGATGAGCTCCTCGTCCGTGCGATACCCGTCGTCGACGAAGAACACCCGTCCGTCCGGTTGGAGACAGTCGGCGACCAGCGACCAGAACGACGCGAAGCGTTCGGCCGGAACGTGCGACAGCCAGAACCCGAAGAACACGACATCGTAGCGACGGTCCGGCCGCCAATCGAACAGGTCTGCCAGCACGAATCGCACCCGCCGCGGGCCCACCTTTGCCGCGGCGATGCCGAGCATCTCGGCGGAGGCGTCCACGGCCGTGAGCTCCGTGGCGTGTCGCAGCAGCTGGCTCGTCCAGGTGCCTGGACCACAGGCGAGCTCGAGCACGCTGCCGGCAGGCCGGAAGGCGTCCAGCGCCTCGACCAGCTCACCACCGCCGGGAAGCGGGAGCGCGTGGTCGTCGTACTCGGGCGCGACCGCCCGATAGAACGCGGCCTGCTCGTCGAGCAACGCCGCCAGATGATCACCATCGCCCATCCGTCGACTATCGCCGAACCTCGGCCGAGCCGCAACGGCAAGGCGGCACGCTCGGGGCCCCGACCGTCCGCTGCCAGGCCCGCGGCGATCTCGGCCCGGCGGGTCCGCGGCGGCCGGGGTGGCGCGGAGCCGGGGGGCGGTGCTGGGGTGCGGCCGCGGGCGAAGACGTACAGGCGCAGCACCAGAAACCGGCCGATGCCGGCCAGCGCGGAGGCGCCGAGGTAGACGGCCTGCTCCCAGCGGATGCCGGCGGATGGCCGCACCGCGTGCAGAAGGAGGACAGCAGCGGAGGTGACCAGGTAGGCGGCGGTGGCCGAGCCGGCGGACTGAAGGTGCTCGTGCCATCGCGCGCGCCGGCCGGCGCCGAAGGTGAAGCGTGCGTGCAGCTCCGTGCAGAGCAGCGTGGTGGCGACGGTGATCAGCGCGTTCGCCGCCACCCATGGCATGAGGGTGGCCACCAGCGGCACCGCGGCGCTGGAGGCGAGACCGACACCACCGCCGAACAGGACGAACCTGGCGAACGAGCCGAGTGCGCTCTGGCCAACCGGTCGGGTGGCGGCGGTGTCGGGCTTTCGCATCATGCTCTCCAACGGCCGGTCGTCATCTGGCGCCCGGCGGCTCGTATCTCCGCCGTGCACACCGACCCTGGCCGCCCCCGCTGACACCGCCCTATCAGCGCGCTGACACGCACGCCTCGCCCGCCTCCACGCGATGACAGGCGCTCACCCGGCGTGGGACGCCGCTAGCAGGCGGGGCGGGTCCAGGCCTCGCCGTCGTCCGGTAGCGCGGCGTCGGGCACGAGCCGCACCTCGTAGTCGGCCGAGGGCAGCCGGACCACCTCGGGCGGCACCGTGCTGTCGCCGATCGGCCGCAGGAGCACCCAGTACGAGTCGCCGTCGCTGGCGACCACGCTGGCGGCGCGGTCCGGTGGGCGCCGGCACAGCGCCAGCGGGTCCTCGCCGGGGTGCCGTGGTGTGATCGTCGCTGGGCGTACCGGCGTCGGCAGAGCCGCGGATTCGTGGTCGAACGGCACGTAGCCGAGGTCCAGCGCGATGCGACCGGCGGTCGCCCGCCCGTCGAGCCAACTCACGATTCCCCAGAGCACCGCGGCGAGCAGAGCCGACGACGCCACGAGGGAGGCGGCGACGATCCGGTGTGCCCGCCACCGAGGAGCCGCGCCGCGAAAGTCGCGGATCGAGGGCATGACGTCGGTCCACGCCTGTTTGACGAACGCCCAGGGTGTGGTCTCACCCGTGTCTTCGGCTCGCCGGTGGAGCCGCAGCTCGCGGCGGATCCACAGCCCGAGGAACGCCATCGCGACGCACACGGTCGTGAAGAACAGCACGAGGGGCCACGGTCCGGGCAGCCATCTGTTGGTCGCGGCGGCCAGGACGAAGAGGAGCGCGAGTGTCGCCGCACCGATTCCGGCACCGCCAAACAGGTGCTGCGCCTTCTGCCTGCCCGCGCGGCCGGTGAGTCCAAGGGCGAGCATCCCGACGATCACCACGGCCAACGACCGCCCGACGCTGTCCGAGATGAACGCCAAGCCGCTGAAGGTCGTCAGGCACAGCATGGTGGCCAGGGCGGTTGCGGGTACGGCGGCGCGGGTCGGTTCACCCGCGGGCAGCAGTGCGGCACCCGCGACGAGGGCGATCAGCGCGACCGCGGTGACGGCGAGACCGAGGACCGCCTGGAAGAGGAGCGGGCCCACCATGTCGGCGACGCCGATGGGCAGCTCGCTCGCCTCGGCACCGAGCGCCCCGTAGAACCCGTCGAGGGCCAGCCGGATCGCGTAGTACGCGACGATCCCGAACACCAGGAGCGACACGACCGCCGCGGTCGCGAGACGGCGGCGGGTGACCCGCCTGGCCCATCGCTCGCGCGCTTCGTCCTCCGCCCGCACATCGCTGAAAGACCTGATCAGCGCCATCGCGAACGCGGCGGCGTTCGCCGCCGCTTTCGGTTTCCACCCCGCGGCGTCGGTCTCTTTCTTGGTGCCGTCGGCGGGGTCGCTGATCCCACGGATCGTGAGCGCCACTCGCGCACCGCTCAGATGGTCCGCCCGCAGCACGCCGGAATCCTCCATGTCGACCGCGGCGGCGTCGTCGTACCGGGCACGGATCGAACCCACGTCGCCGTCCTGGAGCACCTCTCCGGCGACGATCGGCGCGAAATGCACCGCGGTCGACGACTCCAGATGCGCCTTCCACGCGCCGGTGCGTTCGACCTGGTGAGCTATCTGGACCAATTCGTGCGCGGCTTCCCAACTGCGGACCCGTGGGCGAAACCCGTCCGGCGTCCGCACTCCGCTGTGGTAGTTGTAAACGAGGGTCCCGACGACCACGTCGCCGAGCTTGACCTCTTTCCTGAGCCCGCCGGCCACCCCGACGAACAGCATCGCTTTCGGGGTGAACAGCGCGCTCGCGCGCTCGGTCAGCGTCGCGGCGGTCTGGTTGCCGTCACCGATGATCGCGAGCGCCACCCGGCAGGTGCTGCCACGACCGGTGCCGATCTCGAAAAAGGTCCCCCGATGGCGGATCACCTTCAACTCCACAAGGTGGGAGCGGATCGCCTCGTACTCGGTCTTGATAGCGGTAAGCACCACGACATCGGCGTGGACCCCGGACTGGTTCAACAATCTCCCTCCGCAAGCGACCGATAGTCACATCGACGCAGCGGAGATCGCATCCGTCAATCGGTTGACTTCTTCCGGGACCGACCTCGGCGGTCCGGTACACCTACCAACTCAGGTGGCCGAACTCGTCGGTGAAGGTCCCGGTCGGGCCGTCCGCGTCGAGCGTCGCCAGGCGTACGACGGTCTTGGCGCTTTCCACCGCTGGCCTTCCGACGCCGAAGGCGGCGGTCATGTCGGTGGCGGTGGTGCCGGGCTCGAGTGCGTTGAACTTAACGCCCGGCTCGGACTTGGCGTACTGGACGGTGAGCATGGTGGCCGCCGACTTGGACGCCGCATAGAGCGCGAGCGGCAGGTTGAACTCCGGCCGGTCGGGATTGGTCACGGCCCAGAAAGATCCCATGCTGCTCGACAGGGTGACCACCGTGGGGTTCGAGGACTTTCGCAGCAGGGGCAGGGCTGCCTCCGTGACCCGGACGATCCCGACCACGTTGGTGTCGAACACGCGCAGGGCCGTTGGTCCGTCGACGCCTCCGGCTCCGAGGATGCCCGCGTTGTTCACCAGGACGTCGAGTCGACCCTCGGCTGCGTCGATCGTCGCCAGCGCTTCGCTCACGGACGCGTCGTCGGTCACGTCGAGCCGCACGAATCGTGAGCCGAGCGCCGCCGCGGCCTTCTCGCCCCGCTCGGCGTCGCGTGCGCCTATGTAGACGGTGTGGCCCAGTTCGAGAAGCTGTTTGGCGGTCTCGAAACCGATGCCCTTGTTCGCGCCGGTGATCAGTGTGACGGTCATGCCGGCCACGCTAGCCCACTTTTGTACCGATCGGTTGGTGAGGCGAGTCACGTTTTGTACCGAGCGGTAGGCTAAGCGCATGAGCACCGATAGGCCGACCACCGGACGACCCCGGGCTTTCGACGAGGAGACGGTCCTCGGCCGCGCCGCCGAGGTCTTCTGGCGCTACGGCTACGAGGGGGCTTCGCTGAGCGCCCTCACCAGCGCGATGGGCATCAACCGGCCGAGCCTGTACGCCACGTTCGGAAGCAAGGAGCAGCTGTTTCAGCGCGCCTTCGCCCGCTATCACGCGACCCAGGTGGCCAGTGCCCGCGCCGCACTCGCACAACCCACCGCGCGCGCCGCCATAGAAGCCTTTCTCCGCTCCAGTGCCGACGCCCTCACCGCCGACGACCACCCCGCCGGCTGCCTGTCCATCCAGGGAGGCCTGGCCTGCTCGCCGGAAAACACCCACATCTCGGAGATCCTCGCCACCGGCCGGGCCGCCACCGAGTCCGCCCTCGAAGAACGACTGTCCCGCGCGGCGAAGGAGGGAGACCTCCCGCCGGGGATGGACGTCCGGGCGCTGGCACGATTCGTGATGGCACTCAGCGAGGGCCACGCCGTCCACGCCGCCGCCGGCGCGAGCCGCGAAGACCTCCACGCCTCCATCGACATCGCCCTACGGGCCGTCGCGCTCCGGTCCTGATTGCTATCGTGGCGCGGTCGTTATGGATGGTTGCTAACCAAGGGGGATCCGTTGACGCCAGTAGCCGCCGCGTGGACTGTTCGCGAAGCAGTCGACCGGATCGTCCAGCTCGGGCTCACCAGCCCTGACTCCGCGGACGCGATGACGAGTTCCGGGCACCGCGACGACCTGGATCAGTCGTTGCTGGACGGCTATGACTCGCTGCCCGAGGCGCTGGCCGAGATCCTCGAAGAAGCCGGCATCGGGTTTCAGGTCGGCACCGACGACGACGTGACGCCCGGCTACGAGGCTGACGCGTACGGCTCACTTCTCGAGGAAGCCGCGCAGTGCACCGGCGGCCTGATCACCATCACCGACGTCGAGATGGGCCAGGACGACGGGTCCGGGCCGCGTCTCGAGTTCCGGTGCAACGACAAGCCGTGCTCGTGGCCGGTCGAGCTGCGGGGCGAGTACCTCGACCTGATGGCCTTCACCCAGTACATCGACGACCTGAACGCGCCACCACGGGTGTGGGACAGCATCGACGTCGACGAGAGCGAAGGCTGCGACCCCGGAAACCTCGAACTGAGAAACTTCTACTTCTTCGGCGAGCGCACCGCACTCCGTCAGCTCGCCACCGACTTCGGCGTCAAGCTCGTCCGACTCGGCGACTGAGATTTGACCTCCGCGCCCCTGACACAGCGTCACCAGCACTCGGACAGGACTCCGAGATCTAGCGACCTTTCGGAGTCAGGGTCTGCTCGAAACAGGTTTCCCGGATTCGCGTCAGCGGCGGACCGCCGCTCCCGCCGGAGACCGCTGCGGCCGGCGGCTCGCAGCGCTCGCCGAAACCCCCGGCCTCCGCTGCCACGCTCGCGCGGCAAGCCCTGGTGAGGAGATCGTGGTACTTGAGACCCCCTATGGGGGTCTGGAATACCACGATCTCTTGGGCACGACTGGAGGCCTTCGCGGGCCGGCTGTGGGCCGATCTGTCGGGAAGGCGATCGAGCTGCACGCAGCAATGCGTCCACACCCGACGGCCTCCCCTGCTGGCGGCGGGCCGAATAGGGGTGGCCACTCCAGGGAAGCAGAGCAAAGGCACCCCCGCCCGCACCTACCCAGCCGGGGCCGTAAGGCCCGGCGCAGCCGCCGGGGTGAGCGCGACCAGCGGCGGACGAGTGAGGCCGCGGGAGCAGCGGTCTGGACCACGACGGACATCGCGGTAGCTCACATCTCTGTCCAAATAGGCATCCAGAGGCCGAAGCTACCCCGACTCCGAATGCTGTCTAGTTGACGCGGACGAGGCGCCAGCGGTTGTCGGCGCTGCCGTTGTCGGGGTCCTGGACGGCTTGCGTGCCCCAGGCGGTGCCGCCGTTGAGGACGCCGAGGAGCTTGCCGCTGTTGGCGTTGCGGATCTTGTACGTGCCGTCGCCGTTGTCGACCAGCGTCCAGCGGTGGTCGGCGGTGCCGTTGTCCGCCCACTGGAGCACGCGCGCGTTGTCGGCGGTCGACATGTTCTCCACGCCCAGCACCTTGCCGCTGTGGGCGTTGCGGAACCTGACCGCGTTGCCGTCGGTCACCATCACCCAGTTGTGGTCGGCGGTGCCGGTGTCGCCCCACATGACGGCCAGGCCACCGTCCGCTGTGGACATGTTCTGCACGCCCAGGACCAGACCGGTGGCGGCGTTGGTCAGCTTGTACGTGCCGCCGGTGCCCCCGCCCGATCCGGTGTTCCAGTACACGGTGTAGTTGAAGCCGTGCGCGTCGTGGAACGGGCCGATGTTCACGGTCGCGCCGTTGGCCGTCGCCGTGAACGCGAGCGCGGTGGTGCTGGTCCGGGTGATCGTCGAGGTGTTCAGCGAGGGCAGCGCGCTGAGCGACGTGTTGCCGTAGTTGCCGCACAGCACCGCCGGGCCGTACGTGATCGCCTGGACGTTGGTGTTGTCGTTGGCTGCCTGCATGATGACCCGCATGGGCAGGCGTACGGTGATCGTGTCACCCGCCGCCCAGGTCCGGGTGACGGTCGCGTAGCTGCCCGGCGTCGTCGAGACGCTCTGTGCCTGGCCGTTGACGCTGATCGTCGCGCCGCTGGTCCACGCGGGGATCCGGATCCGGACGCTCCACGAGCCGCTCATCGTGCCGGCGAGCGTGAGCGTCGTGGTGTCGGCGACCGGGTACGTGGTGCTCTGCGTGACGGTGATGCCCCGCTGCGACCAGTCCAGCACCGACGGCACGAACAGGTTAACGGTGAGGGTGGTGCCCTCGTAGAAGTAGATGGAGTCCATCAGCCTCGTGTTGACCTCGACGCCGGTGCCCTGGCAGCACCAGAACGAGTTGTAGTCGGTGCTCCACGTGCCACCGCCCCACGCCGGGCCGACGCCGCGGCGGCCACCCGGGTTGAGTGGCGTGAAGTAGGTGATGTGGCCGCGGCTGTCGGCGGGGTTCTGCGCGCCGATGAGGTGGTTGAGCAGCGCTCGCTCGTAGTAGTCGAAGTAGGCCGCCCGGTTCGGGTCGATCAGCCACAGCTCGCGGGTCAGCTTCAACATGTTGTACGTGTTGCACTGCTCGCACGTGTCGGTGTTGAGGTAACCGGCGATCGCGTTGGGCGCCCGGAAGTGCTCGGCCTGGCTGTTGCCCCCGATCGCGTACGTGTGCGCGTTGACGGTGATGTTCCAGGCGTTGGTGGCGATGTCGCGGTAGCGGGTGGTGCCGGTGGCCTTGTACTCGCGGGCGGCGCCGATCCACTTGGGCACCTGCGTGTTGGCGTGCAGCCCGTTGAGCTGGTCCTGATTGGACGCGAGCGGGTTGAACACCGCGGCGTGGTCGAACCGTTGCGCGGTCGTCAGCCAGCGGCCGTCGCCGGTCTGCTGGTAGATGTCGGTCAGCACGGCGTTCATGCCGCCGAACTCGGTGCCCAGCATGGCCTGCATCTGGCTGGCGGACAGCCGCGAGGTACGCGTGTCCACCCATCCGGCGAGCGCCAGCAGCACGGTGCGGGCCTGTGTGTTTCCGATGTACCGCCACGCGTCGAGCAGTCCGGCGAGCGTCTTGTGGATGCAGTAGTAGGGCACGTTGCCGTTGCTGAGCGTGCGTGCCTCCAGCGCGGCGAACTCGGACTCCGGGAAGCCGGACAGGTAACCGGCGCCGAACCCGGCGGCGCCGTTGTTGGCCTGGCACTTGGCCATCTCGGCGACCATGTAGTTGGCCTTGTCACGGCACGTGGTGTCGCCCAGCACCGCCCACGCCTGGGCCCACGCGGTCAGGAAATGCCCCTGCATGTGTGTGCGGAACGGGAAGGTCGGGCTGTCCCAGCCTCCGTTGGACGCCGCGCCGTTCGTGGAGAGCCGGTGGTTGGCGCGGAAGTTGTAGAGCAACCGGTCGACGTCGACGAACCGCAGGTAGTTGAGCGTGCGGGTCTGGTTGTCCATGAACCGGCCGGCGGTGAGCCGCACCTGGCCCAGCGGAAACGAGTACGCCGAGACACCGAGGTCCGCGCGTGCCGGCGGGAGCTCGGCGGCCGACGCCGCACGCGGGCCGAGGAGCTCGGCTCCGGTCGCCGACACGAGGGCACCGCCCGCGGCGGCCTGCATCAGGCGGCGCCGGCTCAGAGGCTGGGAAGGCATGAGAACTCCAAGGCTCGTGTCAGGTCCGGACGCCGGTGCCGGCGTCCGGACCTGACGGACAGGGTCAGGGGGTGGTGAGGTCGAAGCGGCGCACGGTCACCGCGCCGCCCAACGCCGACGTGGCGTAGTTGAAGACGCCGAACCGGTAACCCATGAAGAACTGCCACGCGTTGTTGAGCGTGAACGCCGGCCCGAGGGCCGTGAAGGTGGTGCCGTCGGTGCTGTACGAGAACGTGGCCTGACGGCCGGAGCCGGGCCTGATGTCCGCGCTGGCGCGCAGCCAGATCCGGCCGCCGGAGATGCTCGCGGAGGCCTGTTCGCTGCCGGTGCCGGTGGTGGCCCAGCTGGAGTTCATGGTCAGCCCGTTGGTCATCGACACCCGGTAGGCGCCGTTGTCCCGCCGCACACCGATCCACGCCGACGAGTCCCGCAGCATCGCCAGGCCGGCCCGGTCGCCGTTGGCCATCGTCGAGTAGTCCAGCTCGATCGTGGCCGTCGAGCTCGGCCCCTGGATCCGATGCGTGACCGTGTTCCGGGCGTTGTACAGGTCGTTGGTCACGGTGGCGGTCTGAAGGCGCAGGCCGTTGGCGACGGTGAACCGGCTGGTGTCCGGGTTGTGGTTCCACTCCCACCGGTGTCCCAGAGTGGGGCCCGTGAAGGTGTCCGGTCCGGTCATCGGCGCCACGGTCATCGAGGTCGTGATGTTGGGCTTGGGGTAGTTGACCGCCCAGCGGCCGTTGACCGTCTGCACGCTCGGCCAGCCGTCCGACGACCAGTTCAGCGGCGCCAGGGTCGGCATGCGGCCGCCGGGGTAGGCGTCGGTGAAGGCCATGTAGTACCAGTCGCCGTTCTGGGTCTGCACGATCCCGCCCTGGTGCGGCACGCCGCCTCCGCTGATGGGGCCGGGCAGGTCGAGCAGCACCTGCCGCTGCTCGTACGGGCCCCACGGGCTGGACGAGCGCAGCACGTACTGTCCGTTGGCCGGTCGGGTGAGCCAGATGTAGTAGTAGTTGCCACGCTTGTACATCCGGGCGCCCTCGAGGGTGCCGATGTTGGACGGGGTCTGGTACACCGTCTGCGCCCGCACCTGGCTGGTCAGATCCGGCGAGAGCTGCGCCACGCTGATCGTTCCGTTGCCGTACGCGACGTACGGGGTGTCGTTCGTGTCGAACAGCAGGCCGGCGTCGTAGTAGCAGGGCAGCCGGGCCCGCTTGGTCCAAGTGCCGTCGACCGCCGCCGCCGTGTACACATAGGAGCGGTTGAACTCGATGCAGCCCAGCCAGTAGTAGGTGCTGTTGCTGGCGCGATAGTTGAGCGTGGACGCCCAGATGCCCTTGACGTAGGCCCGGCCGCCGCTCATGTCGTAGGCCGAGGACTCGAAGTCCAGCCGCGGCACCGAGTGCCCGGCGTACTCCCAGTTGACCAGGTCGTACGAGCGCAGGATCGGCGCGCCCGGCGAGTAGTGCATCGTCGAGGCCGAGTAGTAGTACGCGTCGCCGACCCGGATGATGTCGCCGTCGGCGAAGTCCTGCCACACCACCGGATTGGTGAACTGACCGGTGCTCGGCGGCGGCGTGGTGGGAGTGGGTGTGCTGCCGCCGACCTGCACGAGCTGCCACTGCTGGTTGTTGCCACCCCAGTCGGTGTACTGCACGATGTTCGCCCCGTCCGCCGTCGACGCGTTCTGCACCTCGACGGCTTTGCCGCTCTGCCGGCCGATCAGCCGCACATAGCCGCCGGCCGAGTCGGCCAGCCGAAACTGCTGGTTCTGGCCGTTGCCGTCGGCCCACTGCACGATCGCGGCTCCGTCGGCGGTGGAGAGGTTGTAGACGTCGAGCACCTTGCCCGAGTGCCGCGACTTCAGCCGGTAGTAACCTCCACCGGAGTCCACGAACTGCCACTGCTGGTTGTTTCCACTGCTACGTGTCCACTGCGTGATCCGCGCACCGTCGTTGGTGGCGAAGTTGTACACGTCCAGTGCCTTGCCACTGTTGCGATTCACCAGCACGTACCAGGCGCTGGTGTCCACTGTGGCCGCTGACGCCGACGACGCGGCGACCGCGACAAGAGCGCCACCCACGACCACCGCCGCCGCTGCGCCGGCGAGCCCCGCTCGCCAGCCGCGACGCCATCGTGTGGAAGACCCAACCGGCATCCCTGCTCCTCCGTTATCCACGGGCTAGGCGGATCGAGGAGCCTGACTGTTAGCGTTAACAGACGGTGCCCACTTGACCCGGACAGCGATATACAAAGTTGTCGGCCGATGACGATGGCCCGCACAAGGACTTTGAACGATGACAGTGACCCTCGTCAAGATGTTACGCAAAATTTTCGGAATCGAATCGCTCTTTGCTAAAACGATCCACGTCGGTTGGGGCGGTCACGGAGGGCACGTTCGACGGACCCAGCCGGTCTCAGGCGTGCAAGGCCTTGACGGCACGCAGCACCGCGGCCTGGCCCCCGCTCGACAGGCGATCGCGCACGCGCACCGCCGCGGTGACGACTCGGGGCTCGAAGCACAGTTCGTCGAACGAGGACGGCTCCGCCCGGAAGTGCTCCTTGAACTGCTCAAGCGACACCACACCCCCGGATTGTCCCATGTGGACATACCCGCAACCGGCGTCCGCGGCGCGCTCCAGCGTGCGCGCCAGGAGCAGGTAGTTGAGGTACCGGTTCCGGGCCCGGACGAGGTCCTTGTCGCTCGTCGCGCGCCAGTAGTGTGCGTGATGGTGGCCGACCAGCGCGATCACCGCCGCCGCCGGTTCCCCGCCGA
This sequence comes from Phytohabitans sp. LJ34, assembly GCF_052068095.1. NCBI lineage: Bacteria > Bacillati > Actinomycetota > Actinomycetes > Micromonosporales > Micromonosporaceae > Phytohabitans > Phytohabitans sp. LJ34. The sequence goes on along the minus strand of NZ_JBQHDG010000011.1, from coordinate 17,896 downwards.
TCCGGGCCACCGCGATCTGCCAGCGGTCACCGAGAAGGCGGGCGATCGTCTCGAAGCGCCGGTACGAGTCGCGTCGCTTGGCCGCGGCGACGGCCAGGGCCGTCGGGATGCCGCGCTCCTTCGCCCGCTGCGCCGCCCACCGCAGGTAGAGCTCCCAGTACGTGCCCAACTGCTCGGGGCCCGGCGCCCACCGCACCTCGACGCCGTCCTTCTCCGCCTTCCGGATCTTGTAACGGGTGCCCTGGCCGAGGCTCGCGTGCAGCGCCGCGTATCCGCCGCGCAGATCCACGAGGTGTACGTCGTGCCGGACCCGCCGGCGCGCGCTGACCCGGTCCCAGGCCACGGTCGTCATCGGACCGGGCGAGATGACCAGCCTGCGCGACGCCGCGAGCAGGTCCGGCAGCACCGCCGCCACATCCTGTGCCGCCAACGGCGTGGTCCCGAACGCACCGGCCCACTCGCGCGGCAGCGACCACGAGGTACGCCGCCGCAGCGGGCCCAGCGCACGGCGGCGCACCAGCGGCACGACGATCCGCGCTCCGTCGACGGTCTCGTAGAGCCGGCTGGCGTCCTCCAGCCCGTCCGCCGCACAGATCGCGTCGAGCCACTCCGGCAGGTGGAAGACCGTGGCCTCGGTGCTCGCCGCCCAGGCGGCCCGCCACTCGTCCCGGGGCGCGGGACTTACGACGCTCCGTACCGGTGGGCGGATCGCTGCCGGGCGCGGTATGCCGGCCATAAGACCATGCTGGGCCGACACGCCGGGTCACGACTCCGGAAACGCCGGAAGTCGCCCGACCCGCCGCCCGCGTAGCGATAATGCCGGCGTCCACCCGGCTCGCCGAGCTACAGGCAAGCCAGGTCTGTCGATCCACGGGCCGCCGATGCCGTACATTGATGGGCATCTAAGTGTTGCCGCGCTGGGCCACCGAGGAGGAACCATGGTGAACGGGCCATCCAGCGGCAGGGCAAGACGGTGGCATCGCTTACTCCTCTCCGCCGCCGTCGGGGCGCTGACCCTGACCGGCGTGACGGCGGTCCCCGGCGTGGCCAGCGCGGCGACCGGCCTCGGTGATGCCGCCGCCACCCGTGGTCGCTACTTCGGCGCCGCCGTCCAGCCAGCCAAGCTCACCGACACGGCCTACACCCGGATCCTCGACCAGGAGTTCAACTCGGTCACACCGGAAAACGCGCTGGAATGGGATGCGGTGGAGCCCGCTCGTAACCAGTTCGTCTTCACCGTCGCCGACCGGGTGGTGGACTACGCCCGGTCACAGGGCGCCAGCGTCCGGGGTCGAGGACTCGTGTCGCCGAACGCCAACACCGTCGCCTGGGTGACCCGGCTCGGCACCGCCGACGACGCGCGAGCGGCGCTGCACAGCCACGTCACTGCCACCGTGAGCCACTTTCGCGGCCAGGTCAGGACCTGGGACGTGGTCAGCGAGGCGTTCGCCGACAACGGTGCCGTCCGGCAATCGGTGTTCGCGAACCGCCTCGGACCGGCCTACATCGAGGAGGCGTTCCGCGTCGCCAGGGCGGCCGACCCCGCCGCCCGACTGTGCTACAACGACTTCAACATCGAGGACATCAACCTCGCCAAGACGCAGGCCGTCTACAACCTGATCCGCGACTTCAAGACCCGCGGAGTGCCGATCGACTGCGTCGGGTTGGAGAGCCACTTCATCGGCACCACCGCCATTCCCGCCGCCTACCAGCAGACCATCTCGGCCTTCGCGGCCCTCGGCGTGGACGTGGAGATCACCGAACTCGACATCGGGGGCTCGGGAACGGCACAGGCCGAGGCGTACCGGCGCGTCGTCAGCGCCTGTCTCGCGGTGCCGCGCTGCGCCGGCATCACGGTCTGGGGCGTACGCGACAGCGACTCGTGGCGCGCCGGCCTGACCCCGCTGCTGTTCGACTCCGCCGGTGCCCGCAAGCCCGCCTACCACGGGGCACGCTCCGCGCTGGGCCTCTGCACACCGATCGGTTGACCCCTCCCGCGTCAAAGTGCGTCTGTCTTGGTTTGCGCAGTGACCGGATGCCGACTCTTATCGTGTCATTTCGGGCGTACAACCGTACAGTCAGCGCACCTGATCTGGAGGTCGCCATGGGTTCGCTGCCTAGGCCGGACCTGCCCGACGGCCCGGCCCGCGATCTGTTCGACGAGCTGCACGACCTGCACCATGAGGCCGGGTGGCCGAGCCTGCGCGACATGGCGAAAGAGGTCGGGTGCAGCCACACGACCGTGTCGGCGGCGTTCTCGGGTCCACGGCCGCCGCGGTGGGGGCTGCTGGAGCTGATCGTCGAGGCGCTCGGCGGTGACACCGAGCGTTTCCACCAGCTGTGGCTGGCCGCCAGCGCGGCACCGGACGACGGGCAACGCGTCCGCGCCGACCCGCTCGTACCCGAGCCGACCAGGCGACCCGTGCCGCCGCGCGAGCTGCCCGGCGACGTCGCCGCCTTTACCGGCCGGGCGGACCAGCTCGCTCACCTGGACGGCTTGCTGGACCGGCCGCGCACCGCGGTGGTCGTCTCGGCGGTGTGCGGGACGGCGGGTGTCGGCAAGACCGCGCTCGCGGTGCACTGGGCGCACCGGGTGGCCGACCGCTTTCCAGACGGCCAGCTCTACGTCAACCTCCGCGGTTACGACCCGGAGCGGCCGATGCGGGCGGCCGAGGCGCTCGGGGTGCTGCTCCGCGCGCTCGGTGTCGAGGATGCGGCGATGCCGCACGACGTGGCGGAACGCGCCGCTCGGTACCGGACTCTCGCGTCCGGCCGGCGGATGCTGATCCTGCTGGACAACGTGCACTCGGTCGACCAGGTGCGCGATCTGCTTCCCGGCACCGGGTCCTGCCTTGTCGTGGTCACCAGCCGGGCCAGCCTGCCCGCCTTGGTGGCCCGGCACGGGGCGGAGCGGGTCAATCTCGACCTGCTGCCGCGGGACGAGGCGGTCGCGCTGCTGCGCACCCTCATCGGTGCCCGCGTGGAGGCGGAGCCGGCGGCCGCGGTGGCGCTGGCCTCGCGCTGCGCGCGGCTCCCGCTCGCGCTGCGGATCGCCGCGGAGCTGGCCGTGTCCCGTCCGGCGGTGCCGCTCGCCGCGCTGGTCGGTGAGCTCGGCGACGAGTCGCGCAGGCTCGATCTGCTGGCCGCCGGCGAGGACGGCTACACCGCCGTGCGGTCCGTGTTCTCCTGGTCCTGCCGGTATCTCGACCCGGCCGCGATGCGGGCGTTCCAGCTCCTCGGTCTACATCCGGGCCAGGACGTCGGGGTCGACGCCGCCGCGGCGCTGCTGGACACCGGCGTGGCGGAAGCCCGCGCGCGAATCGACGCGCTGGTCCGCGCCCACCTGGTCGGTGAGTACACCGCTGGCCGGTTCGGCATGCACGACCTGCTGCGGGCGTACGCGGCGGAGCGGGCGGCCAGCCGTCCGGAGGCTGACCGGCGCGCGGCGCTGGACCGGCTGTCCGATCACTACCTGCGCACCGCGACGGCGGCGGTGCGGGTCGCCTTCCCGACCGGCGTGGCGCGGCCGCCGGCCCAGCCGTTCGCCAGCAGCGACGAGGCCCGGTCCTGGCTGGACACCGAACGCTCGAACCTGCTCGCCGTCGCCGACGGCGGGTACGCCTCTCAGTTCTCGGCCGTCCTGGCCGGCTACCTCGAGGTGCGTGCGCACTACGCGGACGCGCTGACCCTGCACGACCTGGCCTACCAGGCGGCCTGTGCCGGCGGGGACCGGGTGGGTGAGGCCGCCGCGCGAAACCGGCTGGGCGGCATCCGTCGCCTCATGGGCCACTATGGACTTGCCTCGGCCCACTACGAACGGGCCCTGGCCCTGGCCCAGGAGCTCGGTGACCAGGCGGTGGCGGCCACCGCGCGGTACGGGCTTGGCACCCTTTGCTGGCGGTCCGGACGGCTCGACGACGCGCGCGAGCACCTCGCCGCGGCCCTGGCCTGCTGGCGCGGAAACGGCGACCGCGCGGGCGAAGGCGCGGCGCTGTACCGCCTGGGCACCGTCTTCCGCCGGATGGGCCGGTACCGCGACGCCCTCGACCACCACCTGCTGGCCCTGGCCACCAGCCGGGCCATCGACGACCAGGTCGGCGCGAGCCGGGCCCTCAACAACCTGGGCTCCACACTGGAACGAATGGGCGACCACGCGCAGGCCTTCGCGCAGTACCAGCGGTCCCTGGCCATCTGCCGCGAGCTGGGCAACCGGGTGGGCGTCGCGGTCGCGCTGACCAACCTCGGCAACGTCAACTCGGCGTTGGGACGGTTCGACGAGGCGCTCCACCAGCACCAGGAGGCGCTGCCGATCTACTCGGAGACCGGCAACCGGGTCGGCCAGGGCGAGGCGATGCACGGCCTCGGGCTGCTGTACTACCGGTGGGGCCGGTACGGCGAGGCCGCCGCCCACCTGCGACAGGCTGCCGCCGTCGGCCACGAGCTCGGCGACGTCGACCTGGAGTGCACCGCGCTCATCGACCTGGCGGACACGCTGCGCGCGGCCGGCGATCCCGGCGAGGCCGCGGCGCACTACCAGGCCGGGCTCGCGCTCGCCGACCACGGCGGCGACCGGTACCTGCGGGCCCGTGCCCTGACCGGCCTCGCCCACCTGCGGTGCGCGGCGGGAGACACGGCCTCGGCCGAGCGGCACCACGGGCAGGCGCTGGCCATCCTCACCGACCTCGGCCTGTCCGAGACCCACGAGGCGCGGGCCAGCCTCGCCGCCCTCCGCGACCCGGTCGGCATCCCGGTCGGGTAAGGGATTCGCCAACGCCGGGAGTGTCGCAAGGGCGACAGATCCTGGCCAGTCGTGTACGGATCCGTCAAGTACGCCGGTCCACTTCGAACACTTCGTACGTCGTTATCGCCGTTCGAAGGAGGTCCCGTGCGTTCTCAATCCGTACGACGAAGGTCCGCGCCGCGGGCCCGCAGTAGCCCGCGACCGCGACTGGCTTGGCGCTTGCTCATTGTGCTGGCGCTCGTCCTGTCCGGCCTGACGGGCTTCGCTCAGCCGGCCGGTGCGATCGGGGGCGGCTCCAACGCCACCGCCGGCCAGTTTCCCTTCATCGCCCGGGTCACCACCGGTGGCCTCGTGTGCAGTGGTGCGCTGATCCGGCCGGAGTGGGTGTTGACCGCCGGGCACTGCGTCGACGCGCTGCGCCCGTACAACATGAACGTCGCGCTCGGCGGCACCACGACGGCCAACGCGACACCCGTGGCGGTGGCCGGCGCGCGCCGCCATCCCGCGTGGCCCGGGCAGCCGGGTTCCGACCCGATCCTCGACCTCGCGGTGATCCGGCTGGCCACCCCGGTGGCGACCGCGCCGGTGCCGTTGGCCGACCCTGGCGAATCGGCGGCGTGGGACGGCCCGGCCGACCCGATGACGGCCGTGGGCTGGGGCATCACCACGGCCGGTGGACCACCGACCGACACCCTCCAGACCACGACCGGCACCGTGTCGTCCAGTGGTGGCGTGCTGGTCGCCAGCTTCGCCAACGGTGGAGTCTGCCCGGGCGACAGCGGCAGCCCGGCGCTGGTGCGGACGGCTCGCGGCTTTGTGGTCGCCGGGGCGTTGTCCAAGGCGCCCGCGGGGTGTGGCACCGGTACGTACGCGATGGTGGGCAGCGGGCCGGGTCGTGACTGGCTGCTCAGCGTTCTCGACTCGGGTCCGACCTCGCGGACCGAAAGTCCGTGGACCGGCGCACCGATCACCGACAGCCGGGTGTGTGTCGACGCGTCGGAACGCTCGACCAATCCCGGCGAGCAGCAGCTGATCCCCGGGATCGCGCCGCAGCACACCTCGTGGTGGATTTACGACCCGCCGCCGGCGTCCACCCGGGTTGTCGTCTCCACCGCCGGAAGCACGGCGAACACAGTCGTCGGCGTCTTCCACTCGACCGGGGACACCCTCCAGCACGATCTGATGACCCGGTGGACAACGGGCAACGACGACGCGCAGGGAACACCGCAGAGCCTGCACGCGTGGACGACCGCGGGCAACGAGCCGTCGGAACGGGTCTACCTCATCGGGGTCGGCACCCGTACGGCGGGCGACACCGGCCGGGTCTGTGTACAGACCCTTCCCGACTACCCGCTCAACGACCTGCCCGCCGGAGCCGTGCCCATCAGCGGTGCGACCGGCTCGCAGAGCACCACCGAGCGGGCGGGAACCGGCGATCCGGCGGAAGGCGCCGACTCCGCGCAGGCGACCGCCTGGTACCGCTGGACGGCGACGGCTGGCGTTGTCGGGTTCAGCCACGACCGCGCCAACGTGTCGGTCTATCGCGGCAGTGTCGTTGCCGGAAACCGGGTCGCGTTCGGATCGAGCGTGACCTTCCCGGCGGCCGCCGGCGAGACCTACTACATCGGAGTCGGCTGGTCCAGGTCGCCGTTGAGCGGTGCGTTGACCTGGAAGCAGGGCACGTCGCTGCGCTTTGACGGGCCCGCGTCGGCCACGTACCACGCGCCGATCACGTTGCGCGGGACGCTGACGTCCGGACCGGGCACGCCGGTCGCCGGGCGGGCGGTCGCCTTCGCGCTCGGCACGGGTGCGGCCGCGCAGAGCTGCACCGGCACGACCGACGCCAACGGCGTGGCACAGTGCCAGATCGGCTCGGTCGAGCAGGTGCCCGGCACCGTACCGGTCACGCTCACCTTCGCTGGCGACGGGCAGTTCCTACCGTCCACAGTGGCCGGATCGGTCACCGTGGAGAAACGCGCCACGGTGCTGACCTACACCGGTCCGGTCAACGTAGCCAACGACTTCCCGGCCACGCTCCGCGCGACACTGGCCGAGCAGGGCGGTGGCCCGATCGGCGGTCGGACCGTCACGTTCACGTTGGGCGCCGGCTCGTCGGCGCAGCAGTGCGGCGGCACGACCACCGGTGCCGGGGTCGTCACCTGCACGATCCCGAACGTGGCACAGCCGGCGGGTGCGACCGGCGCACCGATCCAGGTGGCCTTCGCCGGCGACAACTTCTACCGGTCGTCGACGGCCTCGGCGTCCGCGAAGTTGTTGTTCTACACCGGTCGGGCCACCGGCTTGTCGACGAGGCTGGCGATCCTGCCGCCGACGCTGGTGGGCGACACCGGTGAGGTGTCTACCGCGTCGCGGTCCACCACCGAGCGGACAGTGGCGACGGTACCCACCGGACCGGTGGTCGCCACGGGGATCAGCGCCCGCGTCACCACCGGTGACGGCGCCTCCTCGGCTACGACGACGACCGCTGACCTGACCGTCGGACTGCCCGGCCTGCCGGTCATCCGCGCGACGAACCTGCGGGCGACGTCGCAGACGAACTGCCAGACCGGTGCGTTCACCGCGAGCGCCTCCGGGTCGGCGACCATCGGCTCGCTGAGCATCGGCGGCGTCACGCAGCCGGTCGTGGCAGTCCGTCCGAACACGGTGATCACCGTGGGCGTACTGACGATCACGCTCAACGAGCAGAGCGCGGTCGACGGAGCATCGGCCGGCCTGCGGGTCGCCGCGATGCGGGTCAGTGCTCCTGGAGTCGCCGACGTGGTGGTCTCCCAGGCAAGAAGCGACATCCACAACTGCCCATAGGCATCACCGATGACGTGGTAGCCCCGGTCCCCGTCGGGGCTACCACCACGTCGGCGCGGCGCAGGTTGGATTGACGTTTGTCGAGGGCTTGACAGGCCGGTTGTTATCGCTAACATTTTCAGGTGACGCGGCCTCGACCGGCGCGTCGCAGGCGATGGCGTCAGCCCCACCGCTCGCCGCGAACCCTTTGGACCCGCGGCGAATCCCACACTTCAACGGCCTCCGGTTCCCTCCGAAGATCTGTTAACGCTAACAAGCACAGCGGTGCCGAAGTGTAGGACAGCTGCGCCCCGCGCCCGCCACGACGAATGCCCGACCGGATCACTAGAGGAATGAGGTCGCCATCGTGCTCCTGGGCCGAAGAGCGTTCGCACTGCTCGCAACCTTGTCGACGGCGGTCACCGCGGCGGTGGTGGTGACCGCGCCACAGGCCGTGTCGGCGGCGAACACGGCGTACGTGTTCGCGTACTTCACGGAGACGCCCAACATGTCCGGCGCCAACTACGGGCTGCACTTGGCGGTCAGCCAGGACGGCCTGAACTGGTCGCCCCTCAACCAGAACAACCCGGTGGCCACCCCGACCGCGGGCACGCTCGGGCTGCGTGACCCCTTCATCCTGCGCAAGCAGGACGGCACCTTCGTGGTGCTGGCCACCGACCTCAACGGCACCGATTTCGGCCAGAACAACCAGTACCTGCACGTGTGGGACTCGACGAACCTGACCAGCTTCACCGGCTACCGCCGGATCCGGATGCACGGCCTGAACACGCACACGTGGGCGCCGACCGCCTTCTGGGACGCCGCCCGTGGCCAGTACGGCATCGTCTACTCCGCCAACAACGGCACCGACGTGTTCATGGTGAACTACACGTCGGACTTTCGCACCGTCTCGACCAACCAGGTCTACTTCAGCCCCGGCTTCCCGGTGCTGGACAGCGACATCGTGGTCGACGGCGCCACGTACTACATGTACTACAAGAACCTCTCCAACGGCCTGATCTACGGCGCGCGCTCGAGCACCGGCGCGCCGAACAGCTACACCACGTACACCAGCGGGCTGCGGCAGGGCAACGCGATGGAAGCACCGCTGCTGGTCAAGAACAACGAGGGCAACGGCTGGCGGCTGTGGGGCGACTCGTTCAGCCCGGTCAACAACGACTTCTACGCCTGGTCGAGCTCCAATGTGGGCGGCAACTCGTGGACGGTGTTGAACCAGCGCACGTACACACCGCCGTTGAACGCCAAGCACGGCTCGATCGTCGGGATCAGCTCCACCGAGTACAGCGCCCTCGTGTCCCGGTGGGGGCTGCCCAACTGGACGCGGCTGAAGTCGTCGAACTTCCCCGACCGGTACGTGCGGCACGCCAACAACGTCGGTCGGATCGACGCGTACCCGTTCGACCCGCATCAGGACCAGCTGTGGCGGATGGTGCCGGGCCTGGCGGACTCCGCGGGCGTGTCGTTCCAGTCGGTCAACGTCCCCACCCGGTACCTGCGGCACAGCGACTACGCGATCCGGCTGGACGTCGACGACAGCACCGCCACATTCCGCGCGGACGCGACGTTCTACCGGGTCGCCGGGCTGGCGGACGCGGCGTGGTCGTCGTTCCGTTCCTACAACTTCCCGGACCGCTACCTGCGCCACTCCAACTACCTGCTGCGCATCGACCCGCTCAGCGCCAGCTCCAGCGCCAGCGATCGACAGGACGCGACCTTCCGGGTCGCCCCCTAGCCTGCCACCGCAACCCCACAGGCCGGGGAGCGGGTGGCGATGCCTCCCCCACAACGCCGCCCGCTCCCTTGGCTACCGGCCGCCTCCGCGAGGAGGCGGCAACGGCCGGCGGCTCGGGGCCGCCGTCGGGGACGAACGCCGGCAGGTCGGCCAGACCGCTGTACAAAGTGGTCGCGACCGGATCCGGGCTCACGGCGGCGACGCGGGTGAACCCGCTCACCGACCCGGTCGTACGCAAGGTGTGGGGATTGGATGGGATGGTTCTCGGCGCGCACGAGGCGCTGTCGCGTGGGTCCGCGCAGTCATTGTGCGAGTGGAGCGTGCGGGCGATGTCGCTGTCATGGCGCGAGCCGTTGTCGGGTACGGCGGGCTGTGGGTGCATGAGCACCGGACGGCCGTCGCCGCGGCCCCTTCGAGGCCCGGTCGGCGTACGTGAACACGTTGATCGCCATGGCTGGCCTCGGCCAGCAGGGCGACGAGGATCTGGAGCTGCGCCTGCGCGTGCGGGCGGCCGGCGAGGCCGACTACCGCGCCGGCCGGTCGGACACGATCCTCGCGTTGCTCGACGAGGCGCGGGCCTCGACCGATGCCGGCGCCCGCATCGAGGCGCTGAGCATCGCGCACCACTGCCTGCTCGCTCCGGAGCACGAGCACCTACGCCGTCGTATCGCCGACGAGCTGATCGGTGAGGCGGCCCGGACGGGTCAACGCGGCCCGGTGGTGATGAGCCTGCTCTGGCAGGTCGTCGACATGCTGCTGAGCGGCGATCGGCACGCCGGGCGGCGGCTGTCCGAGCTGCGGGCCCAACTGGCCGAGGGCCCGTACCTGGCCGCCGAGTTCGTGGTCGGCGCCATGGACGTCATGCTCGCCATCCGCGCGGGCCGTTTCGAGGACGCGGAACAGTTGGCCCAGCACTGTTACGAGCTGGGCAACAAGGCCGGTGACGCGGACGCCGAGGGCTGGTACGCGGCACAGCTCGTGGCGATCCACTGGTATCAGGGCCGGCTCCCGGAGCTGCTGCCGATGCTCGGCGCGACGGCCAGCGCGCCCACGCTGAGCGCGATCGACAACTCCCTGTTCGGTGCCGTCGCGGTCGCCTCGGCCTTGGCCGGTGACCGGCGTGCGGCGGAAAACGCGCTGGCGTCGCTGCGCGGGCCCGGCCTGGACCGGCTGCCGCGCTCGTCCAGCTGGCTGGTCACGATGTACGGCATCGTCGAGGCCGCCTACCTGCTGGACAACCGGCACGCCGCCGCGCGGGTCTACGGCCTGCTGCTCCCGTTCGCCCACCTGCCGATGATGGCCAGCCTCGGGGTGGCCTGCTTCGGCTCGGTGGAGCACGCCCTCGGTGTGGCCGCGTTGACGACCGGACACGTGGACCGGGCGATCGGGCACCTACGCGAGGCGGTGCACCGAAACCTGGCGCTCGGGCATTGGCCGGCGGTACGCAACTCGCGGCTCCGCTTCGCCGAGGCCCTGGACCGCCGCGGCGGTCCCGACGACGCCGCGGCCGCGGCGGCACAGCGCGCCGCCGCCGGCGAGTTGGCGCCGCAGAACGAGTCCGCCGCCACCGCCCACGCGGTCACCTGTGTGCGGCAGGGCCGGCGGTGGCGGGTGGAGCTTGGCGTCCGGTCGGTCACGGTCGACCACATGGTCGGCATGCTGCACCTGGCCGTGCTCACGGCCAACCCGGGTGCGGAGATCCGGTCGATCGAGCTGGCGGCGGGTGTGGAAGCACTCGGCCGTGCCGCCGCGACCGATGCGGGCCCGGCCCAGGAACTGCTCGACGAGACCGCCGTGCGCAGCTACCGGCAACGGGTGGCCGAGCTCACCGAGGCCATCGACGTGGCTGGGCGCCGCGGGGACGCCGAGGCCGTCGCCGCCATGGAGCAGGAGCGGGATTGGGTACTCGCGCAGCTGAGCGCCGGCACCGGTCTGGCCGGACGACGACGCTCTTTCGCGAACGACGAGGAGCGGGCCCGGCTGGCGGTGGGCCGGGCGATCCGGCGCGCGGTCGCGCAGATAAACCGCGTCGACCCAGTCATCGGCGCACATCTACACGCGACCGTACACAGTGGAATGCGATGCTGGTACCAGCCGGCCGGCCCGGCCGCGTAGGTGGCCGCTAGGGAAACCGGGTGCGGCGGCCGGGCGGGCTGGCTACCGTCCGAGGTGTGCCACACACCTATCCCCCGCTGAACGTCGAAGTCCGCACGCCGCGCCTGGCACTGGCCGGCGCCTCCGACGCGCTGCTGGAACGTCTCGTGCCGCTCGTGCGGGCCGGGGTCGCCGACGCCGAGCCGTGGCCGTTCGACGACCCGATGTCGTTGTACGCCGACAACCCCGAACGCGAATGGCAATGGCTGCGCGGGATCTGGGCCGGCCGCGCCCGGGTGACCCCGGACTCGTGGCGGCTGTACTTCGCCGTGCTCGTCGACGGCGAACCGGTCGGCATGCAGGACCTCATCGGCACGAACTTCACGCGGTTCGGCACCGTGTCCAGCTTCTCGTGGCTGGCCCCCGGCAGCCGCGGGCAAGGGCTCGGAAAGGAGATGCGGGCGGCGATCCTGCATCTGGCCTTCGCCGGGCTGGGCGCACGCGAAGCCGGCAGCGACGCCTTCGTCGACAACGAAGCGTCCAACCGCGTTTCCCGGTCCCTGGGCTACGAGCCGAACGGCACGGACTGGGACACCCGCCGCGGCGAGCCCGCCCGGATCCAGCGGTGGCGGCTCACCCGGGATGCGTGGGAGCGGGTCCGCCGGGACGACATCGAGCTGACCGGCGTCAAGGAATGCCTGCCCGTCCTGGGCATCAGCTAGTGCGGTGGCCGGGGGGTTAGCCTCACCTCTTATTCGCGGGCCAGCCGGATGGTCGATACATTGATCGTTTTCTTACGGTGAGTTCCTCCGCAGTCAAGAGATGGAGGAACAAGATGAAAGCACAGCTTGCCGCGTTCGTAGCAATCGTGGCTGTTGCCGGCGGCGCCACATTCGCGGCCCAGATCCCGGCCGTGGCGCGGGCCGCGCCGGTGGCCGACCGGCACCAACTACAGGCCGGTCTCGACGACTTACGCGACCTGGGTGTCGTCGGGACGCAGGGGCTGGTACAGACCGGCGACCGCGTCACGCGGGCACGCAGCGGCGTCGCGGACCGGCGGACCGGCGCGCCGATGCCGCCCGACGGCTACTTCCGGATCGGCAGTAACACCAAGACGTTCGTGGCGGTCGTCGTGCTCCAGCTGGTGGGTGAGGGCCGGCTGGCCCTGACCGACCCGGTCGAGCGCTGGCTGCCCGGTGTAGTGTCCGGCAACGGCAACGACGGCAGCAGGATCAGTGTCCGGCAGCTTCTCCAGCAGACCAGCGGGATTCCCGACTACCTCGAGGACCTGCCCGCGTTCGGCTCCGCCGACGGCTACCGCCAGCATCGGCTCGACCGCGTCACCGCCGCGGACCTCGTGGCGCTGGCGATGCGACACGAACCGGTGTTCGCACCGGGTACACACTGGGCCTACTCGAACACCAACTACATCTTGGCCGGCATGCTCATCGAGAAGGTGACCGGACGGCCATGGCCGCAGGCCGTGCAGTCGCGAATCATCAACCCGCTGCGTTTGCGGCACACATCCTATGTGGACGGCCGATCCCACCTACCCCGACCGCATGCGAGGGGTTACCATCAGTTCGTCCCTGGCGACCCGCTGGTGGACACCACCGTGCTGAACGCCAGCTACGGCGGAGCCGCCGGCGGTCTGGTGAGCACCACGACGGACCTGACCAGGTTCTGGCAAGCGTTGCAGCGCGGCCAGCTGCTGCGCCCACAGCAGATGACGCAGATGCACGACACCGTCCTGGCCGAGACGTTCCAGGGCTTGTACCCCGGACTCCGGTACGGGCTGGGCATCTTCTGGGCCCCCAACCGGTGCGGCGGGTACTGGGCACACCCAGGCGACTTGCCCGGCACCGTCGTGGTCAACGCGGTCACCGCCGACGGGAGCCGGGCCGCGGTGGTGTACATGACCACAAAGCTGGCCGACGAGGCCGCCGCCGGTGCGGTGCTGGCCCGCAGCTTCCAGCTGATGGACGACGCCGTCTGCGGAGCCGAGTGACCCGTCGGCCTGGTTGGCCGGCGGTGGAGCGCAGCCACTAGCCTCGGCGGCGTGAACACGTCGCACGCCGCCACTCTGGGTGTAGTTCTGGACGCTACGGTGATGCCTTCCGAGGTCACTGTGGAGGACGGCCGGCTGTCGGTCGTCGGCTACGTATGGGAACCCACCACCGAGCTGATCGGGGTCGACGACTCCGGCGCGGTGTGGTCGTACTCGCCGGCGCGCGGCAGCCGTGCCCGCGGCAAGATAAAGCCCGCCGCTGTCCCGCCGGACAACCGCGATGCCCGGGTAAAGCAGCTCAAGAAGGCGTTGAAGGAAATCGACCGACCCGCGGTCAAGCACGAGTGGTGGTCCGTCATCCTGGAACAGGTCGACGACGGCATCCTGTGACCGGCCGCGCCGAAGCAGCGCGGCCACCTGGTCCGCTTATAGGCTCACTCGATATGCGCGTGACCCACTCGCTCCTACACGCTGGTGACCTCGCCCAGCTCGTGAAACGGGAGTATGCCATCGCCGCGCCCGTCAAGGTGAGCTTGCTCAACCGCGGCTTCAACGACTCCTACCTCGTCACCGACGTCGAGGGTGGTCGCCGCGTGCTGCGGGTCTACAACCGGGAGAAGTACTGGATCCGTTCGGAATCCGACCTCCGCTTCGAGCTCGACCTGCTCGATCACCTGGCCGCGTCCGGGCTGGGTGTCATCCGTCCGTACCCGCGGGCTGCCGGCGACCGGCTCGGCCGGCTGATGGCGCCCGAAGGCGAACGGTGCTTCGCCCTGTTCACCCACGCGCCTGGAGCGCCCTTGCACGAAGGCACGCTGACCGCCGAGCAGTGGCGCGAGTTCGGCTCCGGCATCGCCCGGATGCACTTGGCGATGGACGCCTTCGTCACCAGCCACGACCGCTACCACCTCGACGAACGCATCCTCGTCGAACGGCCGCTGGCCAGCCTGGCTCCCTACGCCGGCTCGGGCCGGGCCGCGGCGCACCTCGCCGAGCTCGGCAAGCTCGGCGATTGGCTGACCGGCGAGATCCAGCGGCTCCGAGCGATCGACGGCGCGTACGGAATCATCCACGCGGACCTGCACCTGGGCAACGCCAACATCGACGGCGACGGACGGTTCGTGACGTTCGACTTCGACCACTGCGGGTTCGGGTTACGCGCGTACGACCTTGTCGCTCTCTACCGCGGGCCGGACGCGCCGGAGGCGGACCGCGAACGCTGGGCGGCGGTCCTCGCCGGCTACCAGCAGGTCCGTCCGCTGAGCCAGAGCGAGGTGGCCGGCTTCCCCGTACTGGCCGCCTGCCGGGAGATGTGGGACGTCGGCGATTGGCTGGGTGCCGCCGACCGTACCGGCGACGCCTGGGTGACCGACGCGGTGTTCGCCAAGCTGCTGGCGGACGTCCGCAAGGCAGGAGTGCCTTCCGATCTGGGAAGCTCTGGCTCGTCGAAGGCTTGATCCTCCGTCGAGGAAGCGCTTGCCAGACGGTCCACCGCGCCGTGTGAAGGATTCTGGACCGCCGATGAGGGCGCCGGGCATACCCGCCCGACGCCCTCCGGCTTACGTGCCTTCAGTTCTTACACTTGTTGTCCGTGTTCAGCCTGGGGAATGCGGTGACCAGATCCGGGATACCAATGATCTCTTCCTCGGTCGTGATCCAAAGGTGTTTCTCCCCGTGCGTGCCGACGACCCGGCCCATCGGGATGCACCAGACCTTGCGGCCATTGGCTTGTATCTCGATGAAGTAAGCGTCGTCGTCCGCCCGCCTGACCCACGCGGAATCGATCATTTCGAAGACGTTTTCGCCCGGCCGCAGCACGAATACCGAGTGCATTGTTTTGGTGGGGTCCGGCTGCATGTGGTCCAGCACGTGCATGAGCCGGTGCAGCTGGCCCCCGTCGCCGTACGTCGTGTAGGAGAGGCCCCCCGGGCTGACAAATGTCGCGTTGCCAACGTAGGTGAACCAACATCCGGCTTCGCGGGCGAGGTTACGCGGGCGTAAGCAGGAGCCGATCTCGAGGCCGAACATTCGGGTGAGGTTCGAGTTCGTCAGCCCGGTAAGTGCGGCGTCGGCGCCTTTCTTGGACTGGTAGAGCGCCTTGATGCTCTGGAAGCCGACGGACAGCAGCTTGCCGACTCCGTTGAGCAGCAACGCCTCGAGAGCCATCTGGCCGAGGTTGAGTATGGTCTGCCCCAGCGACTGGTCGCCGTTGAAGAGATTGACGAAGTTGAGCCCAACCTCGCCGATCGTCAGCAACGTCCCGGCCACGAGGCCGCAGACGGTCAGCATGCATCCGACGAGGGCACCCACCGCGAGCGGAGTGAACAGGGCGGTCATGGCCTGGATCGCCGCCACGAACAGCGCCATCTTCTGCCCGGCCTCGAACATCGGGTCGAGGACAGCCCCGATGCAGTTGTCGTAGCCCTGGCTGCCCTCGTCATAGAGGTACACGCACGTCGCGCTGTTTTGGTACGCCCGCTTGGCGAGTTCGTCGGGATCACCGATGGCGTTGCGGACGCAGGCCTCGATCGCCTGGCCCGCCTGCCCCGTATAGAGCTTCTCCAGAGCCTCCCCGATCGTGCCGGGACCGAAGTCCTTCATGCACTTCGTGATGTTGCCCTGGTGGTTGTACATGCCCCGGTCGAACGCGGCCTTCGCTGCCGCCGCCGCGGCCTCGGCGTCCCCATGCGCCTCCATCGCCGAGTCGTAGGCGGCCTTCGCGGCGGCGTTCGCCTCCTGAGCGGCCTGCACGGCGTTACCGTGCGACACGATCGCCCACGTGGCGGAGCGGATCGCGCTGCGGGCCGAGGTGTCGGCCCGGGTGGCGGCCGCGCGGGCGGTGGCGACCGCGGCGGCCGCCTTTTCCACCGACCGTTTGGCATCGTCCGCGTACGCCTGCGCCTGCTCTGCGTACTCGCCGGCCCGGGTCGCCGACTCGGTCGCCTGCTTCGCGTACTCGATCGCCTGCTCGGCGTCACCGCGGGCCTTCGCCGCCACCTCCTGCGCCTGCAAGGCGTTCGTGGTGGCGGTCGTGGCGACCTCGTGGATCTTCTCCAGCAGCCCACCGACGTTGGCCAGGTGAGCGGCGGCCTCGTTGTCGCGCTCCGCGGCCACGTACCGGTCGGTGCTGAGGAAGTCGCGCAGGTAGCTCGGCGGCCCGTCCAGCGCGACCTGAGCCGCCGCCTTGACCTCGGGGCCGCTGTCCGCGGCGGCGAGGATCTGGTTGACCCGCACCCGCTCACCGACGGCCTCCGCGTCGAACCGCCCGGTGTCCAGGAAGTCGCGCAGCGCCTGGAGGGTGCCGGCGTCGAGCGCGGCCTGGGCCCGCTGGGCCGTCACCGTGTCGCCGTTGGCCCGCGCCGTGGACAGGATCTGGTTGACCTTGATCCGGTCCTGTGCGTACCGGCCGGGATACTCCTGCGTCCGCAGGAACTGGCGCACCTGGGCGTCGGTGCCCTCCAGCGCGGCCTGCGCGGCGGTGGCCAGGGCGGCGTTCTCGGTGACCGCGATCCTCATCACCGCGGCGCGGTCGTCCAGGCCGTTGGCTCGGGCCACCCCGGTACGGGCGAAGACGAGGACCTCGTCGTCGCTGGCCGCGAGGGCGGCGAGCGCGGCTTCCCGGGTGTGCGGGCCCTGCGCCTTGGTCAGGTTGAGCGCGGCCGTCCGGCCGGCCTTGACCGCGTCCGCTTGCGGCGTCGCCGGGTTCTGGGCGAGGGCGAGCAGTTGGTTGGTCTGCGTGTCGCGTTTGGCGGCCTCCTCGACATCCCAGTCGGCGGCCTGTTCCAGCGCGTCGTACTGGGCCTTGGCGGCCCGCGACGCCTCGATGCCTTGGTCCTTGGCGACGGCGAGCCGCTCGGCGTCCGCCCGGCGGGCCGCCTCGTACACAGTGGACGCCTGGTTTGCCGCGTCGACCGCGGCGATCGCCGCCTCGGTCGCGGCCTTGGCGTGCTCCGTCGCCCGGTTGGCCGCCTCCGCCGCCTCACCCGCGTGCTCGGCCGCCTCTATCGCCGCCCGCGCCGCGGCTTCAGCGTTCGCCACCGCGCGGTTGGCCGCGTCCTGCGCCGCGTCCGCGGCTTGCCGCGCCACGTTGAGGTACCGCTCGGCCGCCTGGGCCGCGCGCCTGGCCTGGGTCGCCGCGGCTCGGGCGCGATTCGCCGCCGCCACCGCCTCGGACGCGCCGGCGCCCGCCGCGTTCGCGGCCTGGATCGCGTTGTCGTTTGCCGTGGCCGCCGCCTCCGCGTTGGCCGCGGCGGCGTTGGCCTGGTCGACCGCGTACATCCCGGCGTCGATCGCGAGCCGCACCGCCACGAAAAGCACGAGCTTGTGCCGCGCCTCGAGGGCGATGCGGCTCGCCTCTTCTGCCTTCTGGCGTGCCTGGTCGGCCGCCGCCTCGTTCGTCGCCGCGTCCGCGGCCGCCTTGCGCGCCGCCGCGGCCGCCTGCTGCGCCCGCGCCGCCGCCGCCGCGGTACGGGACGCCGCCGCCGCGGCCGCCCGCGCC